>JARFRM010000053.1 GCA_029287235.1 Thermoanaerobaculales bacterium
ATCGCGTTCATCACCGAGCACGACGTGGTCGACGCGATTCTGAGGCATCTCGCGAAGACCAAAGCGCGATCTCCTCGCGGCCCGCCAGGCGCGGCGACCTTCCCCGCCATCTCCTGACTCCATCTCGGCCGCAGCCGTCCGTGCAGAGTGTGCTTATGGAGGCTGCGGTCGGACGCGGAGCCGGGGTTCGGAGCGTGTTGCCCTGGGACGGACTCTCCCGACCGCCGGATTCTGCCGTATAGGTGACCGCTCGGGGCATGCGAGCCCATCTTGGGCCCCGAATATGCGCCTCAACCCCGCGCTAGGCTGGCGCTGAACGAAAGGAATTTCCTATCCCTCGGCTGCCGTTTTGGTCCCGATCGGAAGATCGAGGACCAGCAAGGATGGCGTCGACCTCCACAGCGGCGCCGAAGTGCAGCGGGCGGCGAGGTGGGTGTGGTTCGACATGACACACCATGCGAGGACCACCAGCCCGTCTCGCTGCTTGATCTCGCGCATCACATCGACGAGCCGCTGAGCAGCGCCGTCCTCGGCAAAAACCCGCTCGCCCCGTGTGACCCGGTTGTAGACGTGGTAGATCCCGCCCTCGACGAAAACCCTCGGTGCTCTCGGCATCTCGAACCTCTGACGGGATTCTACCGAGAATCACCGAATGTATGAACCTGGAACCTTTAGAAGCAGGTCAATCGACTCGATGGCGAGATGGCTGATTGAAGGACGAAGGGTCAACGCTATACCATAATAGTGTGCCCGGCACCTTTCTGATCAGTGGCACCCATCCATCCGGCTATTGATAGATCTGCTTGATCGATTCGCGCAGCATTTCGTCGAAGTTGTCGGGAAACTCGTGTCCTTTGCCCTCCGCGACGATGTGGTTCAGGGGATTTCCCGCTTGTTCGAAGTTGGCGGCGGTGGTCTCGGCCGGCGCGGCGGTCCAGTCGTCGGCCCCGACAAAGATCGTCCCCCGGAGGCCGCGAGCGGCAGCGGCTCGAGCGGTCTCGAGCGAAAGGGGAGTCCTGATGGCGGGACAGCCTGCGATGAATCCTCTGGCTGGGATGGTTCCTTCGGCTGCCATGACGAGGGCGAGGTTGCCTCCCTGGGAGAACCCGGCAAGGGTCACTTGACTTGTGTCCACAGGGTATTTCTCGACGATCTCCCGGTACAGGCCAATGACCTCATCCTGTGCCGTAGGCAAACTGTAGATATCGACTCCGCCGAGATTCCAGCGATAACCCTTTGTGTCGGCCCGCCAACCGGACTGGACATAGGCGATGATCACATCGTCGCCGATCGCCGTCGGGTCCCAACGTTCCATGGCCTTGACGATGCTTTGGTTGCCGCCGTGGATGATCATCACCAGGGGGTAGGAGGAATCCGGTGAAAAGGACGCCGGTTTGATCACCTGGTACGTCGGCTTGGACTCACGCTGGGCCATCTCGCGCAGCCGGTTGTTCCTGGCCACGAGCTTCCGGAACCGCTCATCCCTGCGGACGCCGTCAAAGGTGTCCGACCGGGGGATCACAAAGTAGAAATAGCCTTCATCGAGGCCCTTTTCCCAGACGGTCAATGCCTCTTCGGTGCGCCCGGCCTCGAAGAGGATGTTCAAGGTCAAGTCTGAGACCTCGAACCCACGATCCTGAAGCTTCGGTGCGAGCTGCTCGACAAGGGCCAGCGCCTCGTCGAATTTCTCCTGTTCCACGAGGGTGAGGGCGGTTTCCTCGATGTCAATCCAGGTGGACGGTGAGGGTTCATTCGTCTGCGCGAACGTCGGGGTGCACATCAGAATGAGGCCAACGGCGAGGAGCGGTCTGAGTTGAGAAGGCAGCATGAGTTTCCCTTTGATACCGAGGTTTCCGATTGATCGAACGATCCCTGCGCCCGCAGGGTGGACATGAATTCGGGGCTCGTTGTCGATCAGGAACCCTTCGTTGGCGACGGAGTGGACCTTCGCTGCATGATCGGCCGATGATGTTGCCGCCATCACCAGTAAGAAAACCCCGGTAAGCCCCAAAGCTGGCCGCAATCCCACCTCCCCGCCGATACGACACTCGACGGAACCTACGAGCACATTCGAGGGAAGGTTTCATGCATCTCGTGAAAGGGTGGAAGGGTGTCGGGGAGGCCATTCGTCGGACGAATTGCGACAGCGCGTCGGACGCGCCAGGTCGGCGGCACATCACTTCGCTCGTGCCTTGCATTCTGCGCCGGTATTGGGAGGTGTCGAGGTTAGCGAGTAGTGGTCCAGGCCGACGTGTCGCCGCTTTCGAAGCCGTCGAAGAAGAATGCGATCGGGGCGGCGTCGGTCGTCCACGACGGGTCCTCGGGTTCGGCCGACGATGTGATCCCGCGTACGCCATCGTTGTCGATCAGACTCGAATCCGAGATCACCTGTCCCGAACCCTCGTCAAAACGCCAGTACCCGACGAGGTCCGGTTCGTCACCCGTGAGAGGCCTGCCCATCCAACGAGCGATCTGCTCTTGGGATCGAACACTGAGCCACAGCCTGACTTCGTCGATCGTTCCGGCAAAGGTGGGCTGGCCTGGCCACAGTCCGATTAGAAGTTCTCCGCGCACATTCACGGATCCGGGTGCGGTGTGATCTTTCTGACCGACGAGAGCTCCGTTCTGGTAAATGCGCATGGTGACGCCGTCGTAGGTGCCTGCGAAGTGGTCCCATCGCCCCTCGACAAGAGCACCCGTCGGGGTGAATGCCGAGTCGGTCGGTCCGCGTGAGATCGTCCAGGCAAGTTGACTCGTGTCGGTGGACCTCTGTGAGAGCCCGTACCGATCGCCTCCCCAAATCATTGCGATGTACTCATTGACGGAGAGATCGGCGGGTCTGACCCACATTTCCACCGTCAGGCTCGAAGTCAAGATCGGCCACTGGTTGGTGTTCGGGACGGTTGCCACGTCGTCGATACCATCGAAAACGAGGGCGGATTCCTGCGCCAGCGTCTCCTCGCTCGACAACGTGATCGTCAACAGGGTCATCGCCACCATTGCAGCGCGGGTCCATCGACACCGCAACCGAAATTCGGAAGTCGAGAAGGCCATTTCTCCCCCTGTGTCTTTCTTGATTTCGTACGTTGATCATACCAGATGAGTGTCGGGTAGACCCGGGCGGGCAACCGACCAGGTGTACCCGACACCCATCAAGGGTGGAAGTCCTATAACAGAAAGTGAGCACGGGCATGGCTTATGGGTGCCTGCCGCGATGGCTAAGGCGTGGAAAGCCCACCCGGATGGGTGCCGATGGGTGCCACGTTCCCCAT
>JARFRM010000160.1 GCA_029287235.1 Thermoanaerobaculales bacterium
CTAACCCCATCACCCGAGCGGCGGCTCGAACGCAGGAATACCCGTCAGGTAGTTGCCGAGGACCAGGGTGTGGATGTCGTGCGTCCCCTCGTAGGTGTGGACGGTTTCGATGTTCATCAGATGGCGCATGATGGGGTACTCGTTGACGATGCCGTTGGCGCCGTGGATCTCGCGCGCGGTTTTGGCGCAGTCGCGGGCGACCTGGACGTTGTTGCGCTTGGCAAGTGACACCGCCTCGTGGCGGAGCGTCCCGTCGTCCTTCATCCGGCCGAGCTGGAGGGCAACCAACTGGCCCTTGACGATCTCGGAGTACATCTCGGCGAGCTTGACCTGGGTGATCTGGTGGGCGGCGATGGGCTTCCCACCGAATTGAATGCGGGTCGCTGAGTAGTCCAAAGCGGCCGAGAAAGTCGCCATTGCCGAGCCGAGGGCGCCCCAGGCGATCCCGTATCGCGCTTGGTTGAGGCACATGAGCGGGTTCTTCAGACCGGTTGTCCCGGGAAGGAGATTCTCGGCCGGGATTCGGCAGTCGGAGAAGACGAGCTGCGAGGTGACCGAGACCCTGAGCGAGTACTTTCCCTTGTGCTCGACGGTCTCGAAGCCCTCGGTGCCGCGCTCGACGAGGAAACCGCGAACGCCGTCTTCGGTGCGTGCCCAGACCACCGCGACATCGGCGATGCCGCCGTTGGTGATCCAGGCCTTCTCGCCGTTGAGCACCCAGTCGTCGCCGTCGCGGACCGCTCGGGTGCGCATCCCACCGGGGTTGGAGCCGAAATCGGGTTCGGTGAGACCAAAACAGCCGATGGCCTTGCCGGCGCCGAGGGCGGGGATCCAGCGGTCCCGCTGCTCCTGGCTGCCCCACTGGAGGATCGGGAACATCACCAGCGAGGTCTGGACCGAGACGAAGGAGCGTACACCCGAGTCGCCGGCCTCGAGTTCCTGGTTGATGAGGCCATAGGCGACGGCATTGAGACCCGGAAAGTCGTACTCGACGTAGGGGGCGCCGAGCAGACCGAGCTCGGCCATCTCGGGGACGAGTTCGGTTGGGAAACGGCACTCCCAGGCCCAGTCTTCGATCTCGGGGAGCAGCCGCCGCCGGACCCACCGGCGTACGGATTCACGCACCATGCGCTCGTCTTCGGAGAGCAGCGAGTCGATCTGATAGAGGTCGAAACGCTCAAAGTCGATCATCTTCTGTTCCTTTGAGGTACCATCGCTCCATGAAAGTCCCATGGGTGGCGATCGCCGGATGGTACCACGCGGTTGTGCTGGCGGCACTTCCCTGGTGTGCCTGGTGGGACCCCAGGTGGGCGCCGCTGATGGTCGCAGGGGTCGTACTCGTTCATATATTCGTGCGCCGCAGTGCGGTCACCGAACCGTGGTCGAGCATCTACATCCTTTTGGTCGTATCCGTTTTCATCATCACCATGGCCGGTTGGCGTGGCCCCATCGGTCTGTGGCTCGCCCTTGGGGCGGTGGTCGCCGGTACGGCGCGGTCGCTGCCACGTGATGGTCGCGGACGCCCCGACGCCGCCGATCTGGTGTCAGTGGTCGGCTGGGCGGCGGTATTTGCGGCCGAACCGGCCTTCCTCGAGACCGCGAACGGCGGGTGGCTGGCGCCCGCGGTGGTGCTCATCGCTTCGCGGCAGCTCGGGTTGCGGCTGTTCGTCCCGACCGGGTCGGAGAGATCGAAGATCGGTCCGCCGACTCGTGAGGTTCGCGGTACGCTGAGCCTCCGAGGTATCGTAGCGTCCTCGTCCGGGCTGCCTTCGACGGTGCCCATGGACCTCGATCTCCGGGCCGGCGAATCGCTGGCGGTTCTCTGCGATGACCGGGAGGTGGCGCAGGCGCTGGCGGACACCCTCGCCGGCCGGACGGGGAAACAGGTCGGTGAGGTACTCGTCGATGGCGGACCGGTCGGTCCCGATGATCGTCTGGTCGCGGTCGTGAGCCCCGGTGAGACCTTCCTCGAGGGTGGGATCGACCACAATCTGAGCGCTCTTCGTGACGAACTACCGGATCGGGCCGCGCTCGGCGGGGCGCAGGACGCCTGCTCGCTGGCGGAGGTTGTGGAGGCCCTGGCCGGTCGGCCGCTGGCCGTCGACGGCTCGCCCTTGACGATCTACCACAGGATGCTCGTGTTGGCGGCGAGGGTCCTGGTGTCGCACTACCGCCTGGTGGTGGTGGTCGACCACCCGGCGCCGTGGGTGGATGTGCGCCGCCGGGACCGCTGGCGTGCGGCGCTGGTTCGGGCGTCGGTGGGACGGACGGCGGTCTGGATCACCGATGACCCCGAGCTCGCCGATCGAGCCGATCGCGTGCATGAGCTTGTGGATGGGGCCCTGAGAGAGACGTGATCGCCGTTTTTCGGGTGACGGCGAGTCTCTCCCCGGCATCCATGAATCGGATACTGCGTTACGATGGAGTTGACGCGGATCGGATGTCTGGAGGTCGAGATGGGCAGTTTCATGGGTGGATCGGCGCCCGCAATGGCGCGACAGGTGTGCGACGGCTACACCTTGTTGTCGCCGAACAGTCTCAAGAGACTCTCTCTCGACCAGATGATCAAACTCGAGTTCGAAATGGACAAGAAGCTCCGCAGCACCAGGTCGGAACAGCCAGACCTGCAGGATCAGCCGGCACTTCTGGATCGGAATCGCCGGATTTCGAGGATCGAAGGTCAGATCCGCATCCTTCGGAGCAGCATTCAACAGAAGCGGATGGGGAGGCTGTAACGTCGCTGGCGAGACGTGAGACGCAACACGGGATGGGTTGCAACGTCCGACGTCTCACTCCTGACTCCTAACCCCTACCGTCGAAACCCCTGAGCCCTGACCCGAGGACGGACATGGAATCTACGAATGCGGCAGCGTGCACCCTGGGTTGGGAGGCGTTGAGGGGAGACTCCCTCGGTTGGCTGCTCGACCCGACGCGGCCGAATCTTCACTGGAGGGTCCTGGTGGAGCTGGTCGGACGTCCTGTGGACAGCCCGGCGGTGCGACGGGCACGAGGCGGCGCCAATGCCGCCGAACCGGTAGCTGGGCTGCTCGCCGAGCTGCGTCCCGACGGCGAGTGGGCGACCCACCTCTCCCCGTGGGCGCCGTACGGCGGGCCTGGGTGGAGGCTACTGGCCGCGGTTCAGTGGGGCGCCGACCCGGAGGATCCGCGGCTGCATGCGGCGTCGGAGCGACTGCTCGAGACCGCGCCGGGCGAAGGTGGTCTGCTCCGGCCGAGGAGCGACGAACCCGATGCGCAGCTCACCGCCCGCACCCTCGAAGCCATGGTGGTTCTGGGGTGGAGGAAGCACCCGCGGGTCCAGGAGTGGCTCGCGTGGTTCGAAGCGACCGATGGGTGGGAGAACGATTCCATCGCGGCGGTAGCGGTGCTGGCGGCGAGTCGCGGGGGCGTACGTCCGGCGCTCGAGACTCGAGCGGTCGATGGGCTCGGGCAGAGGCTCATCGACTCTCGAGGAAATAACTTCACGACTTTCGGTCACCCGAATCTGCTGAGAACGGACCTCGCCGAGATCTTCGCGGTCATGGCGGCGGCGGGGGTCGGGTTCCAACGTGGTTGGCGGCGTCTTCTCAAGAAGCTCCAGTTGCGCCAGGATGGGATGGGGAGGTGGGTGCGGATCTCTCCCGTTCCACGGACGCTTGCGGTCCCGGAGTCCGAACAGCCCTCGAGGTGGATCACCCTCAAAGCCACCGGGGCCATGCTCACTTACGCTGTCGAAGCCGAGCTCCCCAGGTTGTTTCCGCTGCCGCCCCACATGTCACCATGAGCACGGTCACGCCGTGGGGTGGCGCCCACCCGCGGAATTCCACAAGCGGTCGTTTTCTGCAGCTTTGAGCCGTGCAGGACCTTGCAGGCCGAAACAACGAGAGACGAAACTCCAAGAATCGAGGTCTCTGAAGGGCAAGCTGGAAGCTCGCCCCGACAATGTGTCGAGTGCCTTTGTAGCGGCAAGCTTCCAGCTTGCCGTTCTTTCATTTCGGGTGAGTTTTTCATTTGGAGAGGGGCCCGACTCCGCGGCTCAGTGCCGCTCCCCTCTGGATGGCGTGGTGGGAACGCTCTTCATGGTCGAAATTCTCAGAATGGACCCGATGAGCACCAGTCCACCGAGCCACTGCCACGCGCTGAGTCTGGATCCGTTGACCACGTAGTCGAGCAAGACCGCGCTCAATGGGAGGCAGAGCTCACAGATGGTCGCCACCGTCGCTTTGACCCTGGTGAGGCCCCAGTAGTAGAGGAAGATCGCTCCCGAGCCGGTGGTGAGTGAGATCACGAGCACGACGGTCCATTCCTCGCGGCTCACCGTGGCGAAGGGCAGTCCCGCCCCCGAAACCACGGCGTAGACGAGGGCGAGAACCGAGGTCAGTCCATAGCGCGCGAAGGTGGCGGTCTTGAAGTCGACGCTGCCGAGCAGCAGCTTGCCGAAGACCGTCGCGGCGCCGAAGCAGGCCGCGGCGATGAGGGCGTAGAACGCGGCCCACAGGGTTCGGTCGCCACCCTCGAAATCGGGCAGTGAAAACCCGAAGGTCAGCAGATAGCCACCGGCGATGGCGGCGGCCGCCCATGCGACAAAGCGTCCGGTCAGACGCTCCTTGAGCAGCAGGGCCGCAAGCAGAATCGCGAAGACCGGTTGGAGCTTCTGGAGGAGCACGACGACGCTGAGCTGTTTGAACTCGACCAGGAAGAGCGCCTTGACGATGGCAACGGTGCCCATGAGCCCGCCGGTGAGGGCGACGAGGGCGAGGACCAACCAGGTCCGGCGATCAAAGGCGCGGAGTCGTCGCCAGCAGCCGAAGAGAACGGGCTGCATGAGGGCGAAGGGCACGGCGTGCAGCAGAAAGACGACAAAGGGGACGGCGAGAGCGGAGAGCCGGGGCGTCAGAACCACCCCGTCGAGACCCCACAGCGCGGCCGCGAGACAGATCGCGAGCGCGCCGGTGGTGGTATTGGATCGAGTCACGAGTTCCATAGTAGTCCAGCGTCAGATCTAAGGAGGTTAGAAGGTCAGGGGTTAGAAGGTCAGGGGTTAGAAGGTCAGGGGTTAGAAGGTCAGGGGTTAGAAGGTCAGGGGTTAGAAGGTTAGAGGGTTAGAAGGTTAGAGGGTTAGAACGTTAGAGGGTTAGAAGGTTAGAGGCTTAGAGGGTTAGAGGGTTAGAAGGTTAGAGGGTTAGAAGGTTAGGAGTGGGGAGTTGGAAGGATCAACACTTGTTGCGATGGGTCTTCTGACCGGCGACCAAAGGGAGCGCAGACATTCTCACCCTCTAACCAGCGAGCAAAGCGAGCGCTCACTTTTCACCCGCGGCCGAAGGGAGCCCTCACAGCTCCACTCCCATCGGTTTCTTCAGCGCGAAGGCAAAGACCATGGTCAGGACGAAGAAGACCACCATCCAGGCGAAGCTCCACTCCCAGCTCCAGCCGAACAGACCCATGGTCGCCTCGGGGTAAGCGATCGTGATCCGCTGGATTGCCCCGTCGCTCGGCAACGGTCGCTCGGAAGGCCACTCGAGCTGGTCCACAAAGGCGCGCGGCGGCCGCTCGGGCGACAGACGGACGACACGGTCGGTGACGCTGACCGTCTTGATCGACGTCGCCCCTTCGATGGTGAAGCCGAGCTCGTAGTCGCCGGGCTCATCGGCTGCGAGCTCCCAGTTGAACTCACCGAGGGAGGGGACCCACACCGCCGGGGTCTCGAGGTGGAGACCCCGGGGAATCTCGATGACGAGGTCGGGGCGCGGACCACCGGTTTCGGCGAGCTCGACGCGGAGCAGGGCGGTCTCACCCGGTTCGAATCCGCGGAAGCCGTAGAACTGGTGGAGCTGGACCATGAGGAGCACCAGGGGCGGCAGGATGAAGATCATCGGTACCAACGCCAGACCCTGA
>JARFRM010000069.1 GCA_029287235.1 Thermoanaerobaculales bacterium
GGACTTCGCGCCCGACGCGAAGGCATCGAGAAAGGTGTGGGCCAACCCGTAAAACTCTTCCAGCGGATCCAGCTCGAACTCGTCCTTGTGAGCCTCGAACCAACCCCGTTTCTTCGCCTGTTCCCAGACGAGATGCCCATGCTTCGGTTCGCGGCGGAGCATGCCGTCGGCAACCTCGGTCACCTCGATGTGGAGGGCCTTCAGAATCGCCGCGTTGTCATCGTCACGCAGCGCCCTTTCAACGCCCTCGGCTTCCTCGACCGGACCCTTGGCTTCGTCATCACCCGGGCCTGGGCGAACCGAAACGTCGGTCACAGGCGTGTTCATCGAGTCCACCTCGTTTGCGGCCTGTGCGGGCGGTTCCGTCGTAGAGACGGGGGCGGGGGCCGGTTCGGAATCCGAGGCCGCTTTCCGCAAGCCGTCGGCCGAGACCTTGACGACCAACCGACCGGGCCGGTCCTCCTCGGGCTCCCGTTGTGCCTCCTCCTCGTCGAAAATCGAATCAATGGTCTCGTCCTCGGGAGAGGGTTTGGTCTCCTCTTCGGGCGGAAATGCCGAGGGAGGTGAAGACGCGGTCGCGGCCGGCTTGGCCTTTTTGATGGCGGCTCGGAACTCGTCGAAATAACGCCTGAGCTTGGCAGCATCCTCGTTGGAGGTCGTGCGATTCGAGGAGAGGTTCTGCTTGATCTCTTCAAGCTCGTTCAACCGGTCGAGGAGGCTGGTACCGTCTCGGGGCTTGAGGACGGTGAGCCTTTCGCTGAGCGCCTCGTTTCCAACGATGATATCGGCAAGGTCCCGGAAGTTGGCGTAAGTCATCAGCTCTTCGTAGTCGCCGCTGAATCGATCGAGGGGAGTCTCGCTCTCCTTGCGAACCACCAAACGCCTGAAGACATCGCTGGGGAGTCCCTCGCGATACCAGAGCTCTCCGGAGTAGTTCACCAAACCTCGGTGCACGATTCGGCGAAAGTTGATCAGGAGATCAGTCAGGATACGATTGACGTCGATTTTTCGCCCTCTTTTCTTCCCGGGGCCCCGTGCCGCAATCACCGGGATCACCAAATTGTACTTCGGAACCGAACCGTTGTCTCCGTTGAGATCCGGCGATCATCGGGTCTTGTCTTCCCTGTCCCACTCGACGTCGATCACCGGTGGACGCACAACACCGAATCTCCGAGCGGCTGCGGCAACGATGAAATCTCGAAAAATGCGACGACCCGGCGGGACGAGGAGAAAGAACCCCACCGCATCGGTGATGAGACCGGGGGTCAAGAGAACCGCCCCTGCGATCACGACCAACAACCCATCCAGGAGGTCGGCGGTCGGCGCTCGCCCATGCTGAAGCTCCGTCTGAACCCGGCGGAGAACCCGCAGTCCCTCGAGCCGGGTGAGAAACGCGCCGAGGGCGCCGGTGAACACCACCAGAGCCACCGTCGGCCAAACCCCGATCACATCTCCCACCCTGATCAGAAGATAGAGCTCGAGCAGGGGAACCACCGTGAATAGAACCAGCAAGCGAAAAAACAATTCGCCCTCAAGATTCGGGCTGAGTGCCCGGAGTTCGCGACAGTGGAATGATGATCGGGAGCGCGATCTTCGCGCCGATCTGGGCGGTGATGGCCCAGTGATTCTGGGCCGAACGCGCGGCGCCGAGCTCGAAAGCGAGCGCGAGCAGACCGGCCCCCGTCTCGCCTCCCACCGAAAGCCCGTGGTGGATCCCATGGGTGAAATCTCTCATCCTTCGATAGCGGAGGAACTTGCCGTAGAAACCGCGAGCCGGCCGGGCGGCGGAGAGATGACGAACCCCACCCCAGCCCAGCGTCGCCATGTGGCTTTCGGACTCGGGTCCCCGCTCGTAGCCATAGCCGACAAAGAGGCTGAAACTCCGGTTGTCGGCCAGCGAAAGATAGCCGTGAAGCTGGTAGGCGATCCAATCGGGTGGACCGAGTGTGACACCGATGTTCGGATAGAGCCCCAGGGTCCATCGCCGTTCCGGTCGGACGCAGATCTCGCCTCCGACCGCCTCGGCGAGCTCCGCGTGCCAGGCATCCACGTCCCGCGGTGGTCCGATTTCGTCCGCAGCAACAGGGCCGCACAGGATGGTGACGACCCCCACCAACATCGCGACGACCGATCTCCGAGCCGAAATCACCAGAGCATGCTCATTCCATCGAGGAAACGCCGCTTCGAGCCGAGCTCCTGCCTCATGGCCTCGACGTCGTCCTGCCCGAGAAGCTTCACGAGCTTGTCCACCACAACCTGACGATCACCGTTGGTGCACCGGAGATCGAAGTTGTGCAGGGTCACGAGGCCGTCGAACAATGACTTCATCCGAGCGCTGAATGCTCGATCCATCACCGCGACCCCGGCCTCCGTGTTGTAGTAGGCGGAACGGATGTTGAAGTTCGATGAGTGAACGATGGTGAGCTCGTGATCGAAGCGCGCGACCTTGCCGTGAAGGGCGACGGGTGGCATGATCGCGGGTGCACAATCGGCGGTGATGACCTCGTCCAGAAGCTTCGGGTTGGCCTTCCATGCCCAGACTTCGGCGCCGCTGTCGACAAGTTGGATCAATGTGGGGAAGGCGGCAAGACGGATCGCCCCACCCCTGATCGCCGCTTCGCGATCGTTGGTGAAGATGCGGACCAGAACACCTCGGTCCATGGCCTCGATCAGCGCATTCGTCAGCACCGGCTCGAAGTTCGGAAACGGCGTCATGATGTCGATCTCGGCATCCGCTGCCTTGACCAGCTCCACGAGAAGAGCAGCGGTCGGCCCCCGATCCCAAACCATGCTGTTGTCGTAGAGCACCGCCACCCTGGTGTCTCCGGGTGGATTCTCGTAGTCGGGGAAAAAGCGCTCGTTCAGATATTCCTCGATGGGAGACTTGCCGCCCGGAAACCTCCCGGTCGCCCACAAGGATCGAATTCGAAGACGGATGTGCTCCATCGACCAGGCGAACTGCTTGGCGTTGGCGAGGTCCATCGACACCGACCAGGATTTCAGAAATATCATCTGGAGGTCCCAGACCGCGGCGCCCTCGATCAGAACCCCGAAATCGAGCCACCATTTTTGGGGATTGAAATAGATGTCGGAGTAGTTTCGGCCCCCGACGATCGCCTCGCGTCCGTCGGAAATCAGGAGCTTGTCATGCATCCTCCCGTCGTACATGGGCGCCATTCCCCACGAGGTCCGGTTGTAGGATCGGACATCCGCACCGCCGGTGCGCACCGCGTCGAAGGCCCTGGAGAACATCTTCATGCCGGTGGCGTCTGCCAGACATCGGGCCATGAACTCGTCGTTTTCTTCCATACGGGAACGGACCACTTCGGCGAGCGCGTCCCTGAAGCGCGTCCCGTACTCGTTGACGTGCCAGCTGTAGGTACTGATGAAGATGTGGCTTTTCGCCGATTCGAGAAGGTCGAGCCGGGCTTCCCATGCACGCCGAGGATCGGCGAGAAGCTCGATGCTGTTGTCCTCGGTCCACCGGGTCTTGCCGAAACGGACCACCAACTCGGTGAGATCCTCGTCCTCCGCCGCCCACGCCGGAGATGACCACCCAAGGAGAATCACGGCGATGATGGCGGCGCTGAAAGCGGTGAGTGGTGAGAATCCAACCCTTTTCATGGTGACGAAAACTCTAACAGATACGCTCATCATAGGGTTTGGTTGTTGGTTTTGCCTTCCGGTCGTTTCAGCGGTCAAGCGGGGCTTGGGGCGGCTGAACGGTTGATCCAGCGGTTGAGCGGTGGGAGAACCATGTTCGGGACCGCGCTCCGGGGAGGCAAGAACGGCGCGTGCGGCGGCGCGTGCCTGGCGGTGCTGCTTGCGAGAGGCTGCCTGGCACCGCACGGGAGACGCGATGGGAGAATCAAGTCGGTACCGCGCTCCGGGACGGCAAGAACAGCACGTTCACCGGAGGTGCCTGGCATCCCGACTCGCACGAGGGGCGTTCCAGCTCCTAAAAGCGCCGCCGCGAGTCGGCGTGCCTGGCATCCTCTCGCGGTGGGGCGATGGGAGAATCAAGTTCAGCAGCGCGCCTCTGAGCACTCGATCCGGAAGCGCGACTTGTTCCTGGTTCTCTCGTCGCGCTCCCCGTGAGTGCCCCTCACACTATTGTTCGGCCCCAACGTTCGACTCGTGTCGTTGTTGCATGTGCCGAACAATAGAGTGAACGGCACGTCCGTTCGAGACCTGTACTCAAAACTCCCTCCTCCGACCGCATCCTTCCCTCCGCCGCTGCGTAGTACTCAGAGGGGGTGCACTCCTTTTACGGGACCAATTCGAGAAGATCAGTCACAATACTGTTGAAAATAATTAAAGGAGCAGATCCATGGATGAGACCGGCGACCGTCCGAGCTACGAACCGGCAGCCCCCACCACCTATGAGTCGGAACCGACCGCGAAGCTCGGCGCATTCCAGCGACTCATCAAGATGTTCACCTCGCCCGGGGAGGTCTTTGACGACATCAGCGTCAAACCCACCTGGTTGGTTGTTCTCATTGCGATGATGGTCCTGACCGTCGGCGCCCAGGCGATCATCCTGCCGCACATGGACAACGAGGCGACGCTTCGGGCGAGAATAGGCGACCGGGCCGAGGAATTGAGCGACGACCAGATCGAGCAGATGATCGCCGGAGGCGAGAAATTCGCACGGTTCATCCCGATCATCACCGCAGTCGTGGTGCCGATCATGTGGGTGATCCTGACCGCTATCTTCCTCTTGATGCTCAAGCTGGTCGGCTCCGAGACCGACTTCCTCACGACGTTTTCGGCCACGCTTCATGCCTACTGGCCGGCGTCCGCCGTGGCAACGGTGCTGATTGTTGCTCTGATTCAGCGGGTCGACAAGATCACCGAGCAGGAGATCCCGAATCTGGTGAAATCACACCTCGGAGTGCTGCTGCCGCCGGATGCGCCGATCTGGCTCAGCTCCATGGCCAGCACCGTAAGCGTCTTCAATATCTGGACGCTCGTGCTGCTCGTCATCGGCTTCAAGATCATCGGTCGCCTGCCGACCGCCCGCGCCGCCATCGCGGTCCTCGTTCCCTGGGCCGTGTGGCTGGTGGGCAAGGCGGGTCTCGGGGTCCTCCAGGGGATGTTCTCGTAAGCTGGAAAGGTCACGATGAAGAAACCACTGATCGCAGCCGCCGTCATCGCGGTCCTCGTCCTCATCACCTGGGCCTCCATTCGGGACGGTCAACCCCGTGGCACGTCGGTCGACACCGAGGGAGCAGAGCGTCGAACGGTATCCTCCCGCGTCAAGGCTACCGGTGAGATCACACCGGAGAGGAAGGTCGAAATCTCGGCCAAGGTGGTCGGTGAAATCATCGCCCTTCCGGTGATCGAAGGCCAGGAGGTTTCATCCGGCCAGCTTCTCGTCGAGATCGAGCGTGACCTCTACGAAGGGGCCCGGGATCAGGCGCGGGCGGCTCTCCGTCAGGCCGAGGTCTCCCGCCGTCGGATCGAGGTCCAGCTCGTCGATGCCCAACGCAACCTCCGCCGGGTTCGTCAACTCTTCAGCGACCAACTGGTCAGCCAGGAAGCGCTGGATCAGGCTCAGCTTGCCGTCGACACCGCCGTTGTCGAGGCAGAATCCCAGGAACACGCCATCGATCAGTACCGGTCGGCGCTCAAGCGCGCCACCGATGATCTGGCACGGACCACCATCCGTTCGCCCATGGACGGAGTGTTGATCCAGCTCGATGCCGAACAGGGCGAGACCGTGGTCCCCGGTTCAACCAATCTCCCCGGCTCGGTCATCATGATCGTGGCTGACATGTCGCGACTGCTCGCCGAGGTCGAGGTCAGTGAGGTCGACGTCGTCAACATCTCGCTCGGACAGACCGCCGAGGTCACGGTGGACGCCCTCGGTGATGACGAACCCCAGATCGGTCGCGTCGTCGAGATCGCCACCTCCGGGCGCAGGGATCCGACCCAAGGCACCATCCGGTTTCGGGTCAAGGTCGCCCTCGAAGATCCCGATCCCGCCCTCCGTCCCGCCATGACCGCCAAGGTAGACATCCTCACCGCCACCAGCGAGGACGCCCTGACGGTTCCCGTCCAGGCGGTGGTCAAACGCACCCTCGACGAGGACGGCGAAGAACTCCGCGGCAGCGCGGCCAAGGGCCTCGACGAAACCGATGTCGTGTATCTCATCGCCGACGGCGAGGCGGTTGTTCAGGCCGTGGAAACCGGGGTCTCCGATGTGCTCCATGTCGAGATCACAAACGGGCTGTCCGCCGGTCAGGAGGTCATCATCGGCCCATATCGGACCCTGAAGAAGCTCAAGGCCGGAGAGGCCGTTCGAACCGAAGAGAAGAAGGGCGGGGACGACGACGAGGACGACTCGGGCGGCGTCGAGGTCCGCATCGACTGATGTTGATCTCCATCTCCGAGCTCCGCAAGTTCTATCGTATGGGCGAGATCGAGGTCCGCGCCCTCGACGGCGTTGATCTCGAGGTCGACGCCGGAGACTACCTCGCCATCATGGGCCCGTCGGGTTCAGGGAAATCGACCCTCATGAACCTCATCGGCTGTCTCGACACCCCGACCAGCGGAGAGTACATCCTCAACCGACAGGCCGTATCCGGTCTCGACGACACCGAGCTCGCCCACATCCGCAATCGAGAGATCGGTTTTGTTTTCCAGACCTTCAACCTTCTCAGACGTGCGACCGCCCTGGCCAACGTCGAGCTGCCGTTGATCTACGCCCGGATGCCCGCCGCAAAACGCCGTCAGCAGGCCCTGGAGGCCCTCGATCGGGTCGGGTTGGGTGATCGGGTCAAACACCAGCCCAACGAGCTCTCCGGCGGTCAGCGGCAGCGGGTCGCGGTGGCAAGAGCACTGGTCAACCGGCCGTCGATTCTGCTCGCAGACGAACCCACCGGCAACCTCGATTCGAAGACCTCCGAGGAGATCATGTCGCTCTTCGACGAGCTCAACTCCGCCGGCAACACCATCGTCCTCGTCACCCACGAAAAGGATATCGCCAAACACGCCCGCCGGACCATCCGCCTGCTCGACGGTCGAGTCGTGAGCGACGGACGGCGGGACGACAGTCGGGCGCAACCATGATTTGGGACAATTTCCGCATTGCCCTTCAGGCCATCCGCGCCAACAAGTTGCGGTCCCTGCTGACAATGCTCGGCATCATCATCGGGGTCGCGGCGGTGATCGCGGTGGTGTCCATCGTCCAGGGCCTCAACCATGTCATCGCAACCCAGTTCGAGGGTGTGGGCGTGACCTACATCATGGTTTTCCCGAGACAGGACCTCCAGGACCCCGATCTGGCGGGACGCGAGGTGACCCTGACCTACGACGACGGTCTCGCCATCATGGAACAGGCGGGTGGGCTCGAGCTTTTCAACCCGGTCTTCTATCGCGGCGAACAGACCAGATCCGGCGACCGGCGACACCCCACCATGCTGCTCGGGATCGGCCCATCCCATCAGGAAGTCTCGAACCACTGGGTCGACAAGGGACGGTTCTTCTCCGACCTCGATCTCCAGCGCGCCGCGCGGGTCGCCCTTGTCGGGCGCAAGGTCATCGAAGAGCTCGAGCTCGACGAACCGGTTCTCGGATCCGATCTCATCGTCGGCGCCTCGACGTTCACCATCATCGGCATCATGGAGTACAAGGGCGAGATGATGGGTCAGAATCAGGACGATTTTGTCCTCGTGCCCATCACCACCGCACGCGATATCTACGGAGTCGAGGCGGTCAAACAACTCCGGCTCGACTTCAAAGCCACCGGCCCCGAAACCGTCGATCTCGCGAAAGACCAGATCGGCGAGGTGCTCAGGAGGCGGCACCGGATCCCGGAGGGCACCAAGGATGATTTCCGGGTTCTCCTCCAGGAGGAGTTGCTCGAGCGAACCGGCGCCATCCTCGGGACCGTCACCTCGGTTGTCGGCGGCGTGGTCAGTATCGCGCTCCTCGTCGGCGGTATCGGCATCATGAACATCATGCTGGTCTCGGTGACCGAGCGAACCCGCGAGATCGGTGTCCGCAAAGCGGTCGGGGCCAGGAAATCGGACATCCTGGTTCAATTTCTCACGGAGGCGGTGACCATCTCGCTTGTGGGCGGATTGATCGGCGTTCTCGGGGGCTGGGGTCTCGGAATCCTCGGAGCCAAGGCCATCCCCGGCTTTCCGCCGGCGCACGTACCCCTTTGGGCCATCGCGCTCGGTTTCGGGTTCGCCGCCATCATCGGAATTTTCTTCGGCACCTACCCCGCGGCCAAGGCGGCTAGCCTCGATCCCATCGAGGCGCTGAGGTATGAGTAGTCGAAAGTCGACAGTCGACAGTTGACCGTTGGCAGTTCAGCCCTCAGTAAGAACCTCTTGCTTGCCGGCGAGTCGTTTCCTCGTCAATCGGCAAAGGAGGGTTTTGATCCTCGCATTCTCCACTTTCGCTGAAGGCTCGTCTATCGTCAGCTCTACCGAACTCCCCTGCGATGGTGCGATGGTGCGATGGTGCGATGGTGCGATGGTGCGATGAAACTGTCGACTGTTGACTGTCAACTGTCAACTTACCTAGTACTTGAACCGCCCGACGACTTTCTGCAGATCTCCCGACATCTGCGCGAGCTCGTCGGCGACCTCTCTCGATGACAGCGATGCGGCGGCGGTCTCCTGCGCGGCCGCGGCAATTCCGGCGATGCGTTCCGCGATCTCACGAGAACCGGTCGCGGCCTCCGACACCGCGTGGGCGATCTCCGCCGTGGTCGCGGTCTGCTCCTCAACTCCGCTGGCGATGATGGTCTGGATGTCGTGGATGTTCTCGATGATCGATGTGATCCCGTTGATGGCCTCACCCGCCACCGTCGTGTGCTCGGAAATACTCTGAGCGGTGGCGCTGATCTCCTCGGTCGCCTGTGCGGTCTGGTTGGCGAGCTTCTTGACCTCGTCGGCGACCACCGCGAAACCCCTGCCCGCCTCACCCGCGCGAGCCGCTTCAATGGTGGCGTTGAGGGCCAGAAGATTGGTCTGTTCGGCGATGGCATAGATCACCTTGACCACATTGCCGATGGTGGTGCCGCTCTCGGAAAGCTGCTCAAAGGTCCCTCGTGTGGTGGCCGCGATGTCGACCGCACTGGTGGCCACCCGCGCCGCCTCCGATGCGTTGGCGGCGATCTCCCGGGTGTTGGCGTTGAGTTCTTCGGTGGCGGTCGCGACCGAGTCCACGTTGGCGCTCACCTGTTCGGCCGCTGCCGACACCAAGCCCGCCTGTCCGGAGCTCTCGTCATTGGCCGTCGCGATCTGCTGCGCGAGGCTCCGCATCTGGATCGACGCACCCGAGAGCGACGTTGCCTCGTTTCCGATGGTCTCGATATCCCCCTGAATGTTCTCGACAAAGGCGTTGAAAGTGGCACCGAGCTTGCCGATCTCGTCATCGCTGGAGACCCTCACCCGTCGGGTGAGATCAGCCTCGCCTCCGGCAACCGCCTGGAACCGATCCAACAGCTCCTTGATCGGTTTCGTAATGACCCAGCGGCTCACGGTGAGGGTCACGCCGCCGATGGCGATGATCGTCAAGAGAATCGCGACTGCGGTCGCAACCTTGCTGGCTCGGACCGGGGCGTTGATCACCTCCTCCGGCACCGCGATGCCGAGGATCCAATTGAAGTAGGGCGATTCGGATTGGATCGGGGTCGAGAAGACCAACCGTCGTTCATCACCGAGAGTCACGGGGTGGGCGCTGTAGTCTCCGGCCAGGAGGCGATCACTCAGCTCGGCGAATCCATCAGCAGCGATATCTTCCCGCTGGTCGAGACCTGCCAGGAACGTCTCCACCTCGGTCGCACCTATCTGGGCCTCGTCTTCGACCCTGATCCCGGTGAAATAGATCACCTCACCCACGTCATCGATCAGGAACGCCTCCCCCTGACCCTCGAACTGGATCGCCCGCACCAACCGCCCCACCGATTTCATCGACACATCGGCTCCACCAACGCCCAAGAGGGTCCCGTTGTCGAGATAGCGAGTGGTCTGAATCGTGACTGCTTCGGTCCCGGTCACGAGGTCGATGGTGGGTGACGCCAGATAGAGGCGGTCAACCCGGACGGCTTCCTTCCACCATGGCCGCGAGTTCGCCCGGTAGCCGGGACGTTCAACACGTCCGTCGGGCATCTCGGGAATCCGGTTGGCAAAGTAGTCGGTGGAGTCCGCGTCGGCGAAAAAGACCGCCCGGACATCTTCCTCTCCAGCGGCCACGACATCGAAATAGTCGATGACCCGGGTGTAGTCCCGATCGCGAAGAACCGGCGCCCGATACTCGCTGTAGCTGACGAAGTACTCCTCGAGTCGGGGATCGGCAAGCAGCGTCGTCACGATCTTCGCTCGTTCGGCAAAGAAGCGCTTCACTTCCAGGGCGTTCACTTCCAATATTCGCTCGATTCTGGTCCGGACCTGAGCGCTGGCCAGATCCGAGGTGTAGCCGACCGCAATGATCCCGAGAGCGGTCAGGGCCAATGCGATGGAGCCCCCAACGAAAACGGTGAGCTTCTGGTTGATGTTGCGCAATCTGAGTTTGGCAAGTGCCATGAACCACCCCGACTTTTCGTATGGAATACAAAGCGGTGACGATTTCGCCACTTGATTCAAGTCTACCAGCAATCCAAAAGGTCGATGAACGACGACGCCTGGGCCGCAATACTCACCCGAGAGTCATTCCTGCGGTATCCTTGATGGTGGCGTCCCGAAACGGTACGCGGGCGGCTGATCAATCGGCCGGCCGTTGAAACTGCAATCGGCACGCAGAAGCTGAAACGAGCGAGAGAGGTCCGAGATCCCGCCTTTCAATCGTCAACCCGATTGACGTTGATTCGCTCGGGGATCGGGTCCGAGGCAGAACCAGTGCCGGAGGGAGCACCAGGATGGGGGGCATGTCGGCCATCATCGCCGAGTTTCTGGCGGAGAGCGCCGAGAATCTCGACAGCATGGACCAGGATCTTGTCGCACTCGAGAAGGAGCCTTCGAACACCGAAATCAGCGAACGTGTATTTCGCACAATTCACACCATCAAGGGCACTTGTGGATTCCTAGCGTTCAGCAAGCTGGAGGCGGTCACCCACTCGGCGGAGACCGTTCTCGCGCACCTGCGCGACGGCAACCTCGAGCTGACTCCCGAGGTCACCACAACCCTGCTGAAGGCGGTCGACAGCGTGCGTGAGATCCTCGCCCACATCGGAAAGGACGGGGGCGAGGGCGACGGGGTCTACTCGGATGTCGAGGAGGAGCTCGACGCCATCGATCGAGAAGTGGCCAAGAGCAAAAAAAAGACCCCCCCCAAGACGGACAAGGCGGCAGCCGGCAAGGATCGACCCAAAGCCAAGGCCCCGCCCGCCCCGGCCAACGAGCTGGCCGAGGAGGTGACCCCGGAGACCGCCAGGCGCGACCTCGGTCTGAAAGACTCACCCGCAACGGAAGACCCCGCCCTACCCACGGTCGGCGAGGCCAGCCTTCGGGTCGACATCTCGGTGCTCGATCTGCTGATGAATCTGGTCGGCGAACTGGTGCTGGCGAGAAACCAGATCAGCCAGAACCTGGGTGGTGAGAGCACACCGGCTCTGATCTCCGCATCGCATCGCCTCGATTCCATCACAGGAGACCTTCAGGAAGCGGTGATGCAAGCCCGGATGCAGCCCATCAGCGTGATCCTCTCCACGCTCCCCCGATTCGTGCGTGATCTCTCGGTCGCCTCGGGCAAAGAAATCGACATCGATATTCAGGGTCAGGAAACGGATCTCGACAAGTCGGTCATCGAGGCCATCAAGACCTCGCTTCTCCACCTGGTGCGCAACGCTGTCGATCACGGGATCGAGACACCCGAGCAGCGCGAAAAGGCCGGCAAACCCCGCACCGGGAAGATCTCACTCAGGGCCGCGCACGAAGGTGGGAGCGTCGCCATCGAAGTTCGAGACGACGGCAACGGACTCGACTCGGAACGAATCCTTCAACGGGCGACCGAAGTCGGACTCGTGACGCCCGATGAGCTGGAACACCTGACCCGGACTCAGATCGAGCAGTTCGTCTTTCGGCCCGGATTCTCCACCGTCCACGAGGTGACAAACGTCTCCGGTCGCGGGGTCGGTCTCGACGTTGTTCGCGCCAACGTGGAGAGCATCGGGGGCGCCGTCGAAATGCAGTCCGAGGCGCACCGGTCCACAACCATCAAGATCAAGATCCCTCTGACCCTGGCCATCGTTTCGGTGATCCTGGTGCGTGCGGGGGGACAGCGATTCGCTCTCCCCCAGGCATCGGTCGTCGAGCTCGTTCGTCTCGGACAGGGCGACCGGGAGCTCGGGATCGAGCACCTCCACGGCGTACCGGTCTACCGCCTCCGCGGGCGCCTGCTCCCCCTGGTGGTCCTGTCGGAGCAACTCGGTCTGTCGTCGGGAGGGATCGACAGCGAGGAAAGCATCATCGTGCTTCAGGGTGACAATCACCGGTTCGGACTCCTCGTGGACTCGATCGACGACTCACAGGAGATCGTCGTCAAACCCCTCGGGCGCCGACTCGGCCGTTTGCCGTTTGCCGGGGCGACCATCCTCGGCGACGGATCGATCACCCTCATTCTCGATGTCTTTCGAATCGGACTCGGAGCGGGCGTGGTATCCGATGCCCGAGTCCGCGCATTGACGGCCGACTCGTCCCATGTCGAATCGGTCCGGACTCCGGGCCTGCAGTCCTTTCTGCTGCTGCAAGGCGCGGACGACGAACGCATGGCCGTCGATCTCAGCCGAGTCTCGCGCCTGGAGTCGATGGATCGCGGCCACATCGAGCGGGTGGGCGGCAATCCGGTCGTCCAGTATCGAGGAGAGATTCTGCCCCTGATCGACCTCCAGAGGGCTCTGCCGGAGCGGCGCGCCAGCCGCAGGAGCGAGACCGCTGAACCCCGGAGTGATGTATCGGTTGTGATCTGCACCATCGACGGACGTTCATGTGGGCTCCTCGTCCACCGAATCATCGACATCGTCGACGCGGATCTCTCGGATTCGAAGGCCGGCAGCCGAGAGGGTGTCCGGGCCTGCTCGGTCATCGACGGCCGGATCAACGAAATCATCGATCTCGCGGCGGTCATCCGCCTGGTTGACCCGAACTTCTTCACCGGCGATGCCGAGCCCGAGGGGAAGGCATGACCGATTTCAAACAGTACTGCACCCTGAAGGTGGGCGATCTTGTTCTCGGTATCGAAGTGGGAGAGATCCAGGAGATCCGCCGCGACACCTCAATCACGCCGGTTCCCCTCTCGCCCACCGATATCCGGGGCCTCATCAACCTCCGCGGCCAAATCGTCACCGCCATCGACCTTCGCCGGCGTCTCGGGCTCGACGACGCCGACGAGAATGCCGGGTTCATGACGATGGTTCTCGGAACCGTAGAAGAACCGCTGGCCCTCGTGGCGGACACGGTCGGTGACGTCGTCGAGGTTTCCGTCGGCGAGTTCGAGTCACCTCCGGACACCCTCAAGGGAGAAGCTCGAAACATGATCGAAGGGGCATACAAGCTCGATCGCGAGCTCCTCCTCGTGCTCAACCTCCCCGTGGTCCTCGAGCTCCGGGAGAGCGATGGAGAATCCGCCGAATGAGAGGGTTTCCATGGCGTCGCTCGTCGTCGACATCCGGTCCGGAGGAGACATGATGGCCAACCCCAACATCGGACCTTTTGCCCTCGAACCAAACGAGAAGAGGCGAACCCCCATGAGAGCACTCGTGATTGACGACTCACGCGCCATGAGATCCATTTTGCGCGGCATTCTGGCGAGCATCGACTTCGAGGTCATCGAGGCTGCCGACGGGCGTCAGGCGATTGATATTCTCTCCACCGATCACGACTTCAACATCGCCTTGGTTGACTGGAATCTGCCCATAACGAGTGGGCTGCAGGTCGTCACCGAGATCCGGAGAGACCCGCACCTCGCCGGGTTGCCACTTCTGATGGTCACGACGGAGACCGAGTTTGAAAGGGTCGCCCAAGCCCTCCAGGCCGGCGCCGACGAGTACATCATGAAACCCTTCGATCGAGAGATGCTGCTCGACAAACTCGCGATTCTCGGCATCCCGGTCGAAGCCGCGAAAGCCTGACGAGGTCAAGTTGCTGCCCATCCGAATCCTGGTGGTGGACGACGCCGTCGTTGCCCGCCGAGTCATCTCGGAGATTCTCAGCGATGAAGACGGCCTCGAGGTCGTCGGCACCGCTCCCAACGGTCGGATCGCGCTGGCGAAGATCGCACGTCTGAGGCCGGACCTTGTGACCCTCGACATCGACATGCCCGAGCTCGACGGCATGGAGACCCTGAGTCGAATCAGATCGGATTTTCCCGGTGTCGATGTCGTCATGGTCAGCAATCTGACCCATCGCGGGGCCCGGGTCACCGTCGATTGCCTCTTCCTGGGTGCGGCGGACTACGTCACCAAGGCAACTCAAACGGTCTCTCCCGAGGCGGCGCGGGCCCACCTGCGAAACCAGCTCGTTCCCAAGATCAGAGCCCTCTTTCTCGGTCGCCTGGGAGGCACCACACCACCTCGGACGAAGGCGAGGTCGGCAAGAGCCGTGGTTCCCGGCCACCTCGGAAAGATCGGGATCGTCGCGATCGGCGCTTCGACCGGTGGGCCGAACGCCCTCGCAGATGTGCTGGAGACGATCCCTCTCGGGTTTCGCGCTCCAGTGGTCATCGTTCAGCACATGCCCAAGAACTTCACCGCTTTTCTCGCACAGCGTTTGGACAGCCGGAGCTCGCTCACTGTACGGGAGGCCGAAGACGGGAGTGTTCTCACGCCCGGAAGCGCGTGGATTGCGCCTGGAGACCTGCATATCCAGCTTCGGCAAGACGGGGGACGGGTGCGGATCGCCACCGACCACGGTGATCTGGTCAACTCCTGCCGGCCTTCGGTTGATGTCCTCTTCCGTTCGGTCGCGACGTGCTACGGCTCGGCAGCGCTCGCGGTGGTGCTCACCGGAATGGGCCAGGATGGTCTGGACGGCTGTCGAGCCATCGCCGCGGTCGGCGGGCGGATCGTCGTTCAGGACCAGGACTCGAGTGTCGTGTGGGGCATGCCCGGCCACATCGCCAACCAAGGACTCGCCGACACCGTCCTCCCATGCTCCGAAATCGGGCCCGAGATCGTCCGAAGAGTCGGGTTCTGCACATGAACCGCGAGATTCCCCGCGTCCGCCTTCCCGAACCCATCTCCGCTGCGGACTTCGACTATGTCCGAAGTCTGGTCCGAGAAAAGACCGCCGTCGCCCTCGACGAGACCAAGGTCTATCTCGTCAACGCCCGACTTCTGCCGATTGCCCGCAACGCCGGCATCCGATCGGTCGTCGATCTGATCAGGCACCTCCGTTCACATCCCTTGGGAGAGCTCCACACTCAAGCGGTCGAGGCCATCGTCACCACCGAGACGTCGTTCTTTCGGGATTTCATCCCCTTCGAAGCCCTTCGTCAGGAGGTCATTCCGGAGATCATGGAGGGTAGAACGGGGAGCGACCGCAGCCTGACCATCTGGTCGGCCGGATGCTCGAGCGGCCAGGAGCCCTACAGCATCGCCATGATGCTTCGTGAGAGCTTTCCGGAGCTCTCAACCTGGAGGACCCGCCTGTTCGCCAGCGACGTGTCCAAGGGAATGCTCGAACGGTCGAAATCCGGGACCTACTCGCAGACCGAAGTCAATCGCGGTCTGCCCGCCCGGATGATGGTGAAGTACTTTCGTCAGCAGGGGTCGACGTGGAGAATCAACCGAGAGATCCGCGATATGGTGAGCTTTATTCACCACAATCTTGCGCGGGACATTCTCTCTCTTCCACCCGTGGACATTCTCGCCATGCGCAATGTGCTGATCTATTTCGATGTCGAAACCAAGCGCATGGTCCTGGATCGAATCCGGCGCCATCTCAAACCGGGCGGATTCTTGATGCTGGGCACCGCCGAGACCACGCTCAATCTCGACGAGAGATTCCAGCGCGTACGGGTAGGTCGTGCGGTCTTCTACCGCGCCATGACAGCGGAGGCGAGATGAAGCTTCACGAGAAAGAGATCCGTTCGGCGGTCCGAAGCGTCTGGTCGACCCAGCTCGGACTCGAGATCCACGACGCAGAAGAACCGGCCTCCCGGTCAGCCGCACAGAAGATGACCGCCGCCATCCACCTCAGCGGGGACCATCGCGGTGGGATTCGCCTCGATTGCAGTCGACTGCTCATCCGACGCGCCGCATCCATCATGTTCGATCTGCCCGTGGATCGGTTGAGCGAGGATGACGAGCGCGATGTCATCGGAGAGCTGACCAACGTCATCGCCGGCAACATCAAGGCGCTCTTCCCGGGCAGCAACTCGATCTCGCTGCCGACCATTATCGACGGATCCGACTACACGGTATCGACCCTCGACGTCAAGGCATCCGAAGCCTTCAGCTTCAGCCTCGACGGAGAACACATGACCGTCACGATTTTCGAGCACCGGAGCTGAAAGCAAAGCCGAATCAATCCTCTGTGTCTTCGCCGGCGCCGGAGGGCTTATGCGGATCAATCCCTTCGGGCTGCCCGTCCCAGCAGAAAGTGCCGAAGATCCGGCCGATGGGGTCGAGGAGAAACCGGCGATCGTCCCTCTGTCTGTACTCCCATTTGGTGGCTTCGAGATCCGCGGCGAAGCTGTCGTCCTTCCGGTCGGGGCTCACGATCCCTCCCCTTCCCCGCACGAACCGAGGATCTCGGTGACCAGCTCGCGGTCGGGAGTCCCGGGCATCGCGATGGAGAGCTTTGTCAACCGCTCGTCGGTGGCCACGATGAAGACACACGGTTTCTCTGGGTCGCTGGAGCAACTGAACTCTCGCGCAGAAAGGCGCCGCCCCGAGAGATACGTCAAGACGGCTGAATGAAGACCCGACAGGATCGGACAGGCACCACCCGACACGGAAACGAAATGACCCGGAAACGGGCTGCTCTGATGCCTGATGACGATGATGCCCGCGTCACCGTGGCTCAGATCAGCGTCAAAGCCACCCAGGCCAAGGACCCCCAAGGACGATGACAGCAGCTCCAGGGCCATCTGGGTTTCCATCTCCCTGAGGGTCTTGCCATACTCGAGCTGCACGTGCTGCTCGAGGCGGAAGGCGTGGCGGAGGCCCCATTTGTGCCCAAGCTCTGAAAGGAACTCATGGTGCCGGAATCCCATGTGCTTGGTGAAAACGCTGACGAAAGCGTCGAGAAAGTCCTCGTTGGCGAGCATCAGCCGGCCGTTCCCGGCGTCGCGCAGGGCTCCCGACAGCGGATCCCGTTCGATCACCGGCGCGAGGCTTGCGCTGAGGTTTCGAACCCGCGCCAAGGTCACGATATAGCCGCCACCGACGAGCCGGCGAATCATGTTGATCCGCCACCTGCCGTCTTGCTGACCCGCTCTCACCTCGAATTCGGTACTCGCCGCGCTTCGGTCCACCATCGGCGTCCAGGCAACCGATTTGAGGACCACCTCCACCACCGCCGACGCTTCCTCGGTGAGCATGCCGAGAAAGAGACGCCCGTTGACGGTTTCGGCGTCGAGGTGGTTGACCCGAAGCCCGAAAGGGGCATAGGCCTCGACCCTCATCTCGCCATCGAGCAGGAGACATCCCTCGGGCAGGCTCCCGCGCACCACCGGTTGTCTCATCCCGCTGCCCGATACCGTACCCACAAATGATTCTTCATCACTCCTGTCGAGGAACCCGACAAAACCCAGCTTTGCCATGCGCTCCTGCCACGGTGAGAAGAGATCGGCCAGACGTTTCTTGGTGAACCGCCAGGCGAGCGCCTCTTCCATCTGGGTGAAGAATCGGATGATCCAGGTGCTCACGTATCCCGCAAAGTCTTCCGGCGCTCCGTGAGGATCCCAGCCCGGCTCCATACTGACCTCACCGGCCGATCCCAGCCGGATCCCTGCAAGAAGTCCGGACTCCTCGGACAGCTCATCGCGGATGCCCTCGAGCCGCCCCAGCACCAGACTCACTTCCAGGTGGTTGGAAGCGTAGGAGCTCACCGTATTGAGCATGGTGAGCGCGGTGTCCAGGGTCTCAAACCAGAGGACCTCCGGAATGTCGTCCTTCGACGCCGCCCGCCGCTCATCGAGCCGGCGCATGGCCTCCAGGAGAAGTTCGGATGGAGACATGGAGAATGCGGGATCAACATCCACCGTCCCGAAGTCGGCCTCGAAGGTGCCCGTCTCCCAGGTCGCGATCTTGTAGACCGCTTCTTTCCCGCTGAGTCCGCCCTGGATCTCGGCGCTGATCACCCGCCCGTCTTGGAGCCAAAGACGTGCCTTCTCGTTTTCGTGCTGAAAGGTGACGGCACCGCTCCTCCGGCCTACCTCCGCGGTCTGCAGCAGGTCCGCCACCGGAAGCTGGGACATGGTTCCGAAGAGCGCCTGGTCATGGCGATGCTTGTCGATGGCCAACTTGGTCGTGAGGGTGACCTCCTCGTCATCGTACGGCGGAGCTATGACTCCGAGAAGCCCGAGGCGCAAGGCCCGCCTCCGCTCCTCCGCTCCTGCGTTGGCGATCACGACCAGCGGGATCTGTTCCATCAACGGGTTCGACTCGAGGAGCCGGATCAGGATCGAGTCTCCGCTCTCCATATCCCTCAGAGGAGTCAGAATCGCGTCGGGGAGGTCGAATTGACGCTCGCGAATCACACTCTCGGCGTCTTCGAGGCTGGTCATGCTCGACACCTCGAAATCGGAATCACGGAGGGCCTTTGCGACCCGATGGGCGACCGCAGGGTCGGAGTGCACCACGAAGGCGAGGTCACGCTTCACGTGACGACCCCGGTGCAGGCGTCCCAAGGGTGGGCGCGCCGGTTGGCAACAGACGAATCATGTCTCTCCGTCGGCCACCGCGAAGACGCGGACAGCAAAACTCTCATCCCCCGAGACCACCGTCGCCCGGACAACCGGGCCGGCCGGTGACACAGGCGTGTCCGCGCTCGAGCGTATCGGTGGTTCCGGTCGGAGGAGGGGCCCGAACTGCTCGATCCGTGTGCAGGCGTTGCCACCAATGAGATTGACGACCTCACTCACCGCGTCCGTTTCGGTCTCGGTTCCCGCTTCGACTTCGAACCCGAGCATCCCCTTCGCCACCGATGCCACGAGCACCGGTGGCAGATCCACCGCGATGGTGTAGTCGCCGTCGCCGACCATCCTCTGTGAGAATCGGTGCATCCCGTCCTCGAGGACGTCCTCTTCGACGCCGACCGATTCCAGCTTCACCGGTCGTCCGGCGACCCTGGCGAGGTGAAAGACCGTGAGTTCCACGCACGTACTCACCGCATCGGCGTTGGGGAGGTGGCGCATGGCCTCGCGAATCTTCTGGTCAGCGGCGCTTTCCATCGACCGGTACTCCTCGAAGTTGGTCGCGAATTCCTCCTCGCTCAAATGTCCGCCCTCGACGAGGGCCGCACCGATCCGCAACCAGCTCGAGCGCTGTTTGTGTTGCAGCCGTTCGATCTGTTCCTGAGTGAGGCCACCGATCTCCGAGAGGATGCTCTCGATGGGTTGATTGGAGAGTCGATACTGCGTCATGATCGCATCCGCCCGCTTGCGGTCGATGAGTCCCTGCTGAACGGCAAGATCGGGCAGGTTGAGGTTCGATTGACGTTGTCGATCGAGGGCGTCGAGCAGCGCCTCACGATCGATGACCCCTTTCGCGAGGAGGTACTGGCCGAAGAACGTGGTCGCCATCAGTGCCTCCTCACGCCGTCTTGCCGAGCCCGCGCATGAACACGATGAAGTCATCACGGGTGAATGGTTTCTGAAGAAAGCTCCTGGCGCCGGTGGTCAGGCACTCGTGAATCGCATCCTCGGTCCCGAGGGAGGAGATCATGACGATGCAGGCATCCGGGTCGATGGCCAGGATCTGGGCCAGTGTCTCCACTCCCGACTGCCCGGGCATGATCAGATCGAGAAGAACGATATCGGGTCGGATCTCCTCGAACCGCTGCACCGCGCGACGCCCATCCCGCTCGGAGGCGATGACGCTGAACTCCGAGTCTTCGAGATATGCCGCGATGATGGTCAAAATGGCGGCGGAGTCGTCCACCGTCATCACACTGACCTTGGTCATCGTCTCCTCCATTTCCACACTTCCACGCTCCGCTTCACCGGCAAGGCGCCCGAGGGTCTCGTCCGACGTTCGTCATCAGATGACCGGGTCATTGGTCGCCCTTTGGAGCCCCACCACGATCCAAGATCCGCAACTGCTCCTCGACCCGCTGCAACTTCGCCTGAAGGAGGCGGCGTTCCATGGCCAATCCGGCTTCGATCATCAGCAGTTCCAGGCCCTTGACCGACCCGATGGCTTCACTCTTCGGGATGTTGTCTCCGTAGAACACTGCTGCCATCATACCGTCAACCACGATGGGGATGGCAACCACTTCATCCGGCGTCGGTCCGCCGAAAATCCCTACCAGCCGGTCGTTCCACTCACACGGTTTGAGCGGACCCCGGTAGGTCTGCATCATCTCAGCGACATCAAGGAAGATCGACGGCTCGTTGATGGGGATCGAAATGTCGCGAACACGAGCATCGAGCGATGTTCCCTTCAGACCCGACGATTCAAGCCCGAACTGACCGATGCCCGAGATGCCGTCGAGGCCGACGTGAAAGAGGACCCCTCGGTTCACCACGCTCGACGCATAGCGAAGGATCATGAGGGCGATCTCGCCGGTGTAGGAAGGGGTTCGCAGCTGAATTTCCGTCATGAGCGAGCACAGATCACCGAGCTCGTCGGGGGCGTCGAAACGCAATGGACCAACCTCTTCGAGATCGGCGATGGTGGTGCCGTCGATCATGTAGTCAAGGAGCTTCCCGAGATCAGGGGTCGACGGCGGGTCAGGAGCATCGGAGGCGATGATCTCAGCGGTCGTGATCGGCGGCGGTGAGTCGGCAAAAGAAGGCCCTCGGACCTCATCGAGTCGAGTCAGAAGATCGAGGATGAAACCATCAGTGTTGATTCCCTCGGCGAGCTCGAGGTCCTCATTCTGGCGCGGCTCGGCGTCCGGCTCGCGATCTTCGAGCGGTTTGAAGCTGAAAAACCCGCTCTTGAGATGGAGAAACTCCTCGGTGACTTTCTGTAGGCGCTCTCGCAGCAGGGCATCGAGATCCTCGCGCTTGACCAACTTCTCCTCGACGAGGATGGTTCCCAGCCGCCGCCACTCGGGTATTTCGACCTGGTACCTCAGGGCCTTCTCCAGCTCAGATCGCGAAACCATATTCCGCCGGAGCAACATCTCGCCGAGAGGCGTTCCTGCCTTTCCGTCGCTGGCGTGGCAGATCTTGCCGTCTTTGAAGTAGAAAAACCCGGTCGAATCTTCAGCCGTCAGGGTGAGCTTGCCTGATTTCTTGAACAACGAAAGCAGGTGGAACAGCTCCGCCAGCTGGAGATCTTCAAGCTTGCCGACCAGTGCCATCGGTTGTCATGCCCTCCGTTGCATCCGCGGGCCACATTCGAAAGGAATTTGACCCTCCACACCATAGCCTAGCAAGAACAGTACCGGGATTGGTCGATTATCGGAGTCTGGAAAGTCGTGGAGATGTCCGCCGATGGACACCGAATCCTGTTGTCGGACAACAGACCCGGTTCTCGATTGTGTATTCTCGATCCTTCAAGAATCAAGAATCGGGAATCACTCGGCTTCCTCGGCAACGAGCTTCATGGCCCGCTCGATGGGGATGTGAACGACGCCGTCGCCCTCGCTGATCCAACCGAAGCTGCCCAGACGCTCGAGCTGTTCGTTGTCGACCTTCTGCAACTCCTGGTAGGGCTGGCTGTAGACCTTGCGGAAACGTTCATCCTCTTCGGCGTGATAAAACCACGTCTGGAGCAGGACGATGATCACGAAAAGCAGGATGGCACTGATGATTCCAACCACTGCCGAGGCCGCAACATTCGGGTCGTCGTAACGCATCTTCTACTCCAGTCCTGAACGATCGCGGGGGAGCCTGGCACGCAACTTTGTTCGCGGCGAACAAAGTTGGAGCCAGGCACCCATCCTGCCTCCGATGAAGGGCTTCATGGCCGGCGGAATCCGCAATTCATGGTCCATCATCACCTAGGCGTTTTCGAACGCCAGCGATTCCTTCAATCTCGGGTCCCCTTCGGGAACCAGCGGGGCCTGTCCGAGGCGCCAGGCCAGAAGCGCGGAGTACAGGCCGGCCATCCCGAGATAAACCATCACGTCGAGCAGGCCGAAACGGGCCACTCCCGGGCTGAACTCGGGGATCACGAGCCAGTACATATCGATCCAGCACATGACGGCGACATAGACGCCGATGATCGCCAGAAGTCGCGGACGACGCTTGACGTGGCGCGAGATGAGCATGAGAAACGGCAGTACGAAGTGGCCGAAGAGCAGAGTCAGTGAGATGGCGGTCCAGCCACCGGTCTGCCGCTTGAGGAACCACTCGGTCTCCTCGGGGATATTGCCGTACCAGATCAGCATGTACTGCGAAAACGCGATGTAGGCCCAGAAGACCGTGAACGCGAACATGAACTTGCCGATGTCGTGGTAGTGCTCGACGGTCACCGCTCTCTTCAGAAGTCCCTGCATCTGAAGCCAGACGAGGATCTTGGGCATGACGGCGAAGAAGAGCAGCACCGACGCGGCGAAATAGTAGACCCCGTAAATTGTGCTGAACCAGTGGGGATCGAGCGACATGAGCAGGTCGAAGGCGGCAAAGTTGAGCGACAGGGCGAAGAGCACGATCCCGGGTGCCGACACGACCTCCATCCGGCGGGTCAGGGCCGGGTCGCCGTTGCCATCCTGCGCCTTCGAGGTGCGGTAGAAGAACCAGGCCAGGATCGACCAGACGGCGAAGTAGATCACCAGCCGTGTGACGAAGAAGCTCGGATTGAGAAAACCGATCTTGGCGGCGAGCAGAGGATCGTGATCAGCTGCCCCCGGGTGAGCCCAGTGGTAGAGGTGCTCCATTCCGAGCACGATGGGTATCGCCAGAATCGCCATCAACCAGACGTTGGTCGCGATGGCTTCCGCGATGCGCCGCACCACCACACTCCACCCGGCCCGCGTCACGTGCTGGAGCATCACAAAGAAGAGGGCGCCGAGGCTCAGGCTGAGGAAGAAGGCGAAGGACACGAGATAGGTCTGGAGCAGGTAGTCCATTCCGTCGTCGGTTCCCGAGGCGACCACGTACGAACCGACGATTCCGATGACACCGATGATCGCGGCGATGATGGTCCACTTCGTTGATCGACCGTCCAGTCGCCTCGGTTCGGTGGTGATGTCCAGTACTTCCTTTTGCATGGATGCCTCGCTATCGCAGTTGCGCCTGGAGATCGGCGGGGACGTCGTCGATGGTCGCGTTCTGGCTCCTCTGGAGCGCCCTGACATAGGCGACGATGGCCCAGCGGTCATCCACGGGTATCTGCGAGCCGTAGGACGGCATGTTGCGGATGCCGTTGGAGATGGTGTTGAAGAGGTGTCCGTCCGGGCGGGTGCGAACGAGATCGGTGTGGAACGAGGTCGGCGGCGTCCAGGTCCCCTCCTGCAGCTGATCCGCCCGCTGCGAGACGACGCCGTCGCCATACCCGGACAGACCGTGGCAGGGTGAGCAGTAGATGTCGTACCGCTGCCGGCCCCGCTCGAGCAGGGACATGGTCACCGGGACCTGGCTCACCTCGACCCAGCTGTCATCGGCGGCTCTTCCCAGTTCGAGCGCCGGATCGTCGAGGACTGATCCCCGCGCCACGGTGCCCTGCACGGGCGGCCGCATTCCACGGCGGTCGGCAAAGAGCATCACTCGCGACTGCACCTTGACCTTGGGCTGATTGTCCATGTCCTGAATGATGTGGATTCGCGGTTCGGTCTTCTTGACCGTTCGCGCCCGTAACGCCAGCGCCACGGGGATCCAGGACAGCGCGACCAGAATAACCACAATCGAAATCAACCAGCGGGGCATGCTCAGGCCTCCACCGCTTCCACCTGGAGGGGTCCGAGCGACTCCAGGAGTTCACGCGTCGTGATCAGATCGAAGTTGGGGTCCGCCGCCTCGATGCTGATCAGGAACGTGTCGTCGGTGGCCCGTTTCATCAACCGACTCGAGTGCAGCGGGTGCGACAGTTGCGGCAGGCCGTTGAAGGCGAGCATCCCCACCAGTGCCGAGATCGCCGCGAACAGAATGGTCAGCTCGAACGCCACCGGGATATTCGCCGGCAGGCTGAAGATGGGTTTGCCGCTGATCAGGAACGGATAGTCGAACGCGTTGGTGAACCACTGGAGGCCGATCCCCACGGTGCAGCCGGTCAGGCCGGCGCCGAAGACCAGGAAGGGCAACTTGGTGGGCTTGATCCCCATGGCCGCGTCGAGTCCGTGGACCACGAACGGCGTGTGGGTGTCCCACTTGGTGAAGCCCGCCTCGCGAACCTTGGACACCGCGTCGAGGAACTCGTCGATCTTGTCGAAGTTGGCGACCAACCCATAGATCGTCGTGCCCGAGCCGGTGGCGGCGGGTTGGGTGACGGTATCGGCGCTCATGTCGTCACCTCCTTCTCGGTGAGAATGTCTCCGTGGTAGTCACCATGCCCCTGGGCCGCCACATCCTTGAGGTGAGCCTGCGGCATGACGCCCTTGACCTCGGCCATCCCGACGATCGGCAGGAAACGGACAAAGAGAAGGAAGAGGGTCATGAAGAGACCGAAGCTACCGACAAAGGTCAGAATGTCGACGATGCTCGGAGAGTAGTAGCCCCAGCTCGAGGGCAGGAAGTCGCGACTCAACGACGTCACCACGATGACGAAACGCTCGAACCACATCCCCACATTGATGAGGATTGATGCCACCCACAGAACGACCAGATTGGTCCGGAACTTCTTGATCCAGAAAATCTGCGGCACGAGCACGTTGCAGCTCACCATGATCCAGTAGGCCCAGGCATAGGGACCGAAGGCGCGGTTGAGGAAGGCGAAGGCCTCATAGGAGTTGCCGCTGTACCAGGCGATGAAGAACTCGGTGGAGTATGCCAAACCGACCATCATTCCCGTGGCCAGCATGATCTTGGCCATGCTCTCGAGGTGCCGCAGGGTGATGATCTCTTCGAGGTGAAAGAATTTTCGCGTCGGTATGACCAGGGTCACGACCATGGCGAATCCGGAAAAGATCGCTCCGGCGACGAAGTACGGCGGGAAGATCGTGGTGTGCCAGCCCGGGATGATGGAGACCGCGAAGTCGAAGCTGACCACCGAGTGAACCGAGAGCACGAGCGGAGTCGCCAA
>JARFRM010000072.1 GCA_029287235.1 Thermoanaerobaculales bacterium
ATTGGAGAACGGCCACGAGGTGCTCGCGCACATTTCGGGGAAGATGCGCAAGCACTTCATCCGCATTCTTCCCGGCGACAAGGTTCTGGTGGAGCTCTCGCCCTACGATCTCAAACGTGGGCGGATCGTCTACCGCTACAAGTAGGCAGAAGGGGGCGACGATGAAGGTTCGTCCGTCAGTGAAACGTATGTGTTCGAAATGCAAGATCATTCGCCGTAAGGGCGTGATTCGGGTTCTCTGCGAGAACCCCAAACACAAGCAGCGTCAAGGCTGATCGAGGAGGAGAGCGGTGGCACGCATAGCAGGTGTTGAACTGCCGACGGCCAAAAGGGTCGAGATCGGCCTGACCTATATCTACGGGATCGGCCGCACCAGGGCGATCACGATTCTGGGTAAGGCCGGAGTTGAAGAAGGAATCAAAGTGAAGGACCTGTCGGAAGACGAGGTCCTCAGGATCCAGCGCGTGATCCAGGATGAGGGCGGTGTCGAAGGTGACCTTCGTAAAGAGGTCGCCATGAACATCAAGCGGCTGATCGAGATCGGCTGCTACCGCGGAATCCGTCATCGCCGGGGTCTGCCGGTGCGCGGCCAGCGCACGCACACCAACGCCCGCGGACGCAAGGGTCCACGGCGTCAGGCTGTGGCCGGCAAGAAGAAAGTCACGAAGTAGGTCGGGAGAGTACTCATGGCTGCAGATCGCAAAACCGCGCGCAAGTCGCGTCGTGAGCGCAAGAATGTGCCCCACGCCGTTGCGCACATCCATGCGTCGTTCAACAACACCATCGTGACCTTCAGGGATCCCAGCGGTGGGACTCTGTGCTGGTCCTCGGGTGGTCGAATCGGCTACAAGGGCTCGCGCAAGGGGACTCCCTACGCTGCTCAGCTCGCGTCGAAAAACGCGGCCGAACAAGCCCAGGATAACGGCGTTCGCAGCGTTGACGTCCTCGTCAAGGGTCCCGGACCGGGCCGCGAGTCGGCGATCCGCGCCGTGGCGGCGAGCGGGCTCGAGATCAAGAGCATCCGCGACGTCACCCCGATCCCGCACAACGGTTGCCGGCCGCCGAAGCGGCGCAGGGTCTGAGGAGAGAAACATGGCTCGATACAGAGGACCGGTCTGTCGTCTATGCAGGCGCGAAGGGATGAAGCTCTTTTTGAAGGGCGAGCGCTGCTACAAGGAAAAGTGCGCCATCGAGCGTCGGAACGCCCCCCCCGGACAGCACGGCCAGGGTCGCCGGCGCAAGGTGCGGGCCTATGGTCTGCAGCTCCGCGAGAAGCAGAAGCTTCGGCGGATCTATGGTCTGCTCGAAAATCAGTTCCGCCGCACCTTCGACAACGCCAATCGGAAGAAGGGCGTCACCGGCGAGAATCTTCTCAATCTTCTCGAACTGAGACTCGACAATGTCGTGTACTCGCTTGGTTTTGCCACTTCGAGGAATCAGGCGCGGCAGCTCGTCCGTCACGGCCATATCTCGGTCGACGGTCGCCGAGTGGACATCCCATCCTTCCGAGTCAAAGCCGGAATGGAGATTTCCGTGCGTGAGAAGAGTCACAAGGTGCCATCCATCACCGACGCCGTCGAGTTTGCCCAGGGGCGGGGGATTCCGCCGTGGCTCGAGCTCGATGGAGCCGCGCTCACCGGCAAGGTCATCGAGATGCCGACGCGTGAGGACATCCGATTCCCGATTCAAGAGCAGCTCATCGTCGAGCTCTACTCCCGATAGGCTGGAGTTTTCATGATCTGGCACGAATTTCAGCGACCGTCACAGGTACAGCCGGAGGAGGAGGACCGCTCCGAGACCTTCGCGCGTTTTATTGCCCAGCCCTTCGAGCGAGGGTGGGGAACAACGGTTGGTAACGCCCTGCGTCGCGCCCTTTTGTCGTCGATCCCCGGTGCGGCCATCACGGCGGTCAAGATCGCCGGTGCCGACCATGAGTTTTCGGCGGTGCCCGGTGTCGTCGAGGATGTCACCGACATCATCCTGAATCTGAAGAAGATCCCGCTCAAGATCCATGGCCAGGAAGCCGCCTTTCTGACCCTCGATGCCAAGGGACCGGGAGAGGTCACGGCGGGGCAGCTTGTGGGTTCTCACCAGGTCGAGGTCATCGACCCCGATGTCCACGTCGCCACCTTGTCGGTGGATGGCGAGCTCAAGATGAACGTTCGGGTCGCTCCCGGTCGCGGCTATGTCCAGGCCGAGGAGAACCAGACCGAAGACCTCGACACCGGGTTCATACCCATCGACTCCGCGCACTCGCCGGTGACCAAGGCGAACTTCCGCGTCGAGATGGCGAGGCTTGGTCGGATGACCAACTACGAACGGCTGGTTCTCGAGGTCTGGACCAACGGTACCATCGGTCCCGAAGAGGCTCTCAGCCAGGCCGCCCAGTTGGTTCAGGGCCACATGGACATGTACTCCCGCCTCTCGACGGTGGAAGAAATGGAGAGCCTGCCCGAAGCCGAGGCGGAGCCCGAAGAGGAGAGCGTGCTCGACTCGAGCATCGACACCCTCGAGCTTTCGATCCGGTCGATGAACTGCCTCAAGAACGCCAATATCCGCACCCTGCGGGATCTTGTCGCCAGAGGCGAAAAGGAAATGGTCGAGATCCGCAACTTCGGCGAGAAATCGCTCAAAGAAGTGCGTGAGAAGCTCGAGGTTCTCGGGCTTGGTTTTGGAATGAACCTGGACCTGTAGAGAGGAGCTATTAGCTATTAGCTATTAGCTTTTAGCCCCGCCACCCTATCGAGGGGGAGCGGAAGTCGGTCGAAGAAGGCCGATCGGTAAGAACGGAGAAAATCGATGCGACATCGAGTTCACGGACGCAAGCTCGGGCGCACGTCGGCCCACCGCAAGGCGTTGTTCCGCAATCAGCTCACCGCGCTATTCACCCATGAGCGCATCATCACCACGGTCGCCAAGGCCAAGGAGCTACGGCCCATCGCCGAGCGGATGGTGACCGCTGCCCGCACCGGGACGCTGGCCGCGCGGCGCAGGGTCGCCACCATGGTGCAGGACAAAGAGATTGCACGGCGACTCTTTGAAGAGATCGCGCCGCGTTTTGCCGATCGGCCGGGTGGCTACACCCGAATCATGCGGCTCGGACGCCGCCACGGCGACAATGCCGAGCTCGCCATCATCGAGTTCGTCGACTACGAGTTGGCCGATCATCAGGACGATGGTGAGAGGGAATCGAAGGACTCCTTCCTCGATCGCGCCAAGGGGATGTTCGGCGGCGGCGCCGCCGCCGATGGAGCCGCTGCGGCCGGCGACGACGAGATCGAGACCGCCGAGGCCGCGGCCGATGAAGAGGCGGTCGCGGTGACCGAACCGGTGGCTGATGACGATGCCGAGGTCGTTGAGGCCGAAGCCGTCGAAGAGCCCGCCGCGGAAGAGGTGGTCGAAGCCGCCGAAGCCGAAGAAGCCGAGGCAGCGCCCGCGGAAGAGCCGCCTGCGGCTGAAGCCGAAGCCGTGAGCGAGGAAGCCGCCGAGGACGAGGAAAAGAAATCCACCTGACTCGACGCAGGGAAAAGTCAACAACACAACGCCGCGGCATTGGCCGCGGCGTCTTTTTTTGACCGAAACCGTGTCAGGAGATGTTGGCGAGGAGCTCCTGCATCACAGAAAGTCGTTCCTCAACTGTCGCGAGGCCTGTTGGACAGACGGAACGGAGAATCAAGATTCGGGAGT
>JARFRM010000078.1 GCA_029287235.1 Thermoanaerobaculales bacterium
CCTTCGGTCGCTGTCAGGGACCGAATGAAGCGCTCACCCCTGACAGCGACCGAAGGGAGCGCTCACCTTCTCACAGCGTCCGAAGGGAGCGCTCACCCTCAAACAGCGACCGAAGGGAGCACTCACCCTCTAACAGCGACCGAAGGGAGCGCTACTTCGTCTTCTTGGCTTTCTTCGCGGCCTTGTCGAGCGCTCTCCGCAGGGTCATCGCCTGGTCCTGAGCCCACATTTCGACATCGTTCCACACGGTCGCGGAATTGGTCGGCGCCTGGTTGACCGAGTTTATCCCGGCGGGGGGCTGGATCAGTCGGCGATCACCGACGCGAGCCTGAATCACGCCGGTCTCGGCGTCGATGAGCTCGAAGAAGAATGTGGCTTCTCCCATCGACGCCAGGTGGACATTGCCCTGGCGGCCAACGTTCGGCGGCACGTTGGAAACGATGTCGAGTACGGCGCCACGGACCGCGAGGGTGTCAGGGCCTATGGAGTCGACGATCTCGAACTGCTTGCTGCGGCCGAGCTCCTTGACCACGACTTCGCTCACGATCTTCTTGAATTTCTCCTGGCTGTCCTCGCTGATGGTGAAGTACCCTTGGTCGCCGCGCATCATTGCCGTTGTGGTGCGGTTGACCTTGTTGTCGCTGACATCGCGGAACTGGAAGATCGCGTTCCAGAGATAGAGCTTGCTGAACTTGGAGATGTCGGCATCGGGATGGATCCAGACCCCTCCCCACTGGCTGCTCTTCTGTTTGACGAGTTCGTCGGCACCGGTCACCTCAGTGGCTGCGGTGTCGTCCTGCGCGATTGCGAATCCGGCGGCGAACATGATGACGATCAGAACGAGGGCGAGTTTCTTCATTGGCGGGACCTCCAAACGGTCTTCGGGTTCTAGGGTTACAAACAGGAGCTTAACCCGGATCGTTCCCGGCGATCCGGCGTTTTTCGAATTTTCACATGTCGAATCGGCGCGGTGAATCAGCCGTTCGCGGCCGGGCCGTCGCGGTACAGGAACGTGCAAGACCTGTGCCGCCTTGGAGCTACGGGTTACCTTCCGGACCGGGCTGTTCAGTGTCTGCGGTTGACGACAAGAAGGACCCCGCAGAGGACGCATCCGGCACCAGTAAGGGTCGAGGCCGTTACCGGTTCGCCGGCGAAGGCCCAGCCGAGGAAGATGGCGATGGCGGGGGTGACGTAGGCGATGAGCGCCAACCGATGGGCGGGTGCGTAGCGGAGAAGCCAGAAAAAGAGACTGAAAGTGACGACGGTTCCCATGATCGCGAGGTAAAGGACGCTGGAGACGGCCGAGACGGTCCAGTTGATCGCCGCATCGCGTTCGAAAGCATAGGCGGCGCCCAGGAGCAGGCCGGCGCAGACAAACATGCCGTTGCGATTGAGCAGGGTCGAGCTGACCCCGCCGCCATAGCGTTTGACCAGGGTCGTGCCGATCACGACCGAGATGGGACTCAGAAAGAGCAGCAGGCCCATGGGGACACCCTCAGGCCCGATCGGTCGGAGATCGGTCTGAAAGAGGAGCACGAGACCGGCCAGGCCGATGGCAAATCCAAACCACTGGGCAGGCCGGAGTTGCTCCTCCTTGAGAAAAAAGTGACCCGCCAGAGCTTGGAGCATCGGGTAGACGCCGAAGAGCAGACTCACCAGTCCGGAGGGAAGGACGGTCTCCGTGTAGTAGACGATGCCATACGATATGGCGAAGCTCGTTGTGCCTTGGACGATCCACAGCCACGCCGGAGGTTTGCCGCCCCCTTCTCGCTTCCCAAGCAGTGCGGCGACCCCGATCATGATGAGAGCGGCGATCGCGAATCGAGCACCGGCGGAGGTGAACGGAGGCAAGTCGCGGAGGCCGCCCTTGATCACCACCCAGGTGCTTCCCCAGATGAGACATAGGAGGGTGATCAGTCCACGCACGAGGTTCGGTGATAGGACTCTCTGGTCGGTCAATGTCGTGCTGCCCTCCACCGTGAGTGTAACCCGCATTGCGCGCTGGCTGTCGGCAGATCGCGAGCAAACGCAAAAAAATCCGGGTCGGTCGACCCGGGAAATTCAAGGGAAATGAGATTGGGCTGTTGAGAGCCGGGGCTCTCAACGGCGAATGAAAAGAACTCTCAGTCGAAACCTCGGTGGAGGACGATTGCTATTGCCGTCTGTTACTTTTCCGCTCTGAGCACCGGTGAGCTTACCTTGCCCGGGTTTTGGAATCAATCGGGTCTGAGATATTTCTTGAGATAGGCGAAATTCGGGGTCAACTCGCCCTTGTGAACGATGACCGCGCGGCCGATCTCTGCCGGGATTTCCAACTCGTCGAAGGGAAGGCTGAAATCCGCGCGAGCCAGGACTGGGAGGATCGGCGCGAGGGCTTTGGCAAACTCTTCGGACGCTTCGAACGGAAGCTCCGAGGGAAGGATGTCCACCGCGAGGATCACCGGTCCGTTGCCGCTCACGCCGGACGCGATCTCGCCCGTGTCGATGTCATAGACATAGACGGGATCACCGGGCTCCGTGCATTTGACAGTGCACTGGATCGCCCCGCCCACGTCACAACCGAGATCGCCGATGACCCGGAGCCGAGATTTGTGGGGTCCCCGTCGGAGATTCTCCAGATCCTCGATGGTGACGAGACGAGGGTAGTTCTCATCCCAGTAGTTGCAGTTCATGAGCACCGTCAGCCAAGGAAGGTGCCGGGCGAAGTCGGAGCGGTAGCGCTCCGGATTCTTGTAGTAGTCCTGGAGCTCGAAACAACCCGTAGGTTCTCTTGGAACGACAATGTGCTCCTCTTTGAAAGTCGTCTGGTAGAAACAGCTTCCGGACGGCTCGGTTTCGAGGCTGGGAAGATCGACCGGTTCGATTTCGCGGGTCGGCAGTTCGGCGAGGATCTCCCGGGCCCCTCTGGCGACATTGCCGTAGCCGGCGATGCCGATGACAAGTGGTGGCAGGGTCTCGGGCAATCCCTCGGAAGCGATACGTTCACCGGCCGCGCGGATGGCGGCTTTGGCGGCTTCGAGGTTCTCGTACTGGTGTGCCTGCTCGAGACCGGAGAGGGGAGTGCGGAAGCCCTCGTCGGCCAGCCGTTGGCCAAGCGCCCACAAACTGTCGATCATTCCGGCCAGACCCGCGAAGCGTCCGAAGAACACCAGACGGCGCCCCTCCTCGTCGACGATCTTCTCGTAATCGATGAGGGTGCACCCGAGGTCCATCAGACGCCCGAGCATGGCCATGTTGGCCGGTTGGCCCTTGATGACGTGGGAGAAGAAGAGGTAGGTCGTGTCTGGTTTGAGGAGGTCGACGGGGATTTCCTTCACTCCGACCACGATGTTGGCCTCGTCCAGGGAGGTCGTCAGCGTGGCTCCGGCCCGGGTGTATTCCGAATCCGAAAAGACCCGTCGTGCCGATGGCTGGACGAAGACGTCCACGTCAACCGAGGCGACGAGATGGCGAACCAGGGCGGGGGTCACCGGGCAGCGGCGTTCCCACGGACTCTTGGTTTCTCGGCGGACGCCGATGGATGGTCTCATAGATCCCTCCGGATTCGTGAGAGTAGCGCTTGCAGAGCATTCGGGCAAGGGGAGATCTATCTCGACAGGTGGCCGAAACACAGTTAGGGTGTCTCCATGAAGAGCACGAAACCGTTGCTGGCCGTGACCGCCCTGGTGATGATCTTCGGCTGCACCTCGACCGTCGACCCCGGAGAGGACGGTTCGGGAATCTACAGCTGGACACAGCGAGAGTTGCGGGGGAATTTCGCGGGTCCGATGCTCGATGTGGCGGCGGCTGCCGAGCGGGCCTTTGCGGATCTGCGGCTGGTGGGTGTCGATCGGGTGGTGGACGGCCTCAAGGGCAAGGTCACCGCGAGTATGGCCGACGGAACCGGGGTCAGGGTCAAGCTCAAGGCGATGGACTTCGAAACCACGAAGTTCAACGTCAAGATCGGCACCTTTGGCGACAAGGCCATGTCCCAACAGGTCGCCCGCTACATCGCACGCGAGCTCGCCGAGGGGGAGTAGCATCGTAGGTATTGGCTAGTCGAGCCCCTCAACCACCGCAAGTACGTCGAAGAGTTGTTGGACCCTGATGCTCGAGTCCACCCCCGCCGGGTACCGATAGGTGATGGTCATGATTCGGTCGGCGTAGGGGTGGAGTGCGAAGATCACGGTTTCCTCGACCTCGGTCTCGTCATCGAGATACCGTCCGCGGGAATAGTAGGTCGTCCCCAACTGACTGACAAGCTCCTGGCCACCGAGGTACTCGCCTTCCCGCTGATTTTCGATGAAGATCTGGTGGTTCTTGACCTCGGCCGGGAGGTTCTGGCCCGCCTCGGGGGCGTGATTCGCGAAGATGATCCGTCCCTCGATGGCGGGATCCGCGGGCGAGAGAATGAGCTGATCTCCGTCGTTGGTCACGACCGCGAACTCGCCGGGGACACCCGACAGCCTGAGACGCAATTGAAGATTCTCGAGAACCATGATCGGGCGCTCCGCCACTTCGGGCTCGGGCGGTTGTCGGCAGGACCCGAGGATCAGCGACGCTGCAGTACTGAGAAACAGGATGAGAACGAGCCGGACGCAATTGGTGGAGTTCATCGTCCTCCCTCTTCAGCTCGAGGTCACCGGGGTAATCCGGTGCTGCTGAAGATCGATGGTGTGGTCCGTCGCGCAATGCATGCAACGACCGTGCGTCTTACCCTTTTCGTTCCGAAAATCAAGGTCGCGGGCGCCGCATGCGCCGCACATGAACGATCTGGCGAATGCCCAATCCATGATGACTTCCTTGTTTGTTGCGGAGTCCGCCGTGAGTTGCCAGGTCAGCGAGCTGACGTTCTTGTCCTTGAACGGAATCGGTGAGTGGAAGTGGAGAATGAGTCGTGTGTGGCCTTTCTTGACCACGAGTCCACCGCCGAAGTCCACATCCTTGATGATCTCGTACGGGATATGGGCGAACGAGCCCTCGACGAGCCCCAGGATCTGACGTGATGTCATGAGCAGCGGGCCCTCGACGCTTTCGAGGAGGAGGAAGGGTATCTCCTCCCGGGTCAGAGCCTTGCTGAACGCGTCGGTGGCGGCTTCGGGTAGGGGCCGCGATTCCAGAAGCTGTTTCGCACGGTCGTCCCATTCCTGCCGAATCTGCTCGGCGCGATGTTGAGCTTCCTCGAGGGCCTGGTCCTTCTGCATCTTCCGGACCTCGTCCTTCTCCATCTTGGAGAAGATGACCCCGCAACGGGAACACTCGTCGAGCTCGGCGTTCTGGACGAACCCGCACGACGGACAGCCTGCCATTCCGCCTCCTGGGACCTCGCTGACGGATCGTGCGACCTCTTCCTTGGGTCGGATCTCGATGACGACTCCGGCCTCGTCGAGGGCGGTTGTGATGAGCCTTGCTTGGTTGGCGGGCAGTCCTTCGAATATTGTCAGGCCTACCTTTGAAAGGTACTCCTGACAATCCGCGGTGGATCGGCCGGTGAGGCGCTCCATGGCGAGCACCATGCGCGAGCGGCCGACGGACGACGGGTCCTTCAGACCCAGGAAAGCGATGTCGAACGAGAACGGAGTGTCCATGCTTGACCTCACGGGTTGCCGACGGACGGCGTCTGTACCGCCGCCATCGACTGGGTGTCGTCCTCCAGTTTAGCGGTTCCTCATCCGGTATCGCTCCATTTCGGTGGAGAGAAGCCGAGTAGATGGGCCATCTGAGACCTTCCGCTCCCTCGAGAGCGCCGGTGAGCCCCCGATCGAGACGCTACAATGAACGCCGATGAGAGCGCATGTGGTTGTCGTCGCCCTGGTGTTTCTGTCGGCGGGGCTGCTCGCGGCGGAGAATGAACCCCCGGCGTCTGACCAGCTCGAGTTGGTGCGGAATCGCATCGGGGTGCTCGAAAGGCGGATGACGGAGCTCGATGCCGAGAATCGGAGCCGCCAGGAAGAAAAGGAACGGCTGACGGCGGAACTCGAGCTCGCCCAGGCCCGGGTCAGAGAAATCGAGATCGTGTTGGAGCGGAACCACGACGAAGCCGAGACCATCGCTGCAGCCGCGGGCGAGCTCGCGCAGGAACTCGAGCGTCACCGAGAGCTCCTCGAGGGTCATGTCGACATCGTGGCTCTCCTGGGCAGACCCGGAACGATGCAGCTGCTCTACGACGGAGCTCGCGGCGGCGACCTCGAAGGTGCGATCGGCACCGTTGCCGTTTTGACGGCCGGTCAGCTGCGGCTGGTGGAGGAATATGGAGATCTCCACCGGAGGCGTAGCGCGAGGCTGGGGGAGTTGAGTCGGATCCTCGAGCAGGCAAGGGAGGAGGCGGTGGTTCTGGCTCGACGGCAGGCCGAGCTCGCGGAGGTGAGTCAACGGGTCGACACCGAGATTCGAAAGCTCTCCCAGTCGCAGAGTAGTGCTCAGTCGGAGCTCGAGGAGCTTCGCCAGCGAGAGCAGGCGCTTGAACGGCTGCTTCAAACTCTGAGCGACCGTCGTCGTTTTTCGGGAGCTGATGATATTCGAAAGTTCCGAGGGGCCCTTCCGTGGCCGGTTTCGGGAGCGATCGTCCAGGGCTTTGGCAAGCGATACCTGCCAAAGTACTCGACTTACACGGTTTGCAACGGACTTCGTTTCGATGCACCCAGCGGTGCCCGGGTGACCGCTGTTTTTCCGGGAGAGGTCGCCTATGCCCGGTTCTTCAAGGGCTATGGGAACATGGTGGTGATCGACCACGGTCAGAATGTCTACTCCCTGGTCGCGGGCCTTGCTACAATCCACGTGCGGGTCAACCAGCGCGTAGACATGGGTTTACGGCTCGGATTGGCGTCGCCGCCGACCGAAGACGGCAATACATATTTTGAAATCCGGGTCGGGAAGAAACCACAGGATCCCCGACGTTGGTTACAGTTGAGAGGGGAGTCTCCTTGAGATGAAGCGCTTTCGAATCGCGCTGCTGGTCACGTCCGTCAGCCTGGTCGTGTTTTTTGCTGGTCTGTTGACCGCGGGATTGACATCGAAGGAAACCCTCTTTCAAGCCCTCGGAAATCTCGCAGAAGTGGTGCACCTGGTTGAGGCCGAGTATGTCGATGAGCTTGACCCGGCCGTGCTCGCGACCTCCCTCGACGCGGGCATCCTTGAATCGGTGGACCCATGGGCCGCGGTGGTGACAGAAGACCAGGTGGAAGCTTATGAAGAGGTCTTCTCGAGCCCGCCGCCGTACGGCCTCGGACTCTCGTTGCGGCTCGGATCGGCGGCGGTGCGGGACGTCTTTTCGGGTTCTCCGGCGACGGACGCCGGTCTCGTGAACTGGGAGGTTATCGAGAAGATTGACGGCGTCTACACCCGAGGGCGGCCGTTGTGGCAGCTCGCGTTGGATCTCGCTGATCGGGAGGCGCGGGGTGAGGTCGTGAACCTGACGGTGATGGATCGCCAGGTTGACGAACGGCGAGAAGTCGTTCTCGCGCCGGGCGAGTGGCAGCCGGTTCACGCAAAGGTCGAGGTTAACGAGGACGCGCGCATCCTGACCATCGAGAGCCTGACGCGCGGGTCGGCTACGGCCATCGCAGCCATGGTCGAGGAGGGTGCGCCGGAGATCCTCGATCTCAGAGGTCTTGTTTGGGGACTCGAGGATCAGGCGGTCGCGGTGGCGGATCTCTTCGTCGCCCACGGTACCATCGCCGCGTGGACTGGTCGCGAGGCCGGCAACGAGATCATCGAGGCCACGGCCGGCGCTGTCGATGTATTGCCGATGGTGCTCGTCAACCACGAGACCGAGGGAGTCGGTGAGATTCTGGCCTCCGCTCTTCAGCGATCCGGGGCGGTGTTGCTTGGACAACCGACCATGGGCCACGCACCCCACATGGAGATCGTTCGCCGGGGCGACCTCAACCTCTGGATCCCTGTTGGGCGGTGGTTGGGACCCGACGATGAGCCTCTCCGTGGGTCGGGTGTGGCGCCCGACGAGGAAATCGAGCCCGCGCAGGAGGAGAGCGAAGGCGATCCGGTTTTGGAGCGCGCACTTGAGCTCATCCGCCCCGATCTCGCAGAGGCCGCCTGATCGATGACGGCTTCCGGCGGGCGCACGCGCCCGAAATCGAAGAAACGGCGGTCACTGAAGTCGGGCAATTGGCCACGGTCGGCCGGGTGGATCGCAGCCGCCGCCATCCTGGTTCTGATAGTGCTCTGGTGGGTCCTCCGGGCGGAGGGGCCGTCACAGCCTTCGGTCACGGACGGGCTCGAAACGAGATTGCGGACGATGGCAGCGGAGCGCGGGGTAACTTCGGACAATCTCGAAATCGACACCGGGATTCGCAAGGTCGAAGGTGTTTTCATTCGAACCTGGAAGATCCGTTTTCCGAACTCCGCTTCCCGTGAGGAGTTCATCGCCGAGGCGGCCATCCTCGGCGATCAGAAGGACACAACGGTGGCGGCCCCGGTGTCCAACGTCGGCGACATGATCGGTCTGAGAATCGACCATGGGATCGAGAGCTTCGATCTCGAGCTGGAGATCAGCCGGCAACGTCAGACCTACACCAGACCCGAGAGCATCGAAAGTCCGACGCGTCCCCAACCGACCGCGACGCCAAGGCCTGTTCCACCACCGGGAAGACGCGGACGGCTCGCGATTCTGCTCGACGATGGCGGTCAGAAAATGGACCTCGTCGCGACGGCCGGAAAGCTCCCACCCGAGGTCGGTGTTGCGATACTCCCGTTTTTGCCGTCTTCGGCCGAGACCGCCTTCAGCATGCACGAGGCGGGCCACGAGGTGTGGCTCCACCTTCCCATGGAGGCGGTGGGCGACAGCGATCCGGGGCCGGGTGCGCTGATGGTGGATATGAGCGACGAACAGCTTCGCGATGCGGTGTTCATGGCGATCAACAACATCCCGCACGTCGTCGGGATCAACAATCACATGGGTTCTAAAGCGACCGCCAACCTCCGAATGATGACCTGGATGATGCAGGATCTTGCGGCCATGGGTCTCGCTTTCCTCGATTCCAGGACTACGGTGGATACCGTGGCGGAGGAAGCGGCTCGGGTCCAGGGGGTCAAGACCGGAAGGCGTCACGTTTTTCTCGACAATGAACGTACCGAAGCAGCGATTCGTGAGCAGCTCGAAGAAGCGGTGTATCGCGCCCGAATGGAGGGTGAGATCATCGCCATCGGACATCTCAATGAGGTCACCGTGGCCGTCCTCGCTTCGGAGCTGCCGGACCTCGAAAAACGCGGCGTCGACCTCGCCCGCCCGACCGAACTCCTGAACTGAATCCCCGCCATTTCTGAACCGGGAAGGGTACAATCCCGTCTTCCGGAGGAGAATATGACCTCGAAGCTGCGATTTTTCAACACCCTGAGCCGGCAACTGGAGGAGTTCGAGCCGATCGACGAAGGCAAGGCTCGCATCTACACCTGCGGTCCCACCGTTTACGATTTTCCACACATCGGGAACTACCGGACCTTCCTCTTTGAAGACGTCCTCCGCCGAGCCCTGGAGCTCTTTGGCTTCGAGGTGACCCAGGTCCAGAATCTGACCGATGTGGACGACCGCACGATCCAGCGCGCCAACGAGAACGGTGTCTCGTTGCGCGAGTTCACCGACCGATACGCGACCGCCTTCTTCGAGGACCTCGCCACGCTCGGGGTGGAACCGGCAGAACACTATCCGCGGGCGACCGAGTACGTTCCGCAGATGGTGGAGATCATCAAGAGGTTGGAGGCCGGGGGCCACACCTACCGGTCCGATGGTTCGATCTACTATCGGATCAGTACCTTCGCGTCCTACGGCAAGCTCTCCGGGATCCGGCCGGAGAAGAATCTCGCCGGCGCGCGGATCGACGTCGATGACTACGAGAAGGAGGACGCGCGGGATTTCGTGCTCTGGAAGGCCCCGAAGGAGGGCGAACCGGTTTGGGAGACCGATCTCGGTCCCGGTCGGCCGGGTTGGCACATCGAGTGTTCGGCCATGGCCATGGCGCTCCTCGGTGAGACCTTCGATATCCACTGCGGCGGCGTGGACAATATCTTCCCGCACCACGAAAACGAAATCGCCCAGTCGGAAGGCGCGACCGGATGTGAGTTTGCCCGCTACTGGCTCCATGGAGAGCATCTCGTGGTCGAGGGCGAGAAGATGGCCAAGCGGGTGGGCAACTTCTTCACGCTGCGAGACCTCGTCGAAAAGGGCTTCGATCCTTTGGTGGTTCGGTACCTACTGATTTCGGTGCCGTACCGCCAGCGGTTGAACTTCACCTTTGACGGCCTGCACGCGGCGGAGCAGGCCATCGATCGGATCGCCAACACCCTTCGCCGGCTCGCCAACACGCCGCAATGTGACGGCGTGGGCGACCTCGACCAAGCGACCGTCGACGAGTTCCACAAGGATTTTCGCGAATCGCTCGGCGATGACCTCAACACCGCTCGTGCGCTGGCCGCGCTCCACACCCTGCTGCGCCGGGTCAACACCGCGCTGGATGAAGGTGGGATCTGCGGGGAACGGAGAGCAGCGGTCGATGTCGCTTTCAAGGAAGCCGATTCGGTTCTGGGGATCTTCCCGAGGAACGATGCCGAGGCGGGGAGCGATGCGGAAATCGACCTTCTCATTGATGAACGCAAGGCCGCGAGAGCGAACAAGGACTTTGCCCGGGCCGACGAGATCCGCGACGAACTCTCAGCAAAGGGCATCGTCCTCGAAGACACACCGCACGGGACGGTGTGGCACCGGGAATAGGCTGAAGGGCAGGTTGGAAGCCCGCCCCACAAACATCACAATCTTGCCTGTTTCGTTGAGGAACGGGTGTTGTGGGGCGGGCTTCCAGCCTGCCCTTCAGAGACCTTGAAGCCGTACGGACGTCACCACGAAGTCAGACATCCTCGATCGCGCTTTCGCGCTCCTACTCGAGCAGGTTTTCCCGGATGTACGTGAACTTACCCTTGTTCACGAGGCCAAAGCCCTCCTCGAACTCGTTGATGAGGCGCGACACAGTCTCCCGACTTGTGCCGATAGAATGGGCGATGTCGGAGTGGGTCGGCCGACGAACCACGACCCAGCCGTTGCCGAGGCGCTGGCCGTGGTCGCGTGCGAGATCGAGCAGATAGCGGGCGAGGCGGCCGGCCACATCCATGTAGGCCAGGCTCTCCATCTTTGCGTTGGCGCGCCTGAGTCGGCGGGACAGGATGGCCATGAGACGCTGAGAGATGCGCGGGTTCGAATCCAAGAGGCGCTGGAAATCCGATCGGTTGATGACCAGTACTTCGACGGTGCTCAAGGTCACGACCGACGCCGATCGAGGGGCGGATTCCAGCAGCGCCATTTCACCGAAGACCTGACCGGCGCCGAGAACGGTGAGGATGAACTCCTTGCCGTCAGACGACGTGATGACGACCTTGACCCTGCCGCTGGCGACTACGAAGACTGCGTCGGCAGGATCGCCGGCGTGGAAGATCGTGACGTCCTTGCCGAGCTTCTTGATTTGGGCCAGAGCCGTCAGATCGTCGATTTCCTCTTCGAGCATCTCTCCGAAGAGTTCAACACTCGTGAGAAGCTCCCGAATACGATCGCTCATGACCCTGCTCCCGAAACCACGTCGAGGACCGCCTCGACGATTGATCCGCCGCTCGTGGGCGACGGCATCGAAATACAAGCCGAGCCTACCACGTCCGATTTCTCACACCAGACCGGCGCGGGGAGTCCGAGGAGAGATCTGCTTCGTTGAATCGCGCCTCGAATCGTCTCCAATGCAGCCTCGCCGTCGGGGTAGAAGAGGTGTCCTCTCCGGTCAGCGTTCATGATGCCGAGTCGCACAACCGTGATGATCTCACGCTGACCGGGGTAGTCAACGATGTCTGACATCACCGGAACCGGCCCCCCTTTGAGCGTTTCCAAGCGGGGCTGGATCGAGACCAGGATGACGGCCAGATCGCCACGGGTGATTCGGTCTGACTCCATGGACTGCAAGGCATGGCTCGGCAGCAAGGTCAGACGCCAACGAATCTGGGCACGTTGGAGGGCCGACCCTCGTTCCGGATAGTCCTCGGGCAGGGAAGAGTAGCTGTCCATGGCAGATTGCCAGTTCTGCCGACTCTCGGCGATCTTCCCCTCCAGAAAACGCGCGTCGGGATCGTCGGGGAGCTCGCTGAGAAGTTCCACCGCTCGGTCGATCTGGTCGTTGGCGAGAGCGATCTTCGCCGTGAGGAGAATGGGCTCGCGGTTCTGGGGATCGAGAGCCCTGACCGCATCGAGTTCGGTCATGGCCGCAGCGAGGTCGCCGGTACCGAAGAGCCGTTCCGCTTCCTCGATTCGATCACGGATCCACCGCTGTTCGAGATCGGCCGCTCGGTCGCCCCACGGGGAGGCCGTCCAGAGCTCGCCGGCTCGTCGAGCCGCTCGCAGAGCGACGAGCTCGGACCCCGCTCGCTCCGCCGCGATCGACAGGGTCACCCAGGCAGCGGCGTAGTCCGGTTTCTCTTGGCAAAAGGCGGCGAGATCGTCCGTGATGTCCTCTCCGCCCTCGGTGAGCCGGATCTGGTATTCCAAGAGCTGCGCCGGAACCAGCCGGCCGAGACGCGCCACCCGTTTCCGACCGGCCCTCAGGTCTCCGGCGATGACCTCCTCCCAGCCCCTTTGGATCTTCTTCCGCTGGGATTTCTTGATCGCCTCGACCCCCGGGCCGGACACCGGCGATGGGAACTGCTCGTCCGTTCCCGCCTCGAGCGGGAAGGAGGCGCATGACACCGCCGCGGCGATTGTGATGGCGAGGATCGCACGGGGTGTGTGAAGATCCGTCATCGGACGGTGCAGGCTTTCATCTCGCTAGGAGCGTGTAGCGCATAGAATGAGCGGCGCCTTTCGGGTGTCGTTTGGCCCGATTCTCGGCGGATTCTTGGCCCATACCACCAGTATGAACCTGCGAATCCGACGAAAATCGGCCTCAAACGACCCTCCGAAATCCATCCACCATCTATCCACTACACGCTCCTACCCGCATCTCGACACACCGGCTTGGTCACCGCCCCAGAGCGGTCAGTCGCTGGCTGCATCATCCTGTTGTGGGCCGCTGCCGACATATCCCCCGGATGGTGAGATGCTGGCCACGGCGTGCTTGTAGACCAGCTGTTCCTGACCGTGGTTTTCGAGGACGATGGCATAGCGATCAAAGCGCCGGAGTATGCCTGTCAGACGCTTGCCGCTCATCAGGTACACGTGCACCGTTCGGGCATCCTTGCGAAGCTGATAAAAAAATGGATCTTGGATATTGATGGTACTGCTCGCAGGTTTGCTCATCTCTGCCTTCTTCCCCTGAGTATTTCAGTCCACAGGCGAATCGCCGCTTCCGTACCGCCGCTTTCGGCGGGTGGGAGCCAGCGCAGCTTGCCCTCCGTGAGACCTCGCAGCCATGTCAACTGGCGTTTCGCGAGTTTTCGGCTCGCTGCCTTTGTATTGTGGATTGCGGACTCCAGATCACAGTCATTTTGAAAAAACCGGACCAGTTGGCGATATCCGATCGCCTTGAGTGCGTGCGCCTCATATGGCACCCCCGAGGCGAGAATCCGCTGAACCTCCTCCCTCAATCCTGATGAAAACATCCGATCTACGCGAGAGTCGATTTTAGCATAAAGCTCGGCCCTCGGGCGTTCCGGCGCGATGAGGACCGGGTCGAAATCTCGTGCCGGCTCATGGGTGATCCAGTGTTGGGAAATCGGCGTTCCTGTGGCCTCGAAAACTTCGATTGCGCGCAGGATTCGCTGCCGATCGCGGGGCCCGATCCTTGCGGCCGCAGCGAGGTCGATCTCTTCGAGTCGACGAAAAACCGCGGCGGGATCCCGGTCCCAGGTCGCGGCCAGCCGAGCTGTTCTCTCAGGGTCGCGGGGAGGCGAGGGGAAGAGCCCGATCAGCAGGGCGCGGATCCAGAAGTGTGTTCCTCCGACAACGATGGGTGTGATCCCCCTGCTGCGAATCTCGCCGATGGCCGCGGTCGCGGCCTCGACGAAGGCTCCGGCCGAGTAGACTTCGGTGGGATCGGCGACGTCGATGAGGTGGTGACGAACCCGCCTCCGGGCCTCGGCGTTGGGTTTGTCGGTGCCGATGTCGAGCCCGCGATAGACCGCGAATGCGTCGGCCGAGATGATCTCGGCGCCGAGGGCCTCTGCGACCTCGAGCCCAAGCCGGCTTTTGCCGGACGCAGTGGGTCCGACCACGAGGAGCAGGGGCGCCGGTTGGTCTGCAGCAACGATCTCGCTCACGCCACCTCCGTGGTCAGCATACGCGAGAAGAGGAGCGCAAATGAACCGCAGAGGCGCGAAGGTCGCAACCGCCTCTGCGTAGAATGCGATGTACTTTGCAGTGCTACGGCCCTGATTTCTTGAATTCCCGTCAAGGAATTTCCTACCACGCAAGTGTGCGATGGGATAACAATGCGATGGCCTTTGCGATGTTCTTCGCGGTCTTTGCGGTGAAACTGCGACGTGATCTTAGCGCCTTCGCGGTTCATGTGCGGTCCTGCTATGGGTACAACCGCCACTGCCCATCCTTCCAGCGGGCTCCGCACCGGCCGTCCCGGATCGGCGCCCTGAACGGTATTCCCCGTTCGTCGAGGCGCTCGATGACCTCGGGGTGAGGGTGATGGTGGAGATTTTCCGGGCCGGCGGGGATGAGGGCGAAACGAGCGGTTGTCGCGTCGAGGAGAGCCGGCGACGCCGAGTGCCGGCTGCCGTGGTGTGGAATGATGACGACGGAGCACTCGAGATCGGTGGTGGCTGCGAGCCGGCGCTCGATGGCGTCGCCGATGTCGGCCGTGAGCAGCACCTCACCCCGGTCGGTGACGAGCCGGGCGACCAGCGAACGTTCGTTCTCGTCGGCGGGGAGATCGTTGGAAGGCGGCCAGAGCACCTCGATTGCCGCACCATCGAGATCCAGACGCGATCCGCGCACCACTGGGACGATCCTCACATCATTCCGGCGAGCCGCTCGGAGGAGTGGGACGGCCTCGCGGCTGGTTGCGAGCCACGCCGGAACAACCAACGCGTCGACATCGGTCGTCCGCAGGATCGTCGTCAGGCCCGCGATGTGATCTTCGTCTCCGTGAGAGGCGATGACGGCGGCCAATCGGCGGATTCGAATCGGCGCCAGGAGTTGAGCGGCTTCGCGTCGGCTTCCACCTCCATCCATCAGCATGTGAGTTTCCTCCGAGCTGATCCGAAGAGCCAGGCCGTGGGAAACCGGGAGGAGCTCGACCTCGGTCTCAATTGAAGGTGGGATGACCAACCACCACAAGGCAAAAGCCGCGACCGTCGCGGTGTAGGCCACCGCGCCGGCCTTGGCGGGTCGGCCGGGAAGCAGCGCAACGAGACCGAAGATGACCAGACAGGCCAGCAACCCGATCGGGAGGGGAGGAGGGATCAGCTCCGCAGATCGTCCCGGTGTCCCAGCGATCCAGAGCGTCTGACTTCCGAGATCGATGAGATCGAGCAGCCAACCGGCGGCAGCGGAGGAGAGCGGAGCCACCGCGGTCGCGGCCACCGAGCAGAGAACCACTGGGCCGAGCAGCCACGGCACCAGGAAATTGGCCGCGGCGGCGCCGGGGATGGCGGTTCCGAAATGGAGCGCAACCAGAGGTGCGGCGGCGAATTGGGCAATGACCGGGACGGCGATGGCGGCGGCCAGCCAGCGAGGAAGTGGGATCGTGGCCGACAGGCTCGGCGCCCAGCGGACCAGCGCGGCGGTCAACAGCACGGTGAGTTGGAATGAAACCTCAGCGATGAGGGATGGGTCGGAAAGCAGCAGCAGGAAGGCAGCGAGCAGAACCGCCGCCATGGGCACGATCGCTCGGCCGAGAAGTCGGGCGCCGACGAAGATTGAACCCATCAGGGCTGCGCGAACGGCCGACGGAGACGCTCCGGCGAGGAGGGCGTAGGTCGGGAGGACGATCAGGATCACGATTCGGGTGGTGGTGGGAGATGCGCCGCCGACCGAGAGCAGTAGCCAGGTCATACCGGCCACAAGGCCGACGTGGAGACCGCTGACGGCGAGGACGTGTGCGAGCCCGGATCGCCGCCAATCCTCTCGTCGGGTTGGAGGGAGAAGGTCCCGACGGCCGAGGGAGAGTGCAGCGGCAAGCTCGGCGGAACGGATTCGATCCGCATCGGTTCCCGCAGATCCCAGAATTTCATTGGCCAGGAGACCGCGAAGGGCCGGTAGCGGCTGCACCTCAGAGGTCGTCTTTATCGTTCGACGGGAGTTCGTGACCAGGAGGGGAGAGCCGGGAGAGCCTCGAATCGACACCAGGCCCGTGACGACGTCGCCCGGCCGAGGGAGTTCTCCCGGATTGAGATTTCCGCGGATTTCAAGGCGGCATCGCCGGAGCTTTGGTACTCGCACGTGTGCGTGTTGCGCATCGAGCACTCGAACTCGCGCACGCCATCCCCATCGGCCCTCGGTCCAGCCCTCAGTCACCACCAGGCGGGCTCTGATCCACACCCGGTCATCCAGGTCGATGAGATGGGCGAGCTCGTGACGGCCAGCGGCGGTGTGCAGGCCATGTCCGCCCGCCATGGCGAATCCGGCCGTCAGCCAGAGAACGATCGGTGCGTGTTGGCCTTGGCAAACCGCAATCGCGAAGAGCAGCGTTCCGGCGACGACCATCATCAGGTGGAGTGGACCGGGCCCGACGGTGGGTACGGCCACGGCGATTCCGCTTCCGGCTGCTGCGCCCAGTGTCAGGCCCCACAGCGGTTTGAGCGCGCGTGATTCGCTGGATCCTCCGGTCAACCTGCCTCCAGGACGGCGAGAACCTCCACGTGGTGGGTGAACGGAAAGAGATCGATGAGCTCGAGATGGTCGAGGACGTAGCCCCGTTCGATCAGGTTCGCCGCATCACGACTCCATGTTGCGGGGTCGCAACCCAGCATCACCACCCGATGTGGTCGCCACCCGGTGATTCGTCGGCGAAGCTCGGAAGTCATGCCCGATCGGGGCGGGTCGATGATCGCGACGGCCTGCTCGGGGAGGTCGCGGGCTCGTTCCAGAAAGGCCTCGGCAGTGCTCGTCGACACACGCGCGTCGGGTAGGTTGCGTTGGGCAGCCGCTGCTGCGGGTTCATGGGGCTCGACCACCGTGAGGTCATCGCGACCCATCCAGTGAGCAGCCGCAGCCAGGAACCCGACCCCACCGTGAAGGTCCACCACGGGTTCGTCTCCGGCTCCGATCAGGGTCGCCACCCGTTCAAAGAGCCACGGCACGAGGTGAAGGTTTCCCTGGAAGAAGGAGCCGATGGGGACTTCGAGCCGGACGGGGAGATCGATGCAGACGTGATCGAGGCCCCACCCGGGGATGATCTCTGATGAGCCTGTGAGCCGGTGGAACCCATCCAGAAGGCCGCAACGCGAAGCCGGAGGCAACCAACGTCGATCGATGGATCTCGGCCCTCCTCGGGCCGGTCGAATGGCCGCTATCGCAGAGTCGCCTCCCTCGAGAATTTCGAGATCGGTGGGCGCCGGACAGAATTCCGTCAGGATCTCGGTGAGATCGGACAGCGCCTCGGCCAGGAAGGGCGAGACGATGCGGCAGTGGGGAATCGGATTGACCTGCCATGTTCGGTTTCCATAGAAACCCAGAACACCGGCCCGTGGATCCCAGTGGAGTCGACTCCGGAGGCGGTAAGCCGGAGGTGAGTCGGTGATCGGGGCCGCGCGGAGGCGAGCCGCGATCTCGGGGAATCTGGCGGCCGCCTCCGCAGCGACCGAGACCTTCAGATCGGCACCTGCGAGAGGGTCCACCTGGGGCCAGTCACAACCGCCGCAGCGATCGGCATGGGGACAGGATCGCTCGAGGCGAGCGGGGTGTTCGTCGGCCAGGACTTCGAGGACGTCGGCCTCGACGATTCGGGCTCGGCGGCGGTTTGGTTTGACCCGGAGCCACTCCCCGGGCAGGCCTCCGCGGATCATCCATGTGGAGCCGTCGGCGTAGGCGAGGGCACGTCCGCCGCCGACGAGCTTGGTGGCGCGGAGGTCGATGGGAACATCGGGGGCGGCCACCGTCTTTGATTTCCGAGCTCGTCGAGAGTCGGTCATCGGCCGAGCTCCAGCCGAGGAAGCCCCAGCAGCAGCCGGATCTCCCGATCGCGAAGCGCCCGGGCGCTGCGGCGTCGGGCCTCCTCGCTCGCCGAAGAACCTTCAACGGCGGCTTCGACCCGATCGTTGATCGTCTGTTGTTCGTTCTGAGGTAGCGCGTGCCAGCATTCCTGGAGCATGGTCGATTCCAGCCCGAAGAGGTGCTCATCGAGCATTTCCACGGAGAGATCCCGGCCGGCCGTCTCGACCTGTTCGGCGATCCGAGTCAACACCTCGGCCACCGCCGGCCGTGCGTCGCGCTGGGTGCCGGCCGCCGAATCCAGGTCGATCACCAGACGTCGGCAGCTGTCTGCGGCGTCCTGTGGTCCGGCTCCTCCGTGGGTTGCCGCCTCCCCGATGTGCATCTCTGCGATCCGTTTGGCGTGGCGTTTGACCGCATGGCGACAGTAGGAGAGGCTGACGACCGGGTCGCCGTTCTCGCGTTCCCGCTGACGGGCGAAGACCTCGGTGAGCCCGGCCGAGACGGCGGCCATGGGGATCTCCTCGCGCCACCACGACCTCAGTAGTTGAAAATCACGCGGTGACAGGACGTGCGGTGTTCCGCGAAGAGAGGAGAAGAGGTCTTCGACGCTTCGGTAGTAGTTGAGCTCCCGGTCATCACCGTCCATGGCGTCAGTGTAACCGGGTCGGGAGCGATCACCCGCAAATCTCACCGGGTCTCGTGACGAGGGTGGCGAAGCGCGAGCATCCGCTGGGTTTGGCGCGAATCGGGCGACCTCGGCGCCACTTCAGTGCGGTTACAATAAGCAGATTGAATGTGGAAGTCTCAATGCCGCCCTCGCTCTTGTTGAGAGACTCTCGAACCGTCGTCGGGCACGGTGAGTGGGATTCGGAACGCTCGGATGCGGGTCTGAAAGGCTGCCTGAGTCGCCCGGACCGTGTTCGTGCGCTTTCTGTTGCGGTGGCTCTGATGATCATCGGTGCAGTGTTGGCGCCACCGGCCCAGGCGGGACCCTGGAGCCAACTTCCCGATGCGATCGATCGCCTGGCCGAACGCCCGGGCGACGAGGATGCGGAACGCGTCGTTCGACTGGCCGAAGCTTCGATTCTGCACGAAGCGCAGGCAGGTCGTCTGGCCGCCACGCGCTCGCTCTTCGACACCTACGCGAGCCTGGTCTCGAACCTGCCCGATGGGATCAGCCGCCTCGGATCCATCGAACGGCGGCTCGCCGACCGACTGCTCCGAAACGGAGATCGGATGAGGTCGGAGGATCTTCTTCGCGCGTCCTCTTCGTGGGCGTTGGCGGCGGAACTCAATCCGGAATCCGAGGCCGTTGATCGACTGCGAGACGTCTTGCTGCCGCCGACCGAGGCCGAGCCGGGGCAGATTTGGAAAGCTCCTCTGGACGGCGCGGAATTGGTCTTCCACCCAGCCATGGCGGTCCCTGTGGGTTGTACCGTCGAGGATGGTTTCTGCTTGAAAAACGAGGTCCCCGTTCGCTGGTTCGAGGTCCCCGCTCTGTGGGTCGAAGCTCACGAGGTGAGCAACCGGCGGTACCGTTTGTGTGTCGATTCCGGATCGTGTACGCCTCCCGAAGATTCAGGGAACTTCAGGGACCCGAAAAACCTCGACGACCCGGTTGTCGGTGTGAGCTGGAGGCAGGCGAGGACCTACGCCCGATGGGCGGGCCGGCGTCTGCCCACCGAGGTGGAGTGGGAGCGCGCCGCCCGCGGCGAGGTCACCGACGCGAGATTCCCGTGGGGAAACGGTCGTCGCCGCGGAATGGCCAACACATGGGTGGATTCACGAAGCGCCGGCGGAGGAGGATTACAACCAGTCGGTAGTTTTCCGACCATGGGTTACGGGACGGCGGATATGGCGGGAAATGTGTGGGAGTGGTGTCAGGATCGATACCAACCCCGTTCTTCGAAAGCCTCGAGCGACCGTGGCGCGGCCCGGCAGGGCTGGGGTCGGGTTGTTCGAGGAGGGTCATGGCGACGTGGAATCTACACGGCCCGAGTCTCCACCCGTCTGTGGTACGACACCGGCTACTCCGCCGACGATCTCGGCTTCCGATGTGTTGTTGATCACAATCGGGACACCTCGGCGAACGAGATCGTCCGTTCGGCGCAGAGGGCATTTCAGATTGATGGTGTTTCGGATCAAGTGCTCGCCGGTGCCGAACTCGTGACCGAGGACCGCCGTTATCTCGAACGCCGTGCCATTACTCTGTATGTGATCGAAGGTCGGACCGGGGAGGCGCTCGCTCTGGCGGCTCGCACGCTCCTCAGTGAGCCCCAAGACCCCGTGGCGGGGGATCTCTTCACGCGGTTCGAGACGGAGTTGCTCAACCGGGCGACGGGAAACGGACTCGACCAGGTGGAGCGTGACCTGGCCGCCTATGAAGCAGTCGCCGAGGGAAATCGTCGACTCAGCAGGCGGTTTTCAGCCTTCAAACCACAGCTCGTGGTTGTGCTGCGCCTGGCGGTGTCGGATCACGAACGTCGTGGGGACCGAGAAAATGCAATCAAAGCGGCCGAGTTCGGCCTGGTCGTGGCCCCCGATGATGCGATCTTCGAGGCCGCCGTCAATCGGCTGACCAACCGGACCGGAACCACCCGTGTGTGGTCCGGAGACGGCAAGGGGATGGTTTGGATCGAGGCCGATCGATTTCAAATGGGCATCAGTCCCGAGGACCTCGCGACGAACCAGAATGAACGTCCCGTCCACGCCGTCTCGGTCGATGGATTCTGGATCGATCGCACCGAGGTCACCAACGACGATTATCGAGGCTGCGTCCGGGCCGGCGCGTGCACACCACCGACGAGGACGGAGAGTTTTGACAACTCGAGACGCGGCGACCACCCGGTTTTGTGGGTCGATTGGTTTCAGGCCAAGGAGTACTGTATCTGGGCAGGAAAACGTCTCCCCACCGAAGCCGAATGGGAGCTCGTGGCGCGAAGTGGCGTGAGGACCCAGTTTCCCTGGGGAACGAGCTGGGAGCCCGGGAACGCCAATGCCATGGGGACGTACCGCAGCGACATCTGGACCGAAACGGCCCCGGTGGCGAGCTTCGAGGCCAACCCGTGGGGAGTCTACGATCTGTTTGGAAATGTTTCTGAATGGACCGAGGATGTGTACAACGATTCCTTCGATGGTGCACCCCGAGACGGGAGTGCCTGGTATCAGGAGACCGGTCCCGCTGGTGAACGCCGCAGAGTGATCCGTGGCGCCGGCTACGATGATTCGCCGCCGAGACATCGGGTTTCCAGGCGGAGCGGACGACGCCCGGACAACCCGAACCGGTCGGTCGGGTTCCGGTGCGTGGCAAGCAAGTAGGTATTAGCTAATAGGTATTAGGTATTAGGTATTAGGTATTAGGTCGTCACACATTCTCCCATCGCGCTGCGGAGCGTTTTCGATGAAAGCTGAAACCTAATACCTGATACCTTCCTCACAGCTCCCGAAGCGCTGTGGCCACGGGCATCCTCGCCGCCCGCAGCGCGGGCAGGAGCCCGCCGATCAATCCCATGAGCGCCGCAAACGCCAGGCCCCAGATCATGAGCGATGGTGTGACTTTGAACGCGAAGGCGAGGTGTGAGAATGTCTGCCAGTTCATGGTGCCGGCGGTGAAGCCGTTGAGGGGCAGGACGGCGAGACAACCGAGTACGCCGCCGACGAGCGCGATGAGGATGGACTCGAGGACAAACGACGTCACGACACTGAAACCGCCGAAACCGAGGGCGCGCAGGGTGGCGATCTCGCGGGAGCGCGCCGCTACCGCCGAGTACATCGTGTTGAGGGCGCCGAAGACGGCGCCGATGGCCATGACAAAGGCGACCATGAACCCGAGGACCCGGATGAGGGTGCTCACCGCCTGCGACTGCTTGGCGTAGTAGGCCTGTTCACCCGTGACGTCTACCGTCATCCGGGGATCGGAGGTGAGGGTGTCTTTGAGGGACCGGAAGTCATCTCGCGAATCGAGACGAGCGGTCACGGACTGGACGATTCCCTCGGTCCGATTAAAGGTCTGGTTGAGCAGGTTGGCGTCGCACCAGATTTCGGAGTCGAACGCGCTTCCGCCGGCGTCGAAGATTCCGACGACCCGCCACTCCTGGCCGCCGATCTCAATCGATTCACCGAGAACGAATCCGCGGTAGGTGGTCATCACGTTCTTGCCGACGACGAGCTCGGCGAGGCCGGGCTGGAAGAACCGTCCTTCGGTCACGCGAACATTGGAACGGACCTCGAGAACCCGCTCATGGAGGCCCCGGATCTGAACGTTCGCGTCGGTTCCGGTGGTCATCAGGGGAAAGGCCCCGATGACCACAACCTCCGGGCTGATCGTGGGCGAGCCATCGCCGGAACGAGCAATTTCAGGGGCGTCGCCGATGATTCTGACCTGTTCGTGGTTGATCGCCGAGGTCATCTCGGTGTCGGCGCCGGCACGGAGGATGATGACGTTGTCGGGCGAACCCGAGGCGATGAGAGTGGCCTGGAAGCCGCGTGCCATGGCCAGCATGGCGAGAAATACCCCGACGGTGCCGGCGATCCCGAGAACCGAGACCACCGCGGTGGCCCAGCGGGCACCCACCGAACGAACGTTGTAGGAAATTGGAATGGCCATCTCACACTCTCCGAAGCGCGTCGACGATTTTGAGGCGCATGGCCGTGATCGCCGGGATCGCTCCGGCGACGACTCCGACGAGCAGGGCCAGCGCCAGGCCAAGGGCCATTTCGTCGAAACCGAGATAGAAAATGGGGAGCATCCCTCCTGTGGGGTCTCCTCCCATCGTGAAGAGCTTGGCGAGGCCGATACCGAAAATACCACCCACCAGGGCGATGAGGATCGACTCGGTGAGAACCATCCCGAGAACGATGCCGTCGCCGAAACCGAGGGTTTTGAGGACCCCGATCTCGGGGATCCGCTCGCGGACCGCGGTCGACATGGCCGAGCCCGTGACCAGCAGCAAGGTGAAGAGCACCACAGCTCCGATGGAGAGGACGATGAGCCTGATGTTGCCGATCTGTTTGGCGAACCCGGCGGCAAAGGCCTTTTCGGTCTCGGTGGATGTTTCCCACGCCGAGTTGGCGAATCGTTCGTCGATGGCGGAGGCTACCTCGACGGCGGCATCAGGGTCGTCGATCTTGACGGTGTACCACCCGACGATGCCCTTCCCCCAGCTGCGACGCTCGTCGAGGAATTCCCAGTGGAACCAGAACTGGGTCTCGTCAGCCTCGGCGGTCTTGCCCTCGTAGATCGCTCGGATGTTGAACTCCCACGCGCCCTGGAAAATCGTACCCCGAATGGGAACCCGGTCTCCCAGTTCCCAACCGTACTTCTCTGCGGTGCCTCTCCCGACAACGGCTCCTTCGCGATCACCGAGAAACGCCTGCCACTGGTCATCCGGTATGACGAACTCGGAGAAAACATTTCGGTAGGTCTCGGTGTCGATGGCGAACTGCGGGAAGAAGTTGCGCTCATCCTGATAGATCCCCCCAAACCATGATGCGTGGGTCGCTTCCCCGACGTGAGCAATCTGCCGCAGCCGCTGCTGGTAGGAAAGGGGGAGGGGTTGGATCAGGGAGATTCGATTGCGGACCACCAATCGATCGGCGCCGGCCACCTCGACCCCGGCGCTGAGACCGGTCTCGATGGTCACCAGCAGGTCGAAGAGAAAGAGCGCCACCGCGATGGAACCCACCGTCAGAATGGTGCGGGTTTTCTTGCGTTTGAGGTTGCGCAGGATGAACGGTAGGAATTTCATGACACCGCCGTGGTGCGGCCGGCCTCGACCAGCGCACCTTTTTCGAGGTGGAGCTCGGTGTCGGATCGTTCTGCGGCCCGTGGATCATGGGTGACCATGAGGATGGTCTTTCCGTATTCCTTTGAAAGGGCGTTGATGAGGTCGAGGATTTCATCGGCCGACTTCCGATCGAGGTCGCCGGTGGGTTCGTCGGCGAGGAGGAAGGTCGGGTCGGTGACGATGGCCCGTGCGATCGCCACCCGCTGTTCCTGCCCACCCGAGAGCTGCCGGGGGTAGTGCGTCGTGCGATCGGCGAGACCGACAAGGCCGAGGGCGGTCTCCACCTGCTGCCGACGTCGACGCTTGCTCAGCCCGGTGAGGAGCAGGGGGAGCTCGACATTCTGTGCGGCCGTGAGAACGGGGATCAGATTGTACATCTGGAAGATGAAGCCGACATGCCGGGCGCGCCATTTGGCGAGCTTGGGGCCCGACATGTTGGTGATCTCATCGCCGTCCACGGTGACCGAACCCGATGTCGGAACATCGAGACCGCCGAGGAGGTTGAGCAGCGTGGTCTTTCCCGAACCCGATGGACCCATAAACGCGACAAAGTCGCCGGATTCGACGTCGAGGTCCAAGCCCTGAAGGACATCGATGGTCTCCGAACCCCGCCGGTACTGCTTGTTGAGGTTTCGAACGCGGATCAGGGCGTTGTCGCTGTCGCTTCCGTCTACTCGTACCATGCGTCCTCCGGATTGGCCTGGTCTGTTCGCTGTCTCAGTCTTCGATCGTGATCTTCTGACCGTCGGCGAGATCTTCGGGCGGCTCGTCGACGACGAGACTCCCCGCCGTCAGCCCGGCAAGAATTTCGGCGTCGCCGCCGATCTCACGTCCGACGCTGATCGCCCGTCGCTCGACCCTGTCGTCAATGACCACGAAGACGATATGGCGGTCGCCGTCGCGGCGGATCGCGCTTCGCCGGATCAGGCACAGAGCTTGTCGGGCTTCCCCGATCTCGTCGGCGCTCTCCCGGAAGGCGACCTTGACCCCCATGTCCGGGAGAATACGCGGATCCAGCTGGTCGAAGGTCAATCGGACCTTGACCGTGGCCTTCTGCCGATCGGCGGTGGGGATGATGGTCCGAACCGTGGCCGGGATCCGCCAGCCCGGATAGGCGTCGAGAATGGCCTCAGCCGGCTGGCCGGGGGTGACCCGCGCGATATAACTCTCATTGACGTCGACCTCGATCTCGAGCGACGCCATGTCGACGATGGTCGAGATGCCTCCACCGCCGGCAAAGACCGGGGCGACCATCTCCCCGGGTTGCGCTTCCTTGGAGACCGCGATTCCTGCGAAGGGCGCCCGAATGGTGTAGTTCTCGAGATCCTGCATCGCCACTGCGAGCCGGGCCTCGGCGGCGTCGAGGTTTCGCCGGGCCACGAGGAGCCGCGCGGCGAGCGCATCGACAGCTGCGGTTGCGGTGTCGAGGTCCTGCTCGGATGCAACCCCGTCCTCATGGAGCTCTCGGCTCCGGCTGAGGCGGCGCTCGGCGTCGGCGAGGTTGACCTCGATCTCCTCGAGCGAAGCACGGGCGACATCCCGGTTCGCACGGGTGGCGTCGGCTTGACGGCGGGAGTCGGCGTCGTCAAGGCGGGCGAGGACCTGACCGGCTTCCACCACCATTCCTTCGTCCACCAGGACCTCGGTCACCCGGCCGGTGATCTTGGCGGCAACGGTGGCCCTGCGGCGAGGCTCGACATAGCCCGAGGCGTTGAGCACCGTGGCCGAAGTGCCCGTCTCGGCGGCGCGGGCGGCGGTGGTGGCGACCACGACCGGCTTGGATCCGCGCATCACGGCCACCGAGATCAAGACCAGCGCGATCAGAAGGACAGCCAGGCCGATCCAGATCCCACCGCGGCCAGATCCCTCTCGCCGAGCGCTGTTCTCGATGGAGAGGTCGGAGAGCTTGAGCGTTTGCTTTTTCTCATCCAATGGAGACGGCCTCCTGCGTTGGGGTAACAAGGGTCCACGGTGGACTTCTTCCGGAATCGGGAGCGAAGTTTAGCACTCTGCAACTTCGACACATTTGCCCGACGGCCCGGAAGCTGGTGTTGTTTCTTTCCTGTGGCAGACGGCTTCAGTGTCGTGACCGTCCGGATCGAGGACAAACGCGCCGTAGTAGGTCGGGTGGTAACCGGTCCGCAGACGCGGTGGACTATCGTCCCTACTCCTGTCTCTTATACACATCTCCGAGCCCACGAGACCTCGT
>JARFRM010000123.1 GCA_029287235.1 Thermoanaerobaculales bacterium
CATGGATTTCGCCCTCGACGAACAGCAGCAGATGGTCAAGGACATGGTGCGGTCATTCGCCGAGGACCGGGTTCTACCGGGGGCGGCCGACCGCGACCGCACCGGCGAGTTCCCACACGAGATCTTCGCCGAGATGGGTGAGCTCGGGCTACTCGGAATGATGGTGCCCGAGGAGTTCGGCGGCGCGGCGGTGGATCTGCTTTCGTATCTCATCGCTGTGGAAGAACTTGCTCGCGTCGACGCCGCGGTAGCGGTGGGGATGACCGTCACCAACTCGGTGTGCTGCTGGCCCATCATGACCTTCGGCAGCGAGGAACAGAAGTCGGAGTTCCTGCCCCAGCTGGCCTCGGGCAATGCGGTGGGCGGGTTCATGCTGACCGAACCCGGCGCCGGGTCCGATGCGGCGAGCTTGACGACGCGCTACCGCGACGAGGGAGACCACTGGCGACTCGATGGCTCGAAGGCGTGGATCACCAACGGCGAGGTCGGTCGATTCTTCATCTGTCTCGCCACCAGCGACCCGGGGCTCGGACCCAGCGGAATCTCGGCCTTCATCCTGGACGCCGAGCAGGAGGGCGTCATCTTCGACCCGCCCGAGGCCAAGATGGGATTGCGATCTTCCAAGACCTGCATGGTCACCCTCGACGGCGCCCGGGTCCCCAAGACCGCGATGCTCGGCGGGGAGGGCAAGGGCTTCGCCATGGCTTTGGCGACCCTCGATCACAGCCGACTCGGGATCGCCGCCCAGTCGGTCGGCATCGCCACCGCCGCCCTCGAAGAATCGCTGCGCTACGCCCGCGACCGACCACAGTTCGGCAGGGCCATCATGGAGCACCAGGCCACCGCCTTCCAGCTTGCCGACCTGGACACCGAGATCGACGCCGCACGAGGGCTGATGATCCGCGCGGTTTGGGCGGCGGGTCAGCCTGGTCGCCACTCACGTGAATCTGCGGCGGCCAAGCTCTTCGCCTCGGAGATGTGCAATCGGGTGGTCAGCCAGGCCATCCAGATCCACGGCGGATACGGCTTTTCGTCCGAGTACCCTGTCGAGCGTTTCTTCCGTGACGCGAGGGTCGTGACCATCTATGAGGGCACCTCGGAGGTCCAACGGCTCGTCATCGCCAGGGCACTCGCCGAGAGGGCGAAAGGACTCTGACCGGGCGTGATCCCTGCGCGCATCCGTTTCCGTTTCCGTTTCCGTTTCCGTTTCCGCGACCCTATCCGAAGCCGTGTCCGAGTCCGTTCCCGATCCCGATCCCGATACCGTAACCGCTGACCCGGACGCTGATCCGGCATCGCGATATCACTCGTAATACGGGTTTCGGCCGCGCTCAGGTCCATCGCCGATCAGGTCATCCGATCAGCGAGCTCAGTTCCCGCAAACATTGCTGAAGGCGCCGGCCGATCCGGTCGCGACCGACACCGCGCTCCAGCTCTACGACGACGTCCGGACCATGACCTGGCGTCTCCTCCATCCGAAAACGTAACCTGCGACGGATCGTGGGGCTGGCTTCCAGCCTGCCCTTCAGAATCTTTCCGGCCGTGACAACGCTTTCACGACGTCAGTCATCCCTCAACGAAATCCTGCGCTGGTGCGATGGGTCAATCATGCGATGCCTTTGCGCACCTTTGCGATGGATGCTCTTGGCGGCCTTTGCGTCTCAACCCTGCGATGGTACGAGGTCATCTGCGCCATCTGCGGGCATTCTGCGATGGTGCGGCCTCCACCATCGATTGCGGTACCATCACCCCCGATGGCTGACTACGACTACTCCGTCCTTCTCACCCAGCTTGGCGCCGAGCACCACAATCGCTCGCCGAAATCGGCCGCGGTCCACGAGGAGGCCTGCCGCCACCTCATCGATGGTGGCAGCCACGGGATCCGCCTGATCGAGCCGTTCCCGCCACGGATCACCGAGGCAACGGGAGGTTGGATGGTCGACGAGGACGGCCACCGGATCCTCGATCTCTGGCAGGGGCACATGGCCAATATCCTCGGCCACAATCCACAGGTCGTGACCACAGCCCTTTCTCGAGCCTTCGCCGGAGGATTCGGGACTCAGAGCGGGCTCGTCGATGCACTCCAGGCCGAGCTCGCCGCCCTCGTTTGCCGGCTCACCTCTTCCGAGCGCATTCGATTCACCACTAGCGGCAGCCTGTCGACCATGTACGCGGTGCTCATGGCCCGTTCTTTCACCGGCCGCAGCACCGTCATGAAGGCCGGCGGCGGCTGGCACGGCGCCCAGCCCATGCTGCTCAAGGGGGTCGCCTACCGCGAGGACGGGGTCGGTTTCGAGGGCGTCGATTCCAAAGGGCTGCCCTCGGCCCTCACCGACCGTATCGTGGTCACCAGCTACAACGATCCACAGCGCCTGGTCGACGATTTCAATCGCGGCGGCGACGATATGGCCTGTCTCATCCTCGAGCCAATGCTCGGTGCGGGCGGCACCATCGCCGCCACTACCGAGTACCTGCGCCTCGCCCGCGACCTGTGCACCAAGCACGGTGCTCTCCTCATCCTCGATGAAATGATCACCGGCTTTCGTTTTCACGCCGGTGGGCTCGGGGCGCTCCATGGAGTGGCCCCCGATCTCGCCATCTACGGCAAGGCGCTCGGCGGCGGCATGCCGGTGGCGGCGGTCGCGGGCCGAGCCGAGATCATGGCCGAAGCCGGTCGCGCAACCGGTCCGAGGGTCGCCTTTTCCGGCGGCACCTACTCCGCCCACCCGTCATCCATGTTGGCGGCGAAGGTCTTCCTCGAACACCTCGCCGGGCACGAATCCGAAATCTACCCCAAGCTCGGCACCCTCGGCGAAGCCATGCGAACCGGCTGCGAGGCGGCGTTTGCCGAGGCCGGAATCCTCGCCCGGTGCACCGGCGCGGTGGACGAAATCGACTGCGGCAGCTCCATGGTGACCGTGCACTTTCCACACGACCAGAGGGTCAGCCTCGACACGCCGGAAGCTGTTTTCGATCCGGATCGGTGCGACATCGAGCTGCGGGAGAAGGTGTTCGGGCTCGCACTTCTGGTGGAAGATGTCCACCTCATCCTGGCCCACGGCGCCGCTTCGACGGCGCACACCGATGAGGATGTGGCGTTCCTCACCGATGCGTGCCGACGCGCCGCAGCGCGAATCGCCCGGCAACGGTGACGGCGGCTCCGGCACCACCATTGTGGGCACGCGGGAAGGGTGCCTGGCATCCCCTCAGTGCTTGTGGCCGGCGTCCTCGCCGAAGTAGGCACCGCGGAACTTGCCCGTCAGCGTGCGCAGGGTCTCGATCTCGTCGAGAGTCGTGCTCTGCTTGGCCTTCATGGCGTGGATCTGGATGGCGTGGAGCAGGGCCAACTTGTGCATATACTCGTTAACGGCCTTCTCGTCGCCGTGATCCTTGGGGGGGCTGATCCGCTGGGCCATGAAATAGGCCGTGACGATGTCCTGGATCTCCTGCGCGTGGGCTTCCTTGTTGTTGACCCAACGCACGAGCTGATTGTAGTCCACCGTCTCGGCGCCCGAGATCTCGATGATCTTGTTCATGGACTTCTCGACGGTCCCGATGTGCTCTTCGATGAGCTGGACCCTCAACTCGTCATCATAAATCCCGCACGGAATTTGACAGTGTGCCGAGGCGGGCAGCGTGTAGGCAACGAGGACAAGGACGGCGAGCGAAGCGAGGGCAGAGCGTTTCATGGATACCTCCTGATTTCAGTCGATGACTGCAACCCCGATGGCCCGGCCGGTATTTCGGAAACCACCCGGCGCCGGGACTTTCTTCGGTGCTAAAATCGATCCATGGCCCTTAAAACCATCGGACGTACGGTGCTTCTAAGTCTTTGTGTCGCGGTCGTCGTTCCGGCTTCCGTTTCCCCCGCGTTCGCCTCGCCCGAGCGTGCGTCCGGAGCGCCACGCGCGGACGAGTGCGGTTGGGGGTCCGCCTTCCACCTCGCCGACATCGACGGGCCGGTGTACGCCATGCAGGTGTGGGACGACGGCTCCGGGCCGGCGCTGTACGTCGGTGGACGGTTTCTGAGCGCCGGAGGTGTGATTGTGAACAACATCGCGCGCTGGAATGGCAGCTGGTGGGCCGCCCTGCCGGGGCCCAGCGGCCGCGGTGTGGACGGCGCCGTGCTTTCGCTGACGGTGCACGACGACGGCACCGGCGAAGCCCTCTATGCGGGCGGGCTCTTCGACACCGCCGGCGGGGTCGAGGTGAGACGGATCGCCAGGTGGGACGGCGCCGGCTGGTCGGCGCTCATGGGGCCGGGCGGGCCCGGCCTGCCGTTCGCCTGGATCCTGACCGATGTTCAAGCGATGGTCTCCTGGGACGACGGCACCGGGACCTCACTCTACGTGGGTGGGACATTCGAAGCCGGCCGGCCCGGGGGCATCGCCGAATGGGACGGCTCCTCGTGGTCCGGCCTCGGCGCCGGCGTCTCGCAGCAGCTCATGGGAGGAGGCATGGTCGACGCTCTGGTGGTGTGGAACGACGGCGCCGGCGAGGCCCTCTACGTCGGCGGCGACTTCGCCTACCCCACGGCCGGCGTCGCCCGCTGGAACGGCAGCACGTGGGCGTGGCCGGGTGCCGTCGGCCTCGGCACCGCGCTCGCGCTCGCGGTGTGGGACGATGGCAACGGCAGCGCCCTCTACGCAGCCGGCGGCTTCTCCACCGCGGGGGGCGTGACGGTGAACGGGATCGCCCGCTGGAGCGGCAGCTCGTGGGCACCGCTCTCAGGCCCGTCCGGAACGGGGGTGGACCGCAGTGTGCTGTCCCTCACCGTGTGGGACGACGGGACCGGCGCAGCCCTGTACGCCGGGGGATACTTCACCAGCGCCGGTGGCGTTGCCGCCAACCGGGTTGCGCGCTGGGACGGCGTGGTGTGGGCACCCCTGGAAGGGCCGTCCGGCAACGGTGTCGGAGACACGATCTACGACGGCGTCCATTCGCTCACGGTCTGGGACAGTGGTGACGCTTCATTGCTGGTGACCGGCGGCGAGTTCGCGACCGCGGGCGGCGCGCCGGCCCATCACATCGCAAGCTGGCACGACGTCCTGTGGTCGCCGTTGTCGGTCGGCTCCGGAAATGGGCTCGACGACGAGGTCCACGCACTGGCGGTATGGGACGACGGCACCGGCGACGCCCTCTACGCAGGGGGCTTTTTCCTCGATGCCGCGGGGACGCGCATCGATCATGTGGCGCGCTGGAACGGGATCTCCTGGGCGCCCCTCGCGGACGGGGCGGACGATGGCACGGACGGCAACGTGCACGCGCTGGCGGTCTGGAACGACGGTGGCGGTAACGCCCTCTTCGTCGGCGGGTGTTTCTCGACCGCCGGCGGGGTGACCGCCAACAACGTCGCCCGCTGGGACGGATCCGCCTGGTCGTCGCTGACCGGGCCGACCGGCAACGGCGTCGACGGCTGCGTCGACGCACTCGCGGTGTGGGACGACGGCACCGGCAGCGCGCTCTACGCCGGCGGGTACTTCACCAGCGCCGGCGGTGTTGTCGTCAACCGGATCGCGAGGTGGGACGGTGCCGCATGGGAGCCCCTCACGGGTCCCACCGAGATCGGCGTCAACCGCCCGGTCCACGCACTCGCGGCGTGGGATGACGGCACCGGCAGTGTGCTCTACGCCGGCGGCTACTTCTACAAGGCCGGCGGTGTCTTCGCGTACTACCTCGCCAGGTGGGATGGAGCCGTCTGGTCGGCCCTCCCCGTCGCCGGTCTCAATGCCCGGGTCAAGGCGCTGGCGGTGTGGGGCGACGAGACCGGCAGCGCGCTGTACGCCGGCGGGCACTTCACGGCTGGCGGTGGGCAGCTCATGAACTACATCGGCAGGTGGGACGGCGCCTCGTGGTCCGCCCTCGAGGGTCCATCCTATCCCGGCATGGACGACGGTGTGGAGTCCCTCGCGGTTTGGGATGACGGCACCGGCGAGGCCCTCTTCGCGGGGGGGTGGTTCGAGCTTGCCGGAGGCGTGCCGGCGAACTCCATTGCGCGCTGGGACGGAGCCGCCTGGTCCGCTCTCTCGGGACCCCGGGGCGACGGCATCGGAGGGTGGTACTCTCCGGCGGTCCACGCCTTGACGGCATGGGACGAGGGCGTGAGCCGGCATCTGTTCGCCGGCGGGCATTTCCAGCAAGCGGGCGGTATCCCCTCGTCCAACATCGGTAAATGGGCTTTCTGCGTCGAGGTCTTCGCCGACGGCTTCGAGTCCGGCACCACGACGGCGTGGAGTGTGACCGTGCCGTAGGATCTCGAGGAACCACCGGACGCCCGCGAGAGATGCGCTTACCGAATAGGAATAGGAATAGTGCCGTCAGTCGATCGTGAACCCCTGAAGATCCACGGGATAGAATCCGTAGAGGTTAGCGATCTCCGAGTCACTCAGCACCCGATCATATACCAGCACCTCGTCGATATCGCCGTTCCACGGCTCGTCGATGGTGCCGTCAACGTGGACCCGGGCGGCAATGGAGATGGTGTCCCAACCGTCCAGCAACTGGGAGAAGGTGCCCGAGGTCGCCTTGATCCCGTTTACGTAGAGTGAGAAGCCGTTCGGTACGGAGTGAGACAGGGTGATCACGACGTGGTGCCAGCCACCGTTGTCCACGATGCCGTTGCTGATGCGCGTGCAGACATCACCCACTCCACACAGGTGCGACCCGAGACAGTGCAGGGGAAGGCCGGTGTAGATCTCGATATGCGGGAAGTTGCCATCGCGGAAGAAATCGATGATGTACTGCTCCGAGAGTCCGACAGTCGTTCGGAACCACGCACAGATCGTGAAGTCCCCGTTTCCGAAATCGAAGTCGACCGAATCCGGGATGGCGACATAGTCATCGATGCCGTCGAAGGAGAGGGCATCCCCCGCAATACCCGAGGTCCAGGTCGGGCCGTTGACCAGGGTTCCGTTGTGGCCGCCGCCGGACGAGTCTGCGGCCAGAGCGCCCGAACCCTCGTCAAAGGCCCAGTGTGCGATCAACCCGGCGGTCGGGACCTGAGCGTTGATGTCACCAACAGTCAAGAACAGCAAAGCACCAAACGACGCAAACGAAATCGAGATTCTCTTCATTTCAATGCCCCGTGGTTGATTTATGAGGATCCTACCATATTGGGTGCCATCTAGGTGCCAGGGGAAACAACATCAATGTCGGGTAGACCGAAGTCCCGAGCGACGGGCCGGACATCGGCGAGCGCCTACCGGATGAGCACCTCGGTGGCCTGACCCTCGACCACCGTCACCGGGTAGCTGGAGACCGAGTCGTCCCGCTCGGAGACCACCAGATCGTACGAACCCGCGGCGATGTTCTCGATCCCCGTGATCCCGCCTTCGAGGTTGACCTCCGCAATCCGGTTGCACCAGCAACGAATGTACTCCTCGCCCGACGGCATGATCAGCTTGGCCTGGCGGGGAGATTGCTCCTCCGACCGCACGATGAGGGTGCCACCCGGGGTGAGACCGACCACCACCTCATCGGACGGTGCCGACGCGATCTCGGTGTGGGTGGCGTAGTCGGAGGCCGAGGCCGAGACCTTGTAGCTGCCGGGTGGGAGGATCAGACGCACGCCCTTGCCGTCCCTGCGCGGGGTGCCGTCGAAGACCACCTCGTCGTCCATGTTGCGAGCGACCACCGTCCCCGACAGCGGGGCACCGGTCCGCCGGTCGACCAGGAGGACTCTCATGCCCTCGGCCTTCTCCAACACAACCTCGATCTCGCCGGCAGCACCGATGGCGAGCTCGACGTCCCGCCGATGCTGAGCATAGCTCGGGTGGGCGACTCGGACCTGGTGCCTCCCCGGCGGCAGATCCTCGAACCTGAACCTCCCGGTGGAATCGGTCTTGAGGTCCTCTGAACCCACCTCGGCACCGGTGTCCGAGCGCAGCTCCACGTCGACGTCGGCCCCACCGATGGGGCCGCCGGTCTCTCCGTCTACCACCCACCCGGCCAGCACCGCACCACCGAGATCGATGTCCCGGGTGGTCGGCCCCGAGATCTCGACCTCGATCTCGCGTTTTCTGCCGTCCATGGCGAAGACCTCAAGGTCGTAGACCCCGTCCTGGAGACGACACGAAAAGCCGCCTCCGCCGTCGGTCACCGCATCGGCCCCACCCAACGCCTCCGAGCTGACGGAGACGAAGGCCCCGACGACGGGCTCCCCGTGGCGGGTCACCCGCCCGCTGAGCTCCGAGCCCTCGCGAAAGTCGAAGTCGACCCGAACCTCGCCTCCATCCGGAACCTCGGCCGTCGCCGTCCGCTCCCGGCTCTCTCGGTAACTTCTCTCGTAGGCGGTCACCCGCACGGTTCCTGCCGGCGCCTTGTCAACCTTGTAGGACCCGTCCGACTCCATCTTCGCGTCGGCGCCGCGGCCGGACCGCCCTCTATCGTGCCACACGGCGATCGACACGAGTGCCCCTTCGGGCACACCTTCGACGGTCCCGACCACGGTCCCGCTCGGCCATTCGCGAAGCACGATCGTGAGCGGGTCGCCGCTCCCGGGGTCGACGTCATCGACCCGGGCATCCTCGTACCCGTTGCGGGTCGCCCGGATCTCCCACGGACCGGGGCTCATGCCGTCGAGGGCGAACACGCCGTCCTCATCCGCCCGGTCCCTGAGATACTGACCCGGCTCGCCGCCGGCCTCTGCGACGACGTCGGCACCGGGCAAGGGGGACCCGTCGGAATCGAGCACCCGGCCCGACAGGGCCTCACCCCGGTCGAGCTCGATGACGAGATCGAGCACATCGCCCTCGAGCTCCAGGGTACGGTGGGCCGGAACATAGCCTTCGGTCCGAACCGAGATCTCGACCGCACCCGAGGCCAGACCGCCGATGTCGAAGATCCCGTCCGAGTCGGTCTCGCCGCGGAGGGTGATCTCCTCACCGAGGTCCGAGACGCGAACGGCTCTCACCTGCGCCCCCTCGACGGGATCGCCGTTGTCGTCTCTCACCCGTCCCCCGGCCCGGACACCCCGGAACACCGTCACGGTGATCTCTTCTGTCGCCGCTGCCGGGCCCACCGAAACCTCGACCGGCTCGGGCGGGAGATACCCCTCGGCAGCCACATTCACCAGGTATCGACCAACCTCGAACGCCTCGAAGGAGAACACACCGTCGAGATCCGTTTCGTCGAAGTCGTAGAACTCCGAAGAACGGCCCACCATTTCGGGCGATATCCTCGCACCCGCCACCCCCTTGCCCGTGTCGCCGTCGACCACCCGCCCGGCCACGCGACGAGTGGCCGGAAGCTCGATGGTCACCAGGGGCCCGGGCACCTCGACGGGAATCGAGGCCCGTCGTCCGGTCGCAGCGTCAAAAGCCATCAGCACGTACCGACCGGCGGCCGCCACCTCGATCTCGAAATCGCCCCCAATTCCGGAGACTGCCTTGGCAGAGAAGGCCACGTCGGCGTTGACCGCCACGTCGATCCCCTCCAAAGGAGTGCCGTCGGTTGAGACGACTCGGCCCTGCAGCAACCGCGCGCGACTCAGCGTGATCTCCAGCGGCCCGGTCTCACCGACGACGATGGCGGGGTGGAGGATCGGGACAAAGCCTTCTTTGCCGAACGCCAGGTACCAGGTTTCCTCTGACAGAGGAATCGTGAACGAGCCGTCGGCCGAGGTCCGGTAGAACCACTCGACACCGACTGTCGGGTCGAAAAACTGACCGGGCGGCACGGCCGCGATCATGCTCGAGCGACCCATGACCGCGATCGCGACCCCGGACACCGGGTTGCCGTCGGCGCCGACGACACGGCCCTCGACCGGTCGTCCTTCGGTCAAGGTCAACCGAACCGGCGACGCGCCGGCGGAGTCCTCGATCCAGGCCGAGACGGCCGGCGCCAGGCCCTTCTTGACCGCCGCCACCCGGTACTTCTCACCGTCGTCGGGGGCCGGCAGCTCAAACCGGCCGTCGCAACCGGTAAATCCCACCTGGCCGCCGAAGTTGCGGCTGTGTCCGAGGATCAAGGGGTCCATCTCACCCAGCCTCAGAACGACGGCGCCGGCCACCGGTGACCCGTCAGAGTCCGTGACCCGTCCAGATACCGTGCCCCCCCGTTCGAGTCGCAACACGAGATCGAGCCGATCGACCCGCTTGAGGTTTGCCTCCTCGTATGCCATCGACCATCCCGCACTCGCAGCCCGAGTCCCAACGCGATAGTCCGAGGCGGGAAGCGGACCGATCTCAAACCGGCCTGTGGCATCGGCCAGCACGTCGACGGGGGCCTGGAACCCCGTGGAATCCCACACGAAGACCCGAGCGTGGGGCACGCCGCCTCCGCCGTCCGGATTGATGACCCGACCCTCGATGAACCTGCCCGGCTCCACCGTGAGGGTGAGGTCGCGGCTGTCGACGGATGAGCGCGCGATCCGATCGCCGTGGGTGGCAATCACCGACGCCCCCGAGACCGCCCTGAGAGCGAATCGACCATCGGCGTCGGTCACCGACATGGGCCTCCACGCAACGGTCACGATCGCACCCTCCACCGGTTCGCCGCTCCCATCGACGACGGTGCCCGAAACGAACTCCGCACTCCGGACCTCGACATCCGCCCGATCCTCGGCGGTCGGGGAGAATCCGCGAGTGTGAATCCTCGGTGCCGACGCACCGAAAGCCGGGTGGAAGACCTCTGCCTGGTTGGCCCACACCGCCGGATCGGGCACGCTGTAACCACCCGACTCGTCGGTGACGGCAGTCGACACCTCACCGTCGCCGCCACTCCAGATCACCACGGCCCCGGGGACCGGTCTCCCCTCTTCGGTGGTCACGCGGCCTTCGACGGCCGGCGCCGCCTTGACAACCACACCGATCTCTCCGACGGTCCCGGGCAGAACCACCTTGGGCGCGAAACCGTCGGCGACGGTGTGAATCTCGTGTCGTCCGTCACTCTCGGCCGAGAGTGCGAATCGACCCGCGTCATCGCTCTGGGTGCGCTCGATAACCTTGCGAGCTGCGCCGCTCGCGAGCCGTCGATACCGCTCAACGACCGTCTCCGCTACAACGATCCGAATCTCCGCGCCCGCGACCGAATGACCGTCCGCCGTCAGGACGCAGCCCGTGGTTTCTGCCCCGATCTCCGGGCAGAGGAAGATAACAACGACTGCGACCACGATAAGGATTCGACGAACACTCATGCCTGCCTCCCGAGAGATCGATCGGTACGACTCGCTTTCCCGTGAGACCCAATGGTATCGAATCGGTTCCCCCGTCACTTCGAGAACTCTTGGAGAAGCCCCGTCCGAACCGGTAAAGACCGGCTGTCGATTTGTTGCCGATATTCGACACCCAGAGGCCGAGAAATACAATCCGGATCGTGCCCGAAAGGAACGCGGTTCGCCGACCCACCGTACCGGCGAAGATGAACGTGGTTCGCATCCGGGGGAAGCGGAAGCGTGCCACGGTTTCCAGTTTCCGGATGTGGTTTCCGGATTCAGGAGCCGTGTTTCCTCGTGACGCCGTTTCGTTCGCGCCCCCCGGTCCGCGAGGCGGATGCGTACAAGAGCCGAATGTGGAATGTGTGCGGTCTTGGGATTCATCTCGTTGACCTAGGTAGAGGGATGGGTGAATCCCGGACGCCTATTGCTCGATCCTGGTTTCTCAGGCACGAAATCCGGATTTTTGAATTTCGCGTGGTCAGGGAGGTGTCGCGTGGCACGATCGAAGCACTCAGTGAACGGTGAACAGCACCCGCACAACTGTGATGCCGTCAGGACCCGCCGCCGGTGGCCGGCGGTTGCGTTCGTCGGCCTCATGGTCGGTGTCCCGTGGTCTGTGGTCTCAGCAGCCGTGCTGACCGTCGGCGACCACGGGACCTACTCGACAATTCAGGATGCGGTTAACGCCGCCCTCGGTGCCGGCTCCAACGAGATCCGGGTCGAGCGGGGGACCTACCTCGAAGGCGTCGGTGTCGGACCCGCCCTCGGTGGCGATAGCCTGGAGATCACAGGCGGCTGGGACGCCGCCTTTGCGGCCCGGAGCTCCGATGCCTCGTTGACGGTGATCGACGCAGAACACGCGAGTCAAGTGGTCATCATTACGACCGCGGGCGGATCGGTGTCCTTCGATGGATTCACCATCACCAACGGCTTCTCGAACTCGGGAGCGGGGTTCAGGGTGATGACGACCGGTGACGCGGTCGTGACCGTCAGCAACAACCGGATCATCGGCAACACCGTCAGTGGGACGGGGATTACACAAGGGGGAGGCTTCAACTACCGTCCGTTCTCGGGAAGCGGCCGGTGCAACCTGGTGAACAATCTCATCAGCGGCAACACGGTGGAGAACACCGGTGGCGGCGAGTCGTCCGGCGGCGGCGTTCTTCTCTACGTCCACGACGCGTCGTCGTTCACTGCGACCGGGAACCGGATCACCGACAATACCTGCACGGCCCCGATGAATACCGTCTTCGGGTGTGGTGTGATCATCTATCACGACTCCACGGGGACAGGCGAGTTCAAGGACAACCTTGTCAAGGGCAACCGCACTGAAACCGCCGCCGGGACCGATGTCCAGGGTGCGGGCGGTTCACTCGGCACGGGACTTGGCGGCGGAGGCACCCTCATCGCCCGGCGAAACCTCTGGATCGACAACCGAGATGTCGGTACCCAGGAGGGGTTTCACGTCAAGTACTACGTCCACCAGGACCACACCTTGACGGCGAGCGACTCGGTGATCGCCGGCGGGCCCGACATCGGAGTCGGTGCGTGGTCGTACCAAACCAGTACTCTTCACCTCACCAACTTGACCATCTTCGACCATGCGGATCTCGGCGTTCTCTACCGCGGTTTCGGCGCGGAGTCGACTCTCTACAACACCATCGTCTACGACAGCACGACACTGATCGACTCCTCCAGCGGCATCATGACGAGCGGAGGCAATCTCCTCGGTGTCGATCCGGAGTTCGTCGATCCGGCGAACTTGGATTGTCGCCTGCGTGCAGGCTCACCGGCCCTCAACGGCGGCGACAACTCACCTCCTGGCGGGCTCGGCCCGACCGACGTCCAAGGCAACCCGCGAGTGCTCGACGGCGTGGTCGATGTCGGCGCCTACGAGGGCGTGGGCACTCTCTTCGAGGACGGTTTCGAGTCCGGCGACACCTCGGGATGGTCCGTAGTGGTGCCGTAGGATGTCCGACCACCGGGTCCTTGCCTCGGGGTTCGTGCCCCGAGAGCGCCGACATGTCGCTCGGAGGTGCCAATCCTGCACATCCGGGCTGCTGCGCAAGGGTCAGTTGCGGAGAAAACCAGATAGGAAGCGTGCCAGGTCTATAGATGGTTTACACATTTGCTCTTTGGGACGATCGAGAATGTACAAATGTATTAACCTTCTGGCACGGTTTCCGTCCGCTTCCCATGGGCTCGACAGCCCGTTGCCTGCCCTGCAACGGTTCTTGCAAAACGCCATCGATGCATGCATAATGAATGCATGACTGTACAGATCACCATCCGCAACGTTTCCGATGAGGTTCGCAACGAGCTCGCCGCCAGGGCAGCTCGGCGTGGAATGTCCATGCAGGAGTATCTGAGAAAGGAGCTGGAACGCCTCGCGAGCCGCCCCTCCGTTGACGAGTGGCTCGCGGCGGTCCGCAATCGCAAGGGATTGACGGAAAGCCGGCTCGGGGCCGAGTCCATCCTCGCCCACCGCGACGCAGACCGGCGATGACAGGCCGTGGCTGCGCCGTGGATGCTTCGGTGCTGGTCGCAGCATTGATCGACTCGGCGGCGGACGGCCGATGGGCTGAACACGTCGTTGGCGGCGGCCAGCTCGTCGCGCCGCAGCTGGTCGTTGTCGAGACCCTGAACATCCTCCGCCGCATGGAGGTCTCCGGCCAGATCTCCGCCTTGGAGGCCGGCGCGGCGCAGCGGGACCTGCACGAGCTTCCCATCGAGCTCATACCCATCCGACCGTTCGAGGAACGCATCTGGCAGCTCAGGGCCAATCTGACCTGCTATGACGCCTGGTACGTGGCCGTCGCCGAAGTGTTCGACCTTCCCCTGGCCACCCTCGACCGCCGCCTCGCCGAGGCGCCCGGTCCCGAGTGCGGGTTCGCGCTTCCGGGTTGAGGCTGCTCGCAAGACACAGATCAGAAGCGTTTGTGGACTCGGGAGCGGCTACTCCCCCATCACCTCCAACCGGTGTCCCGCCGAGTACGCCGTGAACTCGGGCGCGTACATGCTCTGGAGCGTGGCTGGCCCGACCTTGAAGGCGCCGGCCATGTTGGCCCTCAGGCGGTACTTGAAGGTGTACTCGCCGGCGGGAAGCCGCTCGAAGAAGAAGTTGGTCCCGGAGTCGCGGACCTCTTCGTACCAGCCGATCCCGAGATCCCACTTGTACTTCGAGTGCAGAGTTTCGGGCTCGAAACCCGCGCCTCTCGGGTCGCGGAGGTGGACATACTCGGCGGCGTGCTTGGCGCGGATCGAGAGGTGGACCTCGACCTGGTCGCCGGGCTCCAGCTCTTCACCATCGGCGAGCGGTCTCAGAACCCAACGGTTGCCGTCGTTGAAACGACGGAAGTACTGGCGGGTCACCCCAAAGAGATCTCCGCGCGCCTCCTCAGGGAGGTTCTCGGTGGAGAAATGCCAGGTCGCCGAGGCGAATGCGAATCCCTTCGCCTGCTTCTCGACCACGACGGTGGACATTGTCTTCGGATCGACCTCGGGGCCGGGGATGACGACCCGGTTGCGGGCGCCGGTGTACTCATCGGGCTCGAAGACCATCTCGGTCACCCGCGGACCGATCGTGACGGTTGCGTCCTCCCTGACGCCCAGGCCGTCCTCCTGCTCGAGGTAGTGGACCATGGATGAGATGACCTCGGCGGTGGCGCGGGTCGACTTCCAGTGGTTGAGCTTCTTGTTGAGCAGCAGCCACTGGACCATGCCGTGCCGGCGGTCGTCCTCGGGGTCCAACTCCGACAGGACCCGAAGCGCGAAGGCGTGGGTCTCGATGGTGTCGTTGTACCAGAGCCAGGCGCGATCCTCCGGCGCCCAGTAGGTGCCGAGATCGCGATCGGTCTTGGCCGAGTCCATGACGGCGTCGAAGACCAGCACCGCGTCGTCGTGGCGGCCGGCTCGCTCGAGGGTGAGGGCGAGATAGCCCTTGAGCAACGGCGAGTGCTCACGCCAGTGGCGGAAGCTGTGCTCGAGCATGGTCTTGCGGTCGTCGGCGGTGAAGACCCCACCGGTCCAGCTCTCATCCGGGTAGTTCGAGAGCACGAAATTGAGGTAGGTGATGAACTCCCAACAGCAGTCGAGACCGACCATCATCTCGACGAGCTCGTCGATGTAGTGACGGTGCATGTAGGCCCAGGCGCGGATGACCACGTCTTTGGGCACCTCGACGCCGAACTCGAGACCCTTGGAGAATCCGTAGAGGATGTAGAGCGTCATGTAGGGCGATGGCGGCCCACCCGGCCACCAGGGGAAGGCGCCGAGGGAGGTCTGGGCCTTGACCAGCTTGGCCAACGCCGCATCGCGCTCGGCTCGGGCGACGCGGGGGTCGAGAACCTTGATCAGTTCGTCGGTGTCATCGCCGCCGCCCCGGGATGTCTGCAACCAGGGCGTCTCTTCAAGAGTCATCTTTCGGTTGGGGTCGGTGGCGTCCCAGGTCTCGAAGCGGACATCCCGCTCGGAGAGCTTGGTTGCCATTCGCGCCACCGCCGGGTAGTCGTCGAAAACGCCGGCCGCGATCCCCGTGGACAGGAAGCGGTTGAGGGTCTGCTCGGTACACTCGTAGGGATAGTCCACGAGATACGGCAGGGCGTTGAGCACCGAGTAGAAGAGCTGGGCATCGACGGAGACCACGAGTTGATCGTGGATCAGGCTCAGATCGTCGTCCGCGGCCATGTCGTCAAACGTGAGTTTGCGCCGGTCACGATCGCGCAGCGTCACGAAACGCGACTGGGCCAGGTGCATTCGACCGGGCAGCACCGGCAACGGCCGCAGCTCACCGTCTGAGAACGCGCCGGCGCGGGCGGTCACCTTAAAGGCGATGGTGCCGACCCGGGCCGGAACATCGACCGGGAAGCTGAGGTTGGCGCCACCGCCGGGCTCGACCGTGAAGGGAACGGCGGTTGTGTCATCTGCAGTCAGACCGAAGAGCGGGCGGAGATCCTCATCGGTCTCGGGGTCGAGGATCTCGAAATCGAGAGCGCCGGAGAAGCTCTCCTCTCCCGCGTTGTTGACGACCACCTTGATCGCCGCCTCATCTCCCTCACGGAGAAAGCGTGGGAGATATGGTCTGACCATGAGCTCCTTGACGCTCCGGGTTGTCCGGTGGGCCGAGCCGCCGCGGAGATCGCCGGTGACGGCGTGGAGCCAGACGTTCCACTCGGTGACCGAATCGGGCACCTCGAACTCGATGACCGTGGCGCCGTCCTCGCCAAGCAGCAGGTGCGGCTCCCAGAATGCGGTTTCGGAGAAGTTCGAGCGTAGCTCCATCGGAGATTCGTCCGCCCCACCACTTGATCTGTCCTTGTCCTCGCCGCCCTGTCCCAGAAGTCCCCAGACGTTCGCCGCCTCCCCTTCATCTCGATCGACCGAATCGGCAACGACCGATTCCTCCATCGCCGCCGAGGGCATGGCCTGAACCATCACCTCGCGCCCGTCGGCGAGCCCGGCCTTGGCGGAGTAGAACCTCCCGCGACGACCGGGGCCACCAACGCCATAGCCCGAGATGGTCTTGAGCCGATCGCCGCGGAGGCCTGGGTATCCGGGAAGGCCCGAAAAACCCCACCCGCCCTGCCACACCGGGCTCGCGGCGCCGAGGCTCGACCAGGCGTTCGCCACCCCCGTCCGGGTCGGGTAGAGCGACAACGGGCTCGGCGGCGTGTGCGGCGCGAAAATGTCGAGGGAGCGGTCGTACATGTAGGCCAGCAGCTCGGACGAGGCCGAGTCCACCAGGGACTGGTCGTGCGAGCGTACTGTGACCCGAAAGGTTTCTGCCGTGCCCGGCCGGAGCCGGTCGCGGAAGGTCGCGTACTCCAAATCGAGCTCGCGGTCGGTCCACGGCACCATCACCGACGCGCTCCGCTCCATGAGCTGGAAGTCGCGCACGAGCTTGAGAGTGACCCCGAACCCGCCTCGATCGGCCATGGTCACGGGGAACTCGATCACGCCACTGCGACCGGGGGCGATCTCCCGCCGTTCGAGGCGGTTGCCGTCGCGGAAGACCTCGAGCACCATCTCCTGGGCCTTGAGACCGGTGTGGACGAGCAGGCGGGCGGTGCCGCCGACCTCAACCGATGGCTGCTCGAAGCGGAGCACCATGGGCAGTTCCAGCGGGGTCCTCCGATGGCCCACCACCACCAACTGCTCCGAGGTCTCGTACTCGGCGCCGTAATCGTCCTCGGTGGTGTAGATCAATCGGTAGGCGCCGGGCGCCAGACCCGGCAGATCGATCTCGGCAACTCCTTCGTCGGTGTGGGTCAGGGTTCCGGCAGCCGCTTCGCGACCGATCGTCCACGTAGCCTGCACCGCCTGGTGGTCGTACGACGTGTCCCAACGGGCGCGGAGCGCATCACCCTCGCTGGCGTAAAGCTCGTCCCGCGGTCGGATGGGACGCGGCAGATCGGCGGGCATGAGCGCGTCGGCGGGCTGCTCGAGAGTGACGAGCCGCCACGCCGCGGCGCCCGCTCGCGGGCTGCCGTCGAGATCCGAACGGACGACACGCACGGTGGCCGGATCGCGTTCGTTGAGGAATCCCACTCCCGTCGTGATGGAGGCCTCCACCGCGACAAAACCGAGGCGGAAGCTCCGTTCGGCCGAGCGGGTCTCACCGCCCTCGTCGGTGACATCCACCGACAACCGATAGCGGTAGGTCACTCCATCGGCGGCCTCGCGCTCATCGGCTTCGGGGGTGAAGTCGATCTCGAAACGCCCTTCCTCATCGAGGCCGGAGTCACCCGAGGCCACGAGCTGACTTTCACCGGAAGGCGTCGGATACCACCAATACCACCACCATGGGTAGACCGGTTCGCGGGTCACCCGCCAGGCGACATCACCGGTGACGACCGGCAGACCGAAATAGTATTGGACATCGCCCACGAGGGTCGCCGGCCGGTTGAGGCGAAGAGCCTCGGGCGGGTCGGTGATCTCGACCGAAAAAGTCGGCCTCTTGTACTCCTCGACCCGCACCATGGCATCCCCTCCCAGCGACGTCTGAAGCCGCCATTGACCGAGGAGGCGTCCGGCCGGGATCTCGAAGCTCCCCGAGGCGGATCCGAAGCTGTTGGTGGTCAAGAGCAACTCGGCCACGGTCTCGTGGTTGGCGTCAAACAGATTCACCGTGACGGAGGTGTCGGGCAGGGTCGTGTAGCTCGGCTCATCGCCGCCACCGCGGTAGGCCACGACCTTGAAGTGAAGCTCCTGCTGCGGCCGGTAAACCGAGCGATCGGTGTAGACCAGCGCTGCTGTGCGGGTGTCCCGCTCGCGATCGGCGTACCGCCAGAGTCCCCTGAGATCGTAGGCCAGGCTTTCACCGTGCCTCGCGAGCAGGAAGTGCCTCTCGTGCTTCCATCCCCCCTGACCGAAGTGGACCCGACCGGAGGCATCGGTGCGCCGAACCGCCATCCGCCGGTGGCCGCTGCGCCAGTTGAACCGGTAGAGCTCCACTGTCACACCCTTCAGCGCCATACCGGTGGATCCGGATCTTCCGATCACATCGTAGCCACCGTCCGCCCGCTCGCTGACGAGCACCAGATCGGTGAGGAGAAAGTTGAGGGCCTGCAGGAGGTTCTGACTCTCGGCAAAATCCTCGCGCGAGGAGGCGACGATGACATAGGCGCCGGGGGCCGAAATCGGCGGCACGTTGAAGCTCAGGTGGGAGCGGTAGTCCGGGGTCGGCGGCAGCTCGACGGTCCACTCCGCCACCGGTCTTGTCCCGGCCATGATCTCCGGTATCTCGCGGTGGCCCGGTAGGAGCTCGTGGTCTTCGGCCGAGGTGACGGCCTGCACCAGATCGTAGGGATAAGCGCGAAGATACACATGGCTGAGATTCTTGCTGGTGATCTGGATCGAACGGCGATCCCGGCCATCGGCCTTCATGGCCGTCATCGAGTAGGTCGGCTCTTCGATTCCGACGACCGTGTGGTCACAGCGCCGCCCACCGATGGACTCAGGGTGGCGGTCGCGACCCGCGATGGCGGCAGCGCGGGCGCGGATCAACGCGTCGGGAGTGTCTTCGACGCGGATCAACTCGGCGAGGAGGGACTGCCCCATGGACCACCAGTCGAAGCTCGGGTCGAATGCAGACTGAGTCTCTTCGAGGTGCTCGCGAATGGCCAACCGGTCGTGTTTGTTCGTGAATGCGTTGTTGAAGCGCCGCATCCTCTTCAGGCGCGCCTCGAGCGCGGCCTCGGGACGGTCGACCCCGTGGTGCCACGCCTCGAGATCATCGAGTACCGCACCGATTTTGACCAACGGGTGGATCTCGGGATCGGCCAGATCCACCTCACCCGAGCGTGCAGCGTCTCCGGGCAGGAGCACGGCGAAATCGAGTCGGAAGATATCGTTGCTCTGATCCGGCCGCCACAGGGCGGTGTCGGCGAGGAGCTCGACCCAGAGATAGCTCACCGCATCGCGGAGGGTGGCGCGGATCCTTGGCGGGTAGTCGTTCTGGTCGATGTAACGGGCGAGCCGACCGAGGCCTTCGGCGCCCCAGGCTTCGCGTCGCGACCAGAGCTCGGCAAAGGCGCGGTTCGACTCCTCGACGATCTGATCCACATCCCACTTCTTGAGATCGAGTTCGCCGGTGGTCTCCACCCGCTCACGCTGCCGGATCTCCCACGAATAGGCGTGGACATAGGTCGCGAGGGAGTGGGCGTAGTAGAGATCGAGCACGGCCCGTGATACTTCGTCGTCGGGCCACGGGGTTTCCCTGAGGAATCGCACCGCGGTCTCGTAGCCGTGCAGGGCGCTGCGCAGCTTGACCTGCTCGACGATGGCGCGCGTCCACTCCTCGGCGTCACCCGCGGTCTCGGCCCGTTCGCGGATCGTATTCACGATCTCGGACGCGGCCTCGTACTTCTGTTCGCTGGAGAGCCGCCGGACTTCGTCCCAGTTCAACCTGTCCTCCTCGACAATGATCTGACCCGCCGGGGTCGCCCCATTGTCCCCCGGACCGGCGGCAACCTGGAGGCCCATGACGGCCGAACCGATGGCGATGAGGGTCAAAACGAGAATGATCGGGGCGAAACGGCTGAGGGTTTGCATTTTCTGCATGGCACCAGTTTAGACACAACCGCGGGGCGAAAGTTCCAAATTCGCGGGTCGATAGTCGACAGTCGACAGTCGACAGTTGACAGATACGACCACGTCGAATTCTTGCCTCTTCTTAAACTTGGTTGCGATGTTGTGATGAAATCTGCGTCTATCTGCGCTATCTGCGGTTCCTCCGCGCGACGGCGCGATGACTCTAAGAGGCGATGGTCTTTGCGCTTTTCTTGGCGTGCCTGGCGATCTTTGCGGTGAACCTGCGATGGGATGATGCGCTTCCCTCGCCGTATCGAATCCGGGGCAATCCAACGATCCCCTGCGCCCATCCGGCGTGCGCCGGCTGTACAATCCGAGCGGGAGGCCTTGATGTCCTCGATCTACAGATACTCGGCGCTCGCGAGCAGAATGCAGCCGTCGCCGATCCGCGAGCTCTTTCAGATGATCAGGCAACCTGGAATGATCTCGTTCGCCGGCGGT
>JARFRM010000125.1 GCA_029287235.1 Thermoanaerobaculales bacterium
GTCCTGACCCTGGCCAGTCTGCTCCTCAACAACGATCTCTATGTCCGGGCCGGGAAGATCCTCTCCAAAGGCCTCGATGACGGTGTCATCACATCCACCCTCGAGCATTGGCGGCTCCTGGCCCAGGCATGGACCATGGCACAGGAGAACGAAAAGGCAATCCCGGCGCTGACTCGAGCGGCCGAGCTCTCATCCGATGGCAAGCTCGATGTCATCCTCGCTCAGACATACATGAACCTCAACCGCTGGGACGAAGCCATCACCACGATCCGCCGGGCCCTCTCAAAGGGTGGGCTCAGCCGCGTGGACCAGGCACGTGTCATGCTCGGGCAGGCTCTCTTCGAGCTCGACCGGTTCGACGAGGCTCGCACGGCATTCCTGGCGGCCCAGTCCGATCAGAGGAGCCGCCAACTCGCGGCCCAGTGGATCAACTACATCGACAGCGAGGTTGACCGTCGGGCTCAGCTAGCGGCTGCGCTCGAGTAGTTCCAGACTCCCGAGTTCCGTGAATTCACTCCTGGACTCCCTCCTCGTTCTCACCAAGAACGAAGGGGATCTCTTCGAGACCGATGAGGAGTGTCCACGCTCCGGGCTGAACGCCGCCGGGGACCTGGAACATCAGAGGACCGCTGCAATACTGAACCGCCGAGGGATGGATCGTCTCGCGATAGTCGACGGTGCCCGATGGGTTGAAGAACCAATCCTCGATGCGCGTCAACGAACCCCTGAAACGCGATGCCGGCGGAGCCCAGACATTCTGCTGTTTGAAAGCGACCTGCATCGATCCCCGGACCCCGCGGTACTCCGCCTGGGTCGGAAGCCCGAAGATCGTCCCTTCCGGAGTCCGAACGCGGACGTCTTTGTGATTGACCGAGGTGACGCCCTTCAATCCGCCGGCGACGGAGAACTTGAGGATCAACCACTCGGCGCCGGGATGACGGTCCGCCCAGTGAAAGTCAAGTTCGGCACGAAGATCCGGCGATGTGTACCAGATCCGCCACTTGCCCTGCTTGCTGACCTCGATCTCCTGAGCCTGGGCGAGGGAGGCAGCCAAGACGAGTACCAAGACGATCAATACAACAAGGATGGCGAGTCTCTTCATGCGGCCTCCAATCGTAACGGCGATTATGACAGGACAACGGCGGCACCCGCTCGTATATTGCGCAACACACCACCGCAACCACCGAGGCGCCAAGTCACGAAGGAACCACCAAGCAGACAATTGACGGCGGACCCGGCACCACCCATCTCTTTGTGTTCCCTTCGTGTCTTTGCGTCTTCGTGGTTGTGATGGATTGACACATTCGAATTGATCAGCCACGGGGAGGAACGATGTCCGACACGATGAAAGCCATGATCGCCGAAAACCCGGGGCCACCCGAGAACCTCGAATTGCGCGAGGTGCCCATCCCCCAGCCCGGTCCCGGTCAGATCCGACTGAGGGTGGCCTACGCGGCCCTCAACCCCCTCGACACCCACGCCCGCGCGGCGCGGGTGGCCTACATGGCCCCGGATTTTCCGTTCACCCCCGGCATCGAGTTCAGCGGTCTCGTCGATGCGGTCGGTGACGGCATCGACCCGGCATGGATCGGGAAGAGGGTTGTGTCCGAGCGACATTGGGGAGGTTGCGCAGAGTTCGCCCTGACCACTATCGACAATCTCATCGAGATCCCCGAGGGGTTCGACTGGATTCTCGGCACCGTCTTCCACACCTGCGTCTACTCTTCCTGGCATGTGCTTCACACGGCGGGTCGGGTCCGCGAGGGTGATTGCGTGCTTCTCCACTCGGCGGCGGGCGCCATCGGCGCCATGTCGTCACAGATCGCCAAAGATGCCGGCGCCACAGTCATCGGTCTGTGTTCACCCACGAAGTTCGATTTCGCTCGTTCCCATGGCGCCGATCACCTCATCGACAGCAGAGCGGAGGACTGGCCCGAAACCGTGATGGCCGTGACCGATGGTCACGGCGCCGACCTCATCATCGACGGCATTGCAGGGCCCGAAGCGCCCAAGAACTTCGAGGCAACCGCAGCCTTCGGTCAGGTCATCTACATGGGCGCCGTGGCCGGCTACGCGCCGCCGGTGGACATCAGCCGCGAACTCTATGCGAAATCCATTGCGGTTCGCGGTTTCATGGTCTATCTCGGTATGGCCGTCACCGGCGGAACCGAGCTCCCCGAGATCCACGACGCGCTCATCAGCGGCCGTTGGAAGGCCCCGATCAGCGAGATCGTCGAGCTCGAGGAAACCCCGGATCTCCACCGGCGATTCGAGGCAAGGGAGCTCATGGGGAGGAATCTGATTCGGGTGGGTGGGGAGATCGAGGGGTGAGCTGTCAGCTGGCCGTCGGCTTCCCCGTCACCACCGAACGACCACGCTGATTGCGCGACGCTGGGGAGCCAAGAGCGACCCAGAAGGCCTGGGTCGAGGGATCCGCGACCGTGGCCGGGATTGCATCCGTTAAAGACCAACTCATCACACCATGAGCAGGCTGGAAGCCCGCTCCACAACGTTGCAACCTACACCGAGCTCTGCGATGAATTGTGGGGCAGGCTTCCAGCCTGCCTTTCAGAGTCACTCCGGTCGGAAACGCTCCACCACGAAGTCTGACGACTTCCAATCCATGCATGGCCCACTCTCAATTGCGATAGCTTTGCGGTGTCTTCGCGTCCCTTGCGTCTTGGCGGTTCAATCCTGCGATGGTGCGATGCATCTGCGCCCATCTGCGCTATCTGCGGTTTCCCCGTGCGATGGTGCGATGAGTCCTCAAGCAACCACTCTTCTCGACTCACTCCCCACCACCGAGATCCTCCCATCGCTCCTGCAACACCCGATAGTCATCGAAACCGAACAGGCGGCACGCCCGTTTGAAATCAAAGTTCTCGAGCTCGGGATGCTGACCGTCGCCGTGCTCCTTGAGGTGACGGAGCGCCATCTCCATGGTCGTCATGGCGGTCATCGCCGTCAGGGCCGGGAAGATCGCGGCCGAGAAACCCATCTCTTCGAGACGGGCGACGGTCAGGACCGGCGTCACCCCGGTCGGTGCCAGGTTGGCGATCAACCGACCGGAAACCTCGCGGCAGACTCGTTCCATCTCCAGCTCCGACGTCAGCGCCTCGACGAAAACGAGGTCGGCGCCGGCCTCCGAGTATGCGTTTCCCCGTTCAATCGCCTCGTCCAAACCGAAGTCGGTCCGCGCATCGGAGCGTGCTATCACCAGGAAATTCTCGTCGATCCTGGTGTCGAGCACCACACGGATCTTCTGCACCATGTCTTCGAGGGAAATGACCGGACGGTCGGGGGTGTGGCCGCACTTTTTCGGGAATACCTGATCCTCGAGCTGGAACCCGCAGACTCCGGCGTTCTCATAGCCCTTCACCGTGCGATGCAGATTGACCAGACCTCCATAGCCGGTGTCGGCATCGGCGATGACCGGCGCATCGCTGAACTCGGCAATCCGCGCAACCCGATCAATCATCTCGCTGTAGGTCGCGAGCCCCAGATCAGGGAGACCAAGCGCCGATACCGTCATCCAGTAGCCGGACGCGTAAAGGGCATCGAAACCGACCTCATTGGCAAGATGGACACTCACCAGATCGTAGACCCCGGGAGCGACGATGAAGCGACCGGAATCGAGCATGCGTTTCAGCTTTGGATCTGCCACCGACTCCCCACGATCCGGTCAAAGGCACCCCACATCCGTGCCTCTGCCCCACTTTTCACTCTTCACTTTTCACTTTCTTCTTCCAACCGCCGCCGCACGTATTCCACCAGCCCTCCGCCCTGGATCATCTTGATCACGAACGGCGGCAGAGGAGAGGTGGGGAACGAAGACCCGTCGACCTCGACCTTCCCCTCCTCCGCGACGATGCGGATCTTCGAATCATGTGCGGCCGCGTCCACCGCCTCGGTGCACGCGATGGCCGGCAGACCCAAGTTGATGCAGTTTCGATAGAAGATCCGGGCAAAGCTCCGACCGATGACTGCGCCGATTCCCCAGGCCTTCATGGCCAGCGGCACATGCTCCCGGGACGAGCCGCCACCAAAGTTGTGTCCAACCACCAGGACGGTCCTTCCCCCGAGCCTGTCCCGCAGGCTCGGGTCGAGTCCCTCAAAGAGATAGAGCTTCATCTGCTCGGGATCATCGATGTTGAGGTACGGGCCCGGATAGAGCACGTCCGTGTTGACATTGGCGTCGGGGATGATGACCGCTCTTCCCTTGATGATCATCGCGCGCCCTCCTCCAACAGCTCGAGCGGATCGACGATCTCACCCGTCACCGCGGCGGCGGCCGCAACCCAGGCGTTGGCGAGATACACCCGTGCTCGATCAGACCCCATCCGTCCGACGAAGTTCCGGTTGGTGGTGGCGACCGCGGTCTCACCGGGGGCGAGAATGCCCATGTGGCCGCCGAAACAGGCGCCGCAGGTCGGGGTCGACACCACAGCCCCGGCCGCGGCGAAGATTTCGAGAAGCCCCTCCTCCATGGCCTGGCGGTAGACCTGCTGGCTCGACGGAACGATGATGGCCCGGGTCCCGCGATGAACCTTCCTTCCACCAAGTACTTCCGCCACCTGGCGGAGATCGGTGATGGTTCCGTTGGCGCAATTGCCAACATAGACCTGGTCGACCTTTCGGCCCGTCACCTCGGTCACTGCGGCCACATCACCCGGTGATGGAGGTCTCGCAACCAGCGGTCCGAGAGCATCGAGATCGATCTGCAATCTCTTTGTGAACTCAGCATCGGGATCCGATTGCTCTTTGTTCCACGGCATCTCTGTCCGTCCCTCGAGATACGCTTCGGTGACCTCATCCGCAGGAAAGAGCCCCGTCTCCGCGCCGGTTTCCACCGCCATATTCGAAACCGCTCGGCGATCGTCCATTGTCAGCGTCGCCGCACCGGGGCCGACGAACTCAAGAACTGCATCGTTGCCGCCGTCTACACCGATCTCGGCGAGTACCGCTAAAATGACATCCTTGCCTCCGACACAACGGCGCCTCGACCCGGTCAACTCAACGAGGATGGTCCCCGGCACGCTCTGCCAGAACTCCCCGAGCGCGAGACACCCGGCGATGTCGGTGGAACCCAGACCCGTCCCGAAAGCCCCAACAGCGCCATAGGTGCAGGTGTGCGAATCGCCGCCCGGGATCACCATCCCGGGGACGACAAAGCCCTCCTCGATGAGGACGGCGTGCTCGATCCCGCCCCGACCCTGGTCAAAGAAGTGGACCCCCTGCTCGAGCGACCACTCGCGGAGCCGTTTTTGGAGCTCGGCGGAGCGGATGTCCTTGGCCGGCATGAAGTGATCCGCCACCATGACGACCTTGTCAGGGTCAAAAACCCTGTCGGCGGCCATTCTTTCCATGGCGTTGAATGCCACCGGTCCCGACACATCATTGGCGAGCACCAGATCACATCGGACCGAGATGATGTCTCCGGGCGCGAGATCATCGGCATCGGTGTGGTTCAGGAGGATCTTCTCGGCAAGGGTGTGAGCCATCCATCACCTCCGTCGAGCATCGGTCGGGGCTGACCGGTCAGACCGGGCCATCGGGGGAAGCCCGAAGTTTCGATTGCCGGACGCTACTCACCGCGCAGCGCCCATCCCTCTTCGCCACCGGGGCCCTCATTCGACCAGGTGAGGCGCAAGGTAAAGGCGTGCATATCGCTGCGGTAAAAGATGACCGGAGTCTCGACAGGATTGCCGTCGTCGTCCCGAATCAAATAGTCCACCTGGAGCAGCGGCGCACCGATACGGACACCCAGCCAGCGGGCCAAGTTCGCGTCAGCCACGGTTGCCCGCACATACTCGTCCGCATCTCCCAGCTTGATCTTGTGGTCGGTCTGCAGATGCTTGAGGATCGATCCACTCTCCCAGTCCGCCTCGCTGAGCTTCCCACCGATACCAACGGGCAGCGTGTTGATGATGTAACAGTAGGGTTGATCCTTGTAGTAGCGGACACGACAGGCGCGGATCGCGGGGGTTCCCGGTTCCATCCCCAGAGCCTCGGCCTGCTGCGGAGGAATTTTCACCTCCTGAAGCTCCACCAACCGCGGCGATGTTGCCAAACCCATGGCGATGAGACCATTGAGGGTGCCGTCCATCTTGAGGGTCCCGGTGAACTCGGGCAGTCCCGAGACAAAGGTCCCACGACCGGCCTCGCGCCGGATGAGGCCCTCATCCTTGAGGCTCTGCAAAGCCCCACGAACCGTAGCCCGGCTCACCGAGTACATCTTGACCAGATCCGCCTCGGTGGGGAACTTGTCACCGATGGCATAGCGGCCGGAGATGATGTTCTCGCGGAGAATCGTGGCGAGCTGGTAATAGAGCGGGACGCTGCTGTCGACGAAGGCAACAACCGTCTCTTCGCTCTCAGGTGCGGGGGAGAGGTTTCTGGGGGACATCAGATTTCCTTTGTGAAAATTGTTCTCGGCGGAATCGGCACCCACCGGGTTCGCGATGCCGTGTGCAATATACCAACAACTCCGGCGGCTCCCAATTCCAACATCTCACCCGGATGCGGCTTACCTTGCTCGGCCGTCTCTTCGCCCCGCGCAATCGGCTCGTTCGGCAAACGGGTTGGTGCAGGAGTCACGATTTCTCCTCCCGGTTGACCACGAAACCCGGGCGGAAGGTATAGACCAGCGCCGGCATCACAAAGAGAGCGCTGGCTGCCGATACCGCCATCCAGAGCGCGATCAGGATCGCCATTTCCGCCTGGAATCGAAGGGACGAGAAGAAGAACCAGAGGGCGGTGCACGCGATCAACGGGGTCGCGGTCACAGCAACGCCCCGACCGGCCGTGGCATATGCGGCACGGATCGCCTTCTTCAGATCACCACCGCGAGCATAGTTCTCCCGAATGCTGTCCACCATGTAGATGGCGTAGTCGACGCCCAATCCGATTCCCAGTGCGGCCACCGGTAACGTGCTGACGTTGAGCCCGATATCCTTGACCACCATGTAGGCGAATGTCACGACGTTCGACAGCACCACCGGAACCATGAAGAACACTCCGGCGACCCCCGACCGGTAGGTCACCGAGCAGGTGATCAGAATGACGAGCAGGGCAAGGGCGATGCTCTCGATCTGACCCGCGAAGATGACCTCGTTGACCGCGGCCACCACACCGATAAGACCTCCCGCCAGCTGATACTCCACACCATCCGGAGTGTTCTCCCCGATATAGGCCTTGATCCTGTCGATGGCCGTTCTGATGGTGCTTCCACGGTGATCTCGCAGGAAGATGGTGACGGCGCCGTTGCGATAGTTGACATCCGAGAACCGGTCGAGATCACCGGGCTCCGATCCTGCCATGTACATGTACAGCAGCTCGCCATTGATCGCCGAGTCCCCACCGATTTCAAGAAAGCGAGGGTTGCCTTCGTTGAGCGTGCTGTACACCGCGGGCAGGAGGTCTGCGAGCGACACCGCCCCACCGACCTCCGGCTGCATCTCCACGTGACGCTGGAACTCCGCCATGCCGTTCAACACCGACGGCTCTTTCATGGCGCCGTCAGCTTCGCCGGCCACGACGACGAACATCCTGTCCGTTCCCAAAAACCCCTCGTTGATCGCCGCCATGGCTTGGTTGTAGGGCGAGTCGGGCCACAGCAGCGGGCTGCCGGGCTTGGCATCACCCACCGAGATTTTGGTCGCCAGGCCACCGCAGACCAGGAGCACGAGAACCACGGTACCGAGAATGACGTAGCGACCGGGGCCGGTTGTGAGTCGCGCGTAGGTCGTGAGCGACCGATCGAGGAGCGGATTGAGATCGAGGCGATGTCGCCGGGCACGCGGATCGGGCACCCACGACAGGAGGACGGGGGTCAGAACCACTCCGGTCACGCCGATACAGAGCACCCAGATCGCTCCGATGAGGGCGGTCTTCTGCAACAGGGGGATGGGCGCGAAGGCCACCACGAGGATACCGCCGGCATCGGTGATGACACTGAGAATCCCGGGCTTCCACAGCTCAGCGAGGCTGGATTGCGCCGCGACAATGGAGCTCTGGGCTCCCTCGGCGACCATCCCCTCGAACCTGGTCACCGCCTGCACGCAGTGGGACGTCACTCGGGCGGTGATCAAAAACGCGATCACCACGGCGAGCGGGTCGAAATTGAGCCCGAGGATATTCGCGATACCGAGGGCCCATATGCCGGTGACCAGGGCGTTGAACAACGGGATCAACGTCCCCCGAAACGTCCTCATGAAGACAAAGAAGAGGAACGCACCAAGGGCAACAAAGGTGAGCACGAAGAGCGTGAATGTCTGCGGCAGGTAGTGGTGCACCCAGCCCTGAAGCACCGGCTCACCAACGACGCTCACCTCGATGTCGTCGGTGGTGTACGTCTCGACGATAGCCATCACCTCGTCGTAGACGACCCGGTAGTCCATCAACCGGTCGAAGAAGTCGACGGTGATCAGCCCCGCCGTCAGGTCTACCGACACATACTGCCCGTACACCAGCGGGTTTGACAGCACCGACTGTCGAAGCGACTCCAGCCCCGCGTCGTCTTCGGGAACGTTCGGCCACATCAGAGGTTTGCTTTCGATGCCGTATGTGGATGCGTGGATCTCCTTGAGCTTCTTCGACGCCAGCGAGATGATCTGAAATTCGTTGACCCCCGTCACCTCTCGAAGATCCCGTGTGATGTCACGGATCGTTCCGAGAACTCCTTGTTGAAAAATGTCTCCCTGTCGGGCCCGAACCATAATGCTGACGATATTCGACCCGCCGAAGGACTCCTTGTAAGTCTCGTGGGTGAGGATATAGGGATGGTCTCCCGGTACGAGATCGGCAAAGGTTGTGTGCACCTCCTGGCGCATGGCGGACACGAACAGGACGAGGGTGATCAGAGCGATGACGGTCACGACCTGAACCCGATGTCCGATACAGAAGCGGGCGACGCCTTCGGAAATTCTCCCGTTTGCCATCAGCGTCCCCCCCGCCTACCCGCGACCCACGGGAATCCACGTACCGGCACGCCAGAATCCCTGACTGGCCCCGACAACGAAGACCCCGTCGCCCGTCGAGACAACCGCGGTATGCCAGGCGAGATCGTTGTCCGACATCCTCTGCGCGCGCCATGAGTCTCCGTCGGGTGAACCCGTTACAACCACACCCAATCCACCGACCGCGATCCACTCGGTCTGGTTCCAGACGACGTCGAAGAGATGCAGCGGTGTGCCGGCATCGATGGTCGACCACGAGAGGCCACCGTCAACCGTGCCGAGGACGAGCCCATCGAGCCCCACCGCCACACCCGAGAGGGAATCGCGAAAGGAGATCGCCATGAGACTGCGCTCGCTCGTCGGTTCGACCTCCTGCCACGTCACACCCCCATCAGCGCTGTGCATCATGCTGCCGAACTCACCGACGACCCAAGCGTTCTCATCATCGGGAAACGCGATGTCGTTCCACGCGACATCCACCTCTGAGGATCGACGAACCCAGGAAGATCCCCAGTCTTCGGAGAAGAGAATCATCCCCATGACCCCCACGGCCCATGCGGTTCCCCCGTCGAGGCACCGAACGCGGATCAGCTTGTTGGTGATCTCGGATCTGGGGACCGAGACCTGCGTCCAGGTCTCGCCGCCATCGCTCGTCACTACAACGATGCCGTCATTGCCGACGGCAACGGCCCGCTCCGGATCCCAGGCGTCGATGTCCTGGAGGTTCACGGTCACTCCCGTCGGTTGGACCGACCAACTCTGCCCACCGTCCCGGCTGCGGACGATCTTGCCGTGACTCCCCACCATCCACACGAGGTCTGACTCCGGCACGGTCACCCCGAGGAATTGATCGCGCCACTCGATGGCGGGAGGAACGGGCTCGACCGGACCGTTGCTGGCGTTCATGACGATTTTTTCGGACTGCACCGCCGCAGCCACGAGACCCGTACCCACGACCACGAGAATCAGGATGTCCAAAGCGCCTAACCCGCCGCCTGTTGCCGTCATCCCAGCCCTCCTCTCAGCCCTCGAAGAAATCCAAAAAAGCCCTTTCTTGTTGGCGTCTGACCCGTATTTGCGTGTTGTTGACTTATTGTCATAACAATATTATATTTTAACCAAGCTCCCGAGGCAAGGGGTCCACATGAGAACCAACCGACTCCAAAGGCATCGTCAGGCATGACCGCTCGCGACCACTCAGCGGGCGCGATTCACGTGCAAATGGAGATCCAGGTGTCTGATGAGGCCCCGATTCAGCAGCGAACATTCTCGACCGGGTTTCCGGCCGATGGCTTTGAGTCGGATCGTCGCGATCAACACGAGGCGTAGCGACTGGCAAGAAGGGGGTGAGCATGAAGGATGGAGAGCCGAGACAAAGAAGATTGGTAGTGATGACTGTCGGTGTAGTGATCGTCATGCTGTTGATGATCCCCGATCCCGCTTCAGCTCAGATTGACAGCAAACACTTCTCTCTCCACGGGTTCGTCCGTGGTCATTTCTCCATGAATCTGCAGGACCCTCCGGAGACCGAGCAGGACGACGCCTACGACCTGTCCATGGTCCGCGGAACACTGTATCTCGAGGCGAACGCGTTCTGGGATTGGGGCGCCATCACCCTCGTCGGACGGGCCGACAAGGAGTACAAGACCGACTATCTCGAACGTCTTGACGACCTGTCCTCCATCGATCTGATGGGCCAGTACGACAATCTCGACATGCGGGAATGGTACGCAGATTTCTTTATCGGTAAAAAGGTCACCCTCCGGGTGGGGAAACAGCAGGTGGTGTGGGGCAAGACCGACTTCTTCCGAGGCATGGACATCATCCACGGTTTCGACTTCACTTGGCGGTCGTTTCTCGAGGTGGAGAACGAACAGCTCCGCAAGCCGCTGATTCTCGGCAATCTGCAGATCGAGGTTCCCAAGGCCAAGGGTTCGCTGCAACTCCTGGTCCGACCGGGCTGGGACCGCGACAAGGATATCGGTAACACCTACGATCTCTTCGGCGGCCGGTGGGCCAACCAGCCCAACAAGGGCGTCAACTTCCTCGAGGGGGTACCCTACAACTGGCACCACTCATCGGGTGACACCGACGACGCGAACTACGGATTCAGGTGGTACGGCACGCTGGGAAAAGTCGAGTATTCGCTCGCTTACTACAAGACTCTCAACCTGGATCCGGTGGTCAACACGATTTTCAACCCGTTCGGTGACGCGCCGTTGAACGGCTTCGGCGAGTTCATCTATCCCGAAGTTGACATGTACGGCCTCTCGCTCAACTACTATTGGCCGGCCCCCGACATGGTGATCCGAACGGAGATTTCCATGACCGCCGACCAACCCTACAACATCGGCACGAATTTCTTCGACGGCGTCCTCCCGGGGTTCGGCGGTGTGATCCAGAAGAACACCGTGCGCACCATGGTGGCGCTCGACAAACAGATGCGCTGGGCCCAGAAGATCCTCGGCGCCAGTCGGCCGGCATTCTTCAACTTCCAAATCTTCGACACCTGGCTGACGGACTTCAAGAGGGAGGATGACATCGTCGCCCTCGCGGGGTTTGGCGCGCCGATCAACGCGCACACGACCATTCTGACGGTCATCCTCGGCTGGAACTACAAGAACGACCGAATCAACCCGACCATTGCCGCGGGGGTGGATGCGACCAACGGTGGTGGATTCGTCATCCCCAGCGTAGAGTTTGCCTGGGGAAACCACTGGCGGCTGCGCTTGGAGGCCGATCTGTTCTGGAACAGCGGCTCGAAGCTCCCCGGCGAGATCGAGCAGGACACCTATCTCTTCGGCTACTTCGCAAACAACAACCAACTCGTCAGCCGTCTGACGTTCCAATTCTGATGTGTGGCGGGAGGTGAAAGATGACATTGCGTAACAACCGAGCTTTGCGATTCCCGGGACCGGCCGTGATCATATTGGCATTCGCGCTGCTTGCGCCGACGGTGGCCCAGGCAGCGGAAGTGGAAGAGGGAACGGTCATCAATGCAGCCAACCTCAGCAGCTTGATGGACAAGGAGTTCGAGGGCAAGACCATCGGCAGCATGCTGACGGAGAACATCCAGTGGATGATCAGGGAGCAGGGTCTCACCATGACGCTCCGCCACTCCGAGGAGGTCCCGGTTGACCCCCGGTGGATCGAGGCGACCAAGAAGTACTCGGGCGATGTGAGCTACGATCCGGCGACCCGGTTGGTCTCCGGCTACAAGGCGGGGCTCTGCTTCCCCGATATCTCCCTGGATGATCCTCATGCCGCCGACAAGATCATGTGGAACGCGTACTACATCGGCGGTTGGCCGCGCGGGGACCTGGCCAACTACCCGCTCTTCGCCTTCTTGTTCATCAACGGTGACAAGGGCCTCGAACGGGTACAGCATTGGGCGCTGATCCGGTCTTTTCTCAAGGGCCGGCTGGACGGAGAACCGGTGATCGGCGATGGGTCCATCGACTTCAAACAGCTCCTCTTCGCCCACTACCCCTATGACATCCGGGGCATCGGGACCTTTGCAATAAGGTATGGCAACGGAAAATACGACGATTCATGGGCCTACCTGCGCACCGTGAGACGAACCCGCCGGCTGTCGGGAGGAACCTGGCACGATCCCATCGGCGGAACCGACCAGCTCAACGATGAGGTCGAGATCAACTCGGCCTTTCCGACCTGGTACACCGGCTTCAAGCTCCTGGAGAAGCGCTGGATCCTTGCCGTCGCTCACAGTCGCTGGCCGGTCTGGGATCAGGACAAAAAGAAACCGGTTGAAGCATTCCCGCTTGTCGATCTCGAAAACAAACCCTACTGGAATCCACTGGACGACTGGGAGCCCCGCGAGGTCTACGTCATCGATGCGGCAACGCCCGATACCCATCCCTACAGCCGAAAGGTCATGTACCTCGACACCAAGACATGGGTCTACTACCTCGGTGAGTTCTATGACAAGAAGGGCGAGTTCTGGAAGGTCGGCATCTTCAACATGCGCCCGATCAAGACCGAGGACGGCGGCTGGGGAGTGATCTCCAACCAGGGCCACACCATCGACTTCAAAAGGCGACACGCGACCATCTTCGCTCACGGCAAACAGTCCCAGTTCAACACGCCCGGTGTCGGCCCCGAGGACGTGAGCCTCGAGGTCCTCGAGGCGGCCGGACAGGGCCGATGGCGAGTCCCGGAGTAGCTCAAGAACCGCGGTCGGGCCGACGTGGACGTCGCCCCCACCACTCGAATCGAACCAGTCAACGGATTTCTCAATCGCAGTCTCGAAAAAGGCGGTCATACAGATGAAGGAGAAGGCACTTTCGGGCATCAGGGTGCTCGAGCTCGGACAGCTCATGGCGGGGCCCTTTGCCGGAACCCTCTTGGCCTACTTCGGTGCCGATGTGATCAAGATCGAACCCCCGGGGAAGGGTGATGCCGTCCGCGGTTGGCGCGCCGTCGAGGGCGATACGTCCCTCTGGTGGTACAGCCTGGGCCGCAACAAACGTTCGGTCGCCGTCAACCTGAAGAGCGAGGAGGGCCGAGACCTCGTTCGCCGCCTCGCCTCCGAGGTCGATGTTCTGATCGAAAACTTCCGCCCCGGCACCATGGAGAAATGGGGGCTGGGACCCGACGACCTTCGCCCGAGCAACCCGAGCCTCGTCTACGCCCGGGTATCGGGATACGGTCAGGACGGCCCCTATTCGACCCGCCCCGGATACGCGTCCGTCTGCGAGGGGGTCGGCGGCCTCCGATACGTCAACGGTTTTCCCGGCCAACCGCCGGTACGGCAGAACCTGAGTCTGGGCGATTCGCTCACAGGCCTCCACACCGCGTTCGGAATCCTGCTCTCCCTCTTTCGCCGCAACAACAGCGACGACAGCCGGGGCCAGATCGTCGATGTCGGAATATTCGAATCCGTCTACAACATGATGGAGGCGGTCGTCCCCGAGTACGATCGGCTGGGCATGGTCCGTGGTCCATCGGGCACCACCATCACCGGAGTCGTGCCCACCAACACCTATCCCTGCCGAGACGACAAGTACATCATCATCGGGGGCAACGGCGACTCGATCTTCAAGCGGCTGATGAACACTGCCGGTCGGCCGGACATGGCGGTCGACCCCGAGCTCGAGGACAACGCGGGTCGGTTGCGACACCAGGATAGGGTGGACGGCGCCATCGCCGATTGGACCCGCACTCTGACTGCCGACGAGGTTCTCGCCACCCTCGAGGAAGCCCGAGTCCCGGCCGGTTTGATCTACAGCGTCGAAGACATGGTGGAGGATCCTCACTTCCAGGCCAGGGGGCTCTTCGAGGAGGTGGAAGCGGGAGGGAAGCCGCTCAAGCTCCCGGCCATCATCCCCAAACTCAGCGAGACGCCCGGCAGGACCGAATGGGCCGGGCCCGCGGTCGGCGAGCACACCGGGGAAGTGCTTGGCCAGATTCTCGGGTTGAGCGATGATGAGATCCGCAGTCTTTCCGAAAAGGGGATCATCTGAACCGATGACGATCACGCGCCGCTCCGGGGACGCCATCCTCGACGCCTATCGCTCGAAGGGCCTCGCAAGCCGCGTCGGTTTCGGCCGGCGACCGGCCGTCGTGGCCATCGATCTCATCGTCGGTTTCACCGATCTGGAATCCCCCCTGGCTAGCGACCTCAACGCCGTGATCGAGAGCACACGCGAGCTCCTCGATGCCGCCCGAGCGATGTCCGTCCCGGTGTTCTACACCACGACGGCCTATGAGCCCGATCTGAAGGATGCGGGCCTATTCGTAGTCAAGATCCCCTCTCTACAGATCTTGATCCAGGGAAGCCGATGGGTCGAGCTCGATCCTCGACTCGAGAGACGGCCCTCCGAGCCGATCATCGTCAAGCAGTACGCCAGCGCGTTCTTCGGCACTTCGTTGGCCTCCACCCTCACAGCCCTGGCGATCGACACGGTCATCGTGGCCGGCTGCACCACCAGCGGCTGTGTACGGGCCACGGTCGTCGATGCGCTCCAGCACGGATTCCGAGCCGTCATCCCACCGGAGTGCGTCGGTGATCGATCTGCCGAGCAGCACGCGGCCAACTTGATCGACATGGACGGCAAGTACGGCGACGTGGTCGACCTCGCCGAGGTGATCGCCTTTCTCGAAGGCCTGAACGGTACACCCTAGATGACCGAACCAGCACCCCGCCGGATTCACCATATCGACGTCGTCGTCCGTGATTTGGATCGGGCGGAGAAGAAGTACCGGAGAGCGCTCGGCATCGACCCGCTTCCTCGCGAGTCACTCGCGGGACGCGGCATTGATCTCGTCCGATTCCGCATCGGCGAGACCTGGTTGATCCTGGTGCAGCCGACCTCCGACAACGGCCCGGTCGCCGTCTTTCTCGAGGAACACGGCGAGGGCTTTTTTCACATGGCCATCGAGATCGACGACATCGAGGGCAAGGCTCGAGCCCTTCAGTCACGGGGTGTCCGTCTGACCAACTCAACGCCCCGAATCGGCATCGATGGTTGGAAGCTCGTCGACATCGAGCTCCGGGAAACACTCGGAACCATGATCCAGCTCGTCGAAGCCCCGGAGGAGAAATGACCTGGCCGGATCGGGTCACCATCGTCGAGGTCGGTCCCCGGGACGGGTTCCAGGTCGAGCTCGAGTTCATCCCGACCGAGCTCAAGATCGACGTCGTCGATGCCGTTGCCCGCGCCGGTGTGAGCAAGATCGAAACATCGTCCTTCGTCAGCCCGAGAGCCGTCCCGCAGATGGCCGACGCGACCGAGGTCTTCGCCTCCATCCATCGCCGGCCCGGGACGCGATACACCGCCCTGGTGCCCAACCTCAAGGGTGTGGAACTCGCCCTCGGAGCCGGCGCCGACGGCGTACGCCTGGTGGTCACCACCACCGAGACCTACAATCGCAAGAACGTCGGGATGACCGTCGATGAAAGCTTCGAGGTCTGCCGGCAGATCCTCCGGCGGGTCGAGGGAGAATCCATCGCCGTCGAGGCGGTCATCGCGCTGGCGTTCGGCTGTCCGTTCGAAGGGCCCGTGAGCGAAGACCGGGTTGCCGAGATGGCCCACCGATTCACCGACATGGGAATCGACGAGCTCTCCATCGCCGATTCCGTCGGCCTCGGTAACCCGACGATGATCTCCTCGACCATGACCCGGCTCCTTTCAGAGCTCCCCGGCATCGCCTTCTCGATGCATCTGCACGACACCCGGGGCCTTGGACTCGTCAACGCGGTGGCCGCAATGCGCGTCGGCATCGACACATTCGACGCCTCCATCGGCGGGCTCGGCGGATGTCCGGTCTTCCCCAACGGTGCCGGCAACATCGCCACCGAGGATCTCGCAAACCTCTGCGAGGAGATGGGCATCGACACCGGGGTCGACATCGCCGCCATCCAGGCGGTCTCCACCAGGATGCAGGATTTCCTCGACCGAAAACTACCAAGTCGCGTGCTGCTGGCAGGAACCCCCGGTCAGCTCTACGCAAAGATTCGAAAGGAGGCGGAATGACCGATTCGGCCCCTCTCGCGGCCCGAACGGTCTCAGAACCCATGAATGATTCAACGAGTTTATTGACTGAGTTGGTGTGTCCTTTAATCGAGACGTGCCGAAAGGAGGCGTGATGTCCTATCGTTTGGGAGTGGACGTCGGTGGCACCTTTACGGACCTCATGCTGGTCCGGAACGAGGATGGTGCCTCGAATCGAGTCAAGACCCCTTCGACCCCCGCTGACCCGTCCCAGGGCGTGTTGGTGGGTGTCAAGAGAATCCTCGAAGAAAGTGGTGCGTCACCCGAGGAGGTAACGAGCATCATGCACGGCACGACGGTCGCGACCAACGCCGTGCTCGAGAGCAAGGGTGCACGGGTCGGTCTGATCACCACCGAGGGATTCGGCCAGATCCTCCACCTTGCCAGATCGCAGACTCCGGGCCCCCTCGCCGGTTGGATGATCATGATCAAACCCGATCCCCCGGCCGCGCTGGAGGACACCCGCGAGGCCCACGAGCGCATGAGTGCCAAGGGCGAGGTCGTCAAACCCGTCGACCCGGCGCAGATCAAGAAGATCGTCACCGATCTCGTGGAATCGGGCACGGAATCGCTCACGGTCTCGCTGATCAACTCGTACGCCAACGACGCGCACGAGAAACAGATCGGCGCCATCATCCAGGAGCTCTACCCCGGATTCCCGGTGACCCTGTCATCGGACGTGCTCCCCGAGTTCCGAGAGTACGAACGCACCGTCACGGCGTGCATGAACTCCTATGTTCGGCCCAAGGTCGGCGGCTACTTGAGCAACCTGAGCTCCTCCCTGGCCGACATGGGGGTCGCCGCCGGGCTCAACATTCTGCGTTCCGACGCCGGGCTCATGACCTCCGAGGTGACCCAGGAAAAACCCGTCTACGGGATCCTCTCGGGTCCTGCCGGCGGCGTTGCAGGGGCGCTCGAGGTGTCCACGAGGGCCGGCTACAACGACATCCTTGTTTTCGACATGGGTGGAACCTCAACCGATGTCGCCCTCTGCCAGAACGGCCAGCCCGGTCTCGCTCGCGAGACCGAGCTCGGCCACTTCCGGGTGAAGGTCCCCAGCGTCAACGTCCACTCGGTGGGCGCGGGTGGCGGATCCATCGCCCACGTCCCCGAGATCACCAAGGCGCTTCGCGTCGGTCCCGAGTCCGCCGGCGCCGATCCCGGCCCCGCGTGCTACGGCAAGGGCGGCACCGCCCCGGCGGTCAGCGACGCCAACGTGGTCGTCGGCCACCTCCCGCCGAAGATCCTCGGTGGTGAGATGGAGCTCGATGTCGAGGCAGCCAAGACCGCCGTCAGCACCGTCGGCGACGCCCTCGGGCTTGATGTCCACCAGGCTGCAGCAGGGATCCTCGACATCGTCAACGAGAACATGGCCGGCGCCCTGCGCCTGGTCTCTGTGCAGCGCGGTTACGACCCGCGCGACTTCGCCCTGGTCGCCTTCGGCGGCGCGGGTCCCATGCACGCCAACGCGGTCGCCGCCCTCATGGGCTCCTACCCGGTCATCGTACCGCCGGCTCCCGGCGTTCTCTGCGCCGAGGGCGATCTGGTGGCCGACTTCCGCGAGGAATTCTCGCGAACCTTCATCCGCACCGTCGAATCCGTCGAAACCAGTGAAGTGGTTGAGATCCTCGAGGGACTCGGCAAAGAAGCCACCGTCTGGCTCGAGCGAGAGGGCATCGAGGACGACCGCCGCGTGCTGACCTACAACGTCGATCTTCGCTATCTCCGCCAGGGCTACGAGATCCCGGTCGAGGTCAACCTCGCCGAGCTCACCGAGGCGAGCAAGGAGCTCTTCGTCGAGCGTTTCAACGAGCTCCATGAGCAGTACTACGGCTACCGCATGGAAGGCACCGCCTGTGAGATCGTCAATCTCCGGGCGGTGGGCATCGGTAGGGTGCCCGACCCACCGGTGCGAGAGGCGGCCACAGCCGAGTCGCCCGATGCATCGGCCGCTGTGGTCGATGAACACGAGATCTATCGCAACGGCGAGTGGATCCCGACCAAGATCTACGACCGGGCCAAGCTCAAGACCGGAAACAAGGTGCCCGGACCCGCGATCATCACCGAGTTCGACTCCACGACGGTGGTCCTCTCCGGATTCACCGCCGAGATCGACCGCTATGCCAACATTCTGATCAACCCCAACTCGAGGGAGGAGTAAGGCAATGAAGAACGTCAAGATTGCCGAGATTCCATCAATCGAGATCGACCCTATCACCCTTGACATCATCGAGGGTGCGCTCAAGAACGCACGCCACGAGATGGATGCGGTGCTCTTCCGCACCGCCATGAGCCCGGTGATCCGGGAGCAACACGACGAGTTCCCCATGATCACCGACCCCAAGGGGCGGATGGTCGTCGGGCAGTTCGGCTCCTACATCAACGAAATGATGGAAACCTGGGATGACACCATCGAGGAGGGCGACGTCGTTCTCACCAGCGATCCCTACAAGTGCGGCGGGGCGATCTCCCACATCAACGACTGGCTGGTGCTGGTCCCGATCTTCTTCGATGGCGAACTCATCGGGTGGTCGAGCATGTTCGGCCACCAGATGGACGCCGGCGGCCCGCTCTCCGGGTCACTCCCGACGGGCGCCAAGACCGTCTTCGGCGAGGGCATCCGCATCCCGCCCATCAAGGTCTTCAAGAAGGGCAAACCCGTTGACGACGTCATCGGCCTGATCCTCAACAACGTCCGGATGCCCGAGATGTCGAAGGCGGATCTCATGGGCATCATCGCGGGCTGCCGGACTGCGGAGAGCCGGGTCAAGGCGATCTGCGAGCGCTTCGGCAAGGACACCTACCTCGCGGCCTGTGAGGCCATGCTCCAACGCACCTACAACGCCATGGCGCAGCTCATCATCCAGAACATCCCCGAGGAACCGCAGTCCTTTGAGGACTGGATCGACGACGACGGGCTCGGTCACGGTCCGTTCAAGATGAAGCTCACCATCTGGCGCGAGGGCGAGCACGCCTACTTCGACTGGAGCGGGACCGATCACCAGGCGATGGGTCCGGTGAACTTCTATCTCAACGAAGAGATGTTCAAGATGTTCATCGGGGTCTACCTGATCATGGTCTTCGATCCCCAGATCCTCTTCAACGACGGCTTCTATCCGTTGCTTCACGTGGTCATCCCGGATGGATCGCTGCTCCATCCCAAGTTCCCGTCGGCTCTCGGGTGCCGCACCCACGCGCTGACCCGCCTCTTCGACGTCCTCGGCGGCACCCTGGCCCGCAAGGCCCCGGAGTACACCACCGCAGCGGGGTACGGAACCTCACCTTACATGCTTTACTCGGGGTGGGACAAGGAGGGCGATTTCTTCTATCTGATGGAGATCTCCTACGGCGGTATTCCCGGCCGGCCCATCGGCGACGGGATGGACGGCCACTCGTGGTGGCCGCTGTTTGAGAACATCCCCACCGAGTACCTCGAGTCCTACTACCCGATCCGGGTCGATGGCTACACCACCGTCCAGGACTCCGGCGGCGCCGGGCTCCACCGCGGCGGCAACGGCATCGAAAAACGCTATGTCTATCTCGAGCCGGGCGAGGTCTCCATCCACGACGACCGATGGCTCACATACCCGTGGGGCATCCTCGGCGGGACCCCGGGCAAGCGCTCGGAAAAGATCCTCAAACGAGCCGACGGCACCGAGCAGCGGCTCCCGTCCAAGTGCGATGAGGTCGAGGTCAAACCGGGCGATGTCCTGGTCTACCGGACCGCCGGCGGCGGCGGTTGGAAGGACCCCCTCGACCGCTCCGCAGAGCTGGTCGAGGCCGATGAGGCAAAGGGTCTCATCTCCGCCGACAAGGCCAAGAACGAGTACGGCGTCATCGTCGGTGATGGCGCGGCCACCGAGGCGCTACGCGAGAAGATGCGCACCGAACGAGGCACCGTCAAGGACTTCGACATGGGGCCGTCACTCGACGAGATCCTAGCCAAATGCGAGGAGGAGACCGGTCTCCCCGCACCCGTTCTGCAGGCACCCCTTCCCTGGGCCAAAATGGAGAGCCCCGAGGATGCTCTCAAACGGGTCCGGGATCAGGACAAACGCTGACCGATCGACCGATTTTCGGTGTACGCTGGCGGCCCCGGGCCGCCAGCTCTTTTTTTGGAGGTACTCCCAATGGCCACACAAGCGCTTCGCAGCTATCTCTTCGCTCCCGCCGACAACCAGCGCATCCTCGACAAGGTCTTCACCGCCGGCGCTGACGCCGTTGTGCTCGACCTCGAGGACGCGGTTGCACCGTCGGCCAAGGCGGCCGCCCGTGAGACCCTCCGAAAGAACCTTGAGACCCTCTCGCCCACGGACGCACCCCCGGTCTGGGTGCGCATCAACCCGGTGGGTAGCGGCATGTGGCGCGACGATCTCGCCGCAGTGGTGGGCCCATGGTTGTCCGGGATCCGTATCGCCAAGGCGCAAGACCCGGAAGCGATCGAGCGAGTGGCCGAGTTCCTCGAGCTTCGCGAGGCGACCGCGGACATGGCCACGGGGTCGGTTTCGCTGACGCTCACCATCGAGAGCGCGATGGGGGTTGAAAACTGTGAAGAGCTGGCGCGATGCGATCGGGTGACAAATCTCTGTTTCGGCAATGTGGACTTCCTTGCCGACATCGGCGCGACCGACGCCGAGGATGGTGTCGCGGCGCTCTACGCCCACTCGAAGGTCGTTCTCGCCTCGAGGGTGGCCGCCATCGGTCCTCCCATCGCGCCGGTGCAGACCAGGCTCGACGACGACGACGCATTGCGCGCGTCGACCCAGAGATTCCGCAATCTCGGGTTCTTCGGCCGCTCGTGCATCCACCCGAAACAACTGGCCATCATTCACGAGGTCTTCACCCCAAGCGCGGATGAAATTGCCGAGGCCCGGGAAATCATCGCCGCCTACGAGGCCGGTCTCGACAACGCGTCGGGCTCAGAGGTTACATCGACCGGGCAGTTCGTCGATATCGCGGTTGTGAAGCGGGCGCAGGCCGTGGTGGAGTTAGCGGAAACGCTCGGGGCTTGATAGAGACCGAGATCGCAGGCGTGACCGTGTCCCGGACAGCCTCTCGGAAAACCCTGCCCACCGGGACGTGCCGGGTACGCAATTGTGCAGGTACAACCATCCGGCACAGCGAAGCGCTCCGCACAATTACGCTACCGGGCACTCCACGGCGAAGGGGCGGGGAGCATTTTCCCCCGTTCGCCATGAGGCCGCCGCTCGCACGATCAGCGTCGTCGCAATCCTCCCCGTTCTGCCCTCCGACCACGCTGATCTGGCGACGCTGGGCCGCCACGGGCGGCCCAGAAGGCCGGGGTTGAGGAAACCTGGTTTGAATACGCCCTTCCCGAATCGCGGTCCCGAACATGTTTCCACGATCGCCATCCCCGCGCGGATGCCAGGCACCTTTTCGTCGGACGAAAAGAGAGCCAGGCACCGCCGCCGCACACGTTTGCCCGCGGTCCTTCGTCGAATCCGTGACCGGAACAGCGGCAGCGAACCTACGCCCGCCGGAACTTCCCGACCAGCGCCAGAGACCCGGACCCGAAAGCGAAGAGCTTGAGCGCAGGCAGGACAAAACACCAGCCGATGACGGGGAACCACGCCGACATCACCGAGATCATGGTTCCCAACGAGGTCTTTGCCAGCCCTGAAAGCTCGCGACCGTGGAGCGCTTCGAGGCGGTCTCCGACCGCCGTGAAGGTTCCCGGGGCTCCCAGAAAGGTGCCGACGGCCAGCACGACTCCCGTCGTGATGGCGCCGCCCAGCATCCCCGGAACGATCTCGGTTTCGAGCAGTCGCCGGATGAACGCCATGGAGTAGAAGGCATAGCCGATGGAGCCGAGGACCCCATAGCCGATCAAGCCGACCAGAAGCGCCCGGTAAGGGGTCTCCTTCAGGATGACTCTGCAACGGTCCGTCTGTCCTCGGAAAACCGCAGCCAACAGGGTCATCAGCGCAACAAAGAAGACGAGTCCGAAGACCATTACTACAATGGCGAAGAGGATCTTGCCCACGGGGTCTTCCCGCGGGACCAGGACTGGGGAGGCGCCGGTCATCATGTCAGTGTTCCTTTTTGTTGGTTTTTGAGCGGTTCTTCATCTCCGGTGATTCGTCGGGCGGTTTGTTCATGAGCTTGCGGCTCCGAGGACGACAACGGGCGGGAACCCGGAGGTCGTGTGCACCGACAGATCGGGCGCAATCAGCAGCGCTTCCACTCCCGGCAGCCGCTCGGCGAGCGCGAGCCCCTCCTGCGGGCCCATAACGAAGAGCCCCGTGGCCAGCGCGTCGGCATCGACCGCGCTCGGTGCGATGACGGTCGCCGACGCGCTTCTTCGCGCCGGGTGGCCGGTGGCCGGGTCGAGGATGTGGTGATAGCGGACGCCTTCGGCCTCGAAGAACCACTGATAGTCGCCCGAGGTCGCTATCGCCCCTGAGGCGACGCCAACGGTACCCAACGGCGCCTGTCGACGCGGGTGGGCCACCTTAATCGGCCACGAGGCACCCGACGAGCCGGTCGAGACGCGCATGTCACCTCCGCCGTCGACAAGATAGTCGGAGACCCCCCGCCGTTCGAGACCATCGGCCGCGCGAGCGACCCGGTAGCCTTTTGCCAACCCGGCGATCCCCACGCG
>JARFRM010000173.1 GCA_029287235.1 Thermoanaerobaculales bacterium
TAATGGTGCCCGGCACCGATCTGCTGAATTAATAAAGGTCATGAATGCAGTGTACGGCTTCCGGTCGGTTCAGCGGTCAAGCGGGGCCTGGGGCGGCTGAACGGTTGGTTTGGCGGTTGAGCGGTTAACTAGTTCTGCAAAGCGGTGCCTGGCACCTTTTGGCACCTTTTGGCACCTTTTTCACAAGTCCTCCAACAGCGGGCGCATGCGCGAAAACCGGGAGATATTCGGTTTCTCGCTTTCCGAGAAGGAAATCGAGGCGATCGATGCGCTGGGAGGTGGTGAGGCGCGCCGCACCTGCCCGGACCCCGCAGCCGTTGTTTGATCAGACGAGTGTCGTCCGACGGCGCTCTTGATTTCGCGGTCGCAATAGAAAGCGCAGCGCGACGGTTGTTTGGGTGAATGAAGCTCAAAGCAGGCAGTACCCTGGCGAACTATGAGATCACCGGCCCATTGGGCGAGGGTGGCATGGGAGAGGTCTATCGGGCCGAGGACACCAAGCTCGGCCGCGAGGTGGCGATCAAGGTGCTGCCGCAGGCGTTCACCCAAGATCCCGAGCGGTTGGCCCGCTTCGAGCGAGAAGCCCGCGTACTCGCCTCCCTCAACCACCCCAATATCGCGGCCATCTACGACCTCGCCGATGACCAGGACACCCACTTTCTCGTGCTGGAGCTGGCGGAGGGCGAAGATCTGGCCGTTCGGTTGTCCCGCGGTCCCATCCCGGTCGATGACGCCCTCGCACATGCTCTTCAGATGGCCCAGGCGCTGGAAGCCGCCCACGAGAAGGGAATCGTCCACCGCGACCTGAAGCCGGCCAACGTCATGCTGGGTCCCGACGGCACGGTCAAGGTGCTCGACTTCGGGCTCGCCAGGGCCTCGGAGCAGGAGGCGGATGTGCCGGATCTCACCCGGTCTCCGACCCTCACCGCGCAGATGACCCAGGAGGGCGTGATTCTGGGGACAGCGGCCTATATGAGCCCGGAACAGGCCCGAGGCGAGATTGTCGACAAGCGTTCGGATATCTGGGCCTTCGGTGTGGTGCTCTACGAGATGCTCGTCGGCAGACAGTTGTTCGGTGGTGCGTCGGTGGTCGACCTGCTTGCCGACGTGATGCGGGCAGAGATCGACCTCGACGCGCTTCCACGCGGGGTTCCGGGCGCCATTCGCACTCTGCTGGCTCGGTGCCTGGATCGCGACCCGACGACCCGGCTGCGAGACATCGGCGAGGCACGTATCGAGATCGCCCGGGTGCTGGCGGATCCCGAAGACGCCCGCGAAGACGCCCGGCCCGGCGGCGAGGCGCCGACGCCCAGTGCGATCCGGCGCTTCGCCCCCTGGTTGGCAACCGTGGCCGTCGGGCTGGTCGGGCTGTGGGTCGGAACGAGTTTCACGAAGGCGCCGGAGGCTGAGGTCGTCCACAGCTCGATCCAGCTTCCCGAGGGGGTGCGCCTGGCCGGGTGGTCGTCTCCCGCCGTAGCGATCTCGCCGGACGAGCGCACGATCGCTTTCGTGGGCCACCGGGACGGCAGCCAGCAGCTCTATCTGCGGCGGCTCGATCAGGCCGAGGCGGTCGCGGTCCCCGACAGCGATGGCGCCGAGGGCCCGTTTTTCTCGCCGGACGGTCGTTGGGTCGCCTTCGGAGCGGGAGCGATCTCGGGTCGCAGCACCGAACCACGCCTGCTCAAGCGCGCCCCCGTCGGTGGTGGGACGACCCAGCAGCTGGCTTCGCTCGGAGACTACGTGGGCGGCACCTGGGGAACGGATGGGTTCATTTACTACGCCGAACACTTCGTCAAGAACTGGATGCGGCGCATCCCGGAGACCGGCGGCGAGCCGGAGCCGTTGTTCGCCGACTCGCGGGGCGATCAGCTGGCGGAGATCATGGCGGCCTGGCCTCAGTACATCGAAGACGGGCGGCGTTTGCTGCTGACGTCCCTGCGGACGCAGAGCCACCGTGCAGGGGTGCTCGATCTCGATACCGGTGCGGTCGAGGACATCGACCAGCCCGCGACATTCGCTCGGTACGCATCCAGCGGGCATCTGATCTTTACGCGGGACGACGGTGTGTTGATGGCGGCGCCCTTCGATCCGAAGTCGGGCCGCAAGCTGGGCGCTCCGGTGGCTCTGGTCAGCGACGTGGCGTTCACCGGCAACGTCGCGGCGGTCTTCGCGATCGGTGGCAAGGGAACGGCCCTCTACACCCGCGGCTTCGTCCGGGGCAGCGACCGCGTTCTGTCGAAGCTGGTGCGGATCGACTCGACGGGCGGCTCTGTTGAGGAGCTGCCATTCGAGGCGGAGGCGTTCCAGGCTGGGAAATCACTGTCCCCGGACGGCCGGCGGCTCGCGATCGCAACCTGGGACGGATCGCTGTGGATCTACGACCTGAGCCGCGGCACCCGCCTCAAGCTTCCTGATGGGGGGGTCGTCGGCCAACGGGTCCGGCCGGAGTGGTCGCCCGATGGGTCGAAGATTGCCTACTCGATCGGTGACCCCGACAACGACGGGGTCAACCTCTATGTTCAGGCCGCCGACGGAACCGGTGTGGCGCAATTGCTCTCCGCCGCATCGGGGGAGACGTATGCCAGGAGCTGGACGCCGGACAGCGACGAGGTCATCTTCAGCGAGTACACCGACACCTCGGGTCTCTACCGGGTTTCCGTTTCCGGCGACGGGTCCCAGCAGCCCCGACCGATTCCGATCAAGGGAGATCGCGGCGTGGTCTCGCCCGACGGGCGCTGGTTGGCCTATGACTCCAGTGCGACCGGCAGGAGGGAGATCTACCTGCAGCCCTTCCCCGAGGGTGGCGCGGTGGTGCCGGTCTCATCGAAGGGCGGCGCGTACCCGCGGTGGTCATCGTCCGGAACCCGGCTCTACTGGAACTCCGGGTGCGGGTTCGTTGCCGTCGATATCGGACCAGGGCCCGGGCTCGAGCTCGGCGCTCCTCGGCTGCTTTTCGAGCACTGCGACCCGACCAGCCGCCAGGATGTCGTTTTCAGCGTCGACTCCGAGGACCGCTTCTACCTACTCGAAGCGGTGC
>JARFRM010000178.1 GCA_029287235.1 Thermoanaerobaculales bacterium
CGCTGTGCACAGCTGGGATTTCTCATCTTCGGGCGCGGAGGCGTACTCTGCAGTACGTTGAGCACCCGGAGATGAGAAATCACAGCTGGGTGCTGTGCATCGTCGGCCGCAGTAGGAAATCGGTGAGAAGGTCGGGCTAGACTCGGGCGTGACCATCTCGTCATCCGGCCGAACGATTTCGCGCCTTGGCGCGTGCGACAAAGCGATGGCTCTGTGCTTCTCCGTGCGGCTCTGTGTCTCTGTGGTGTTACTTCGTGAGCCCCAGCCTTCCGCCGTCGTAGCGGTCGGCGGTGACTTCATCGCACCATGCCTGGTTGGCCAGGTACCACTCGACGGTGGTTCGTAGGCCGCCCTCGAAATCGTGGTCCGGCTTCCAGCCCAGCTCGTTCTCCATCCGGGAGGCGTCGATGGCGTAGCGCTGATCGTGACCGGGGCGATCGGCGACAAAGGTGACCAGGTCTCGACGCGAGGATGCATCCGGTCTCGGCACCAGCTCGTCAACCAGATCGCAGATGGCGTGAACCACCTCGAGGTTGGTTTTCTCGTTGTGTCCGCCCACGTTGTAGGTCCGGCCGGTTTCACCCCGTCGAACGATGAGGTCGATGGCGCTGCAGTGGTCGGTGACAAAAAGCCAATCCCTGACATTGGACCCGTCACCGTACACCGGGAGCGATCGGTTCGCGACGGTATTCGCGATGATGAGGGGTATGAGCTTCTCCGGGAACTGGTAGGGCCCGTAGTTGTTCGAACAGTTGGAGATCGTGACGGGAACGCCATAGGTCCGCTGCCAAGCGCGAACCAGGTGATCCGACGCGGCTTTGGAGGCCGAGTACGGACTCGACGGGTCGTAGGGCGTGTCCTCGGTGAAAAATCCAACCTCGTCGAGAGAGCCGAAGACCTCGTCGGTGGAGATGTGATGGAAACGGACATCGTCGCGATCCCGCCAGTGTGACCGGGCCGCCTCGAGCAGATTGGCGGTGCCGCGGATATTGGTGTCGATGAAGTCGAGGGGCCCGTCGATCGAGCGGTCGACGTGGCTCTCGGCGGCAAAGTGCACCACCGTGTCGATATTGTGTTTGTCGAATAGATCGTGCACTAGTTGGGCGTCGCGGATATCTCCCTCGACGAAGGAGTATCGGTTGGCGAATGCTTCGGACACGGCTCGTTGGCTTGCGGGGTGACCGGCGTAGGTCAGTGCGTCGAGGTTGACGAGCCGAAGCTCGGGGTCGGCCTCGAGAGCTGTACGGAGGAAGTTGCAGCCGATGAAACCGGCGCCGCCGGTCACGAGGAGAGAACGGGGAGTGTGTGTCATGTCAGGTACCTCGGAAGATCCCCTTCGGCTGCCTCCTCGAGGCGGGGCCAGGCGAGATCGCGATCCGAAAGGATGGGCTCGTTCCCTCCGATGGGCCAGTCGATGGCGATGGATGGATCATCCCACCGGATCCCTCGTTCCTCCTCCGGCGCGTAGAAGTCCGAACACTTGTATTGAAACTCGGCGATATCCGAGAGGACAAGAAAACCGTGCCCGAAGCCGGGTGGGGAGAACAGCATTCGCCGGTTGTCCTCGCTCAGCTCAGCCCCGACCCAGCGCCCGAAGGTCGGGCTGCCGCGGCGAAGATCCACGACCACGTCAAAGACCCGCCCACGGGTGGCCCTGACCAGTTTGGCCTGCGGTCGTCCGAGTTGGTAGTGAAGGCCCCTCAGGACCCCGGCACGCGACCGCGAGTGGTTGTCCTGGACAAAATCACACGTGATGCCGAGCTCGGCGAAGCGGTCCCTGTGATAGCTCTCCAAAAAGAAACCGCGGTGGTCGCCGTGGACCGCGGGTTCGATCAGGCAGACGTCGTCGATGACCGTTTCGATCCGCCGCATTCAGCTCTCCGCGCGGGCAAGGACTTCTTTGAGGTAGTCACCGTAGGTTGATGCCCCTGCCGCCTCGGTCTCGCGACGAAAACCCTCGGTGGTGATCCACCCGTTGGACCATGCGATCTCCTGGAGGCAGCCCACCTTGAGGCCCTGCCTCTCTTCGATGGCCTGGATGAAGTTCGAAGCTTCGATGAGGCTCTTGTGGGTGCCGGCATCGAGCCAGGCATAGCCGCGACCGAGCATCTCGACCTCGAGCTCGTCGCGTTCGAGGTAGAGCCGGTTGAGGTCGGTGATCTCGAGCTCGCCACGGGGGCCGGGTTCGAGCCCCGCCGCAAGTTCGCACACATCGGGTCCGTAGAAATACAGACCAGGCACCGCATAGTTGCTGCGGGGGGTCGCGGGCTTCTCCTCCAGTGTCAGGGCACGGCCGTTCGCGTCGAACTCCACCACGCCGTAGCTGCGAGGGTCACGAACCCAGTAGCCGAAGATCCGGGCGCCACTCGTCAATTCGGCCGATCGTTGGAGGATTTCAGAGAGGCCGTGTCCGTAGAGTACGTTGTCACCGAGAACCAAACATGCTGGCCCGTCGGCGAGAAACTCGCGGCCGAGGATAAAAGCCTGGGCGAGGCCCTCCGGTCTCGGCTGCTCGCAATAGCTGAGATCCATCCCGATCCGGCTTCCGTCCCCGAGCAACTCACGGTAGTCCGGGAGGTCCTGCGGGGTCGAGATGATCAGCACTTCACGGATTCCGGCCAACATGAGAAGGCTGAGTGGGTAGTAGACCATGGGTTTGTCGTAGACCGGCAGGAGTTGCTTACTGACCACGCGGGTCACGGGGTGAAGCCGGGTGCCGGAACCGCCCGCCAGGACGATGCCTTTCATGCGAACCTCCAGTGGGAACCTGACCGACCTCGGAGTCTAGCACAGGGTTTGGGGAGCGGCCGATCGAACCACCGGGGCTCTCGACCCGGGATTTATCGAGAACATCGCTGCGAGCTGCTGTTAGTATTGTTGGGTGAGGGTGAGATGAACGAAAGTCGCGGAACGGTCCTGGCTGTAGACGACGATCCTGGCGCCCTGTCGGCTTTGGCGGACGCACTCGGAACACTCGGATTTGAAGTGGTTCAGGCGGCCGATGGCGCAACGGCGCTCGAACTCGCCCGACAACAGTTGCCCGATGTCATTCTCCTTGATGTTCAAATGCCGGGTATGGATGGCTTTGAGGTCTGCCGGCAGCTCAAGGCCCAACCGAATCTGCTCCTTGTTCCGGTTGTTTTTCTCACCGGCCACGGATCCCGGAAGGCGCGACTCGAAGGTCTCGAGGCCGGCGCCACCGACTTCCTCAACAAACCGTGCGATCTGGTCGAGCTCGAGGTTCGCGTCCGCAATTTGGTCAATTTCCGCCGGCTGACGACCGAGCTCGATTCGGCCGAGCAGATGGTCTTTTCCATCGCCCGGGTGGTCGAAGCTCGGGATAAGGACACCGGCGATCACTGCGAACGACTCGGTCGGTTGGGCGTGGGTCTCGGGGAACGGCTGGGACTCGATGGTGAGGAAATCACCGCCCTTCGGCGGGGCGGCTTCCTGCACGATTTGGGCAAGATCGGCATCCCCGATAAGGTCTTGCTCAAACCGGGAAAGCTGACCGCCGATGAGTGGACCGTCATGAAACGCCACGTCGAGATCGGGGTCGAGATCTGCTCGCCGTTGCGCAGTCTCGCGCCGGTGCTGCCGCTGATTCGTCACCACCACGAACGATTCGATGGTTCAGGCTATCCCGATGGTCTGTCGGGGGAAGAGATCCCTCTGTTGGCCAGGGTCTTTCAGGTCGTCGATATCTACGACGCCTTGACTGTCGATCGCTGCTATCGCGCGGCCATGCCGGTCGAGGAGGCGGTGGCGGTCGTCAAGAGCGAGACCGAAAAGGGCTTCTGGGATCGGGAGATCGTCGCCGAGTTTCTCGCCATGCTCGATGAGAACGGCGTCGCACCGCCGTCGTAGACGGCTCGTGAGTCGTGAGTCGTGAGTCGTAAGTCGTGAGTCGTGAGTCGTAAGTCGTGAGTCGTAAGTCGTTTCCGGTCACCGGAGACGCTTGGCAATTGACTCTGGCATTCCGGTCAGATCCCAAATAACGGGGCGCGTCCCCCGTCGGTTTGACCTCCGATTCACGACTCACGATTCACGATTGACGACTTTTGGCAATTGACTCTGGCATTCCGGTCAGATCCCTAATAACGGGGCGCGTCCCCCGTCGGTTTGACCTCCGATTCACGACTCACGATTCACGATTGACGACTCTTGTCCCCGACAACGGTCGCGGGGCGGTCATCGCTTCCGGAGACAGGATCCGATCAAGCTCCTCGACCGACAGGAGTCCCTTTTCGAGCAGAATCTCCCTCACCGATCTTCCGGTTGCAAGGGCCTCTTTGGCGACATCGGACGCCGCCTCGTATCCGATCGCCGGAACCACGGCGGTCACGAGGCCGATGGAACCCTCCACCATGTCGAGGCAGCGGTCGGAATTGGCTGTGATGCCCCTGATACACCGTTCGGAGAGTGTCTTGACCGCCGCTGTGAGCATGTCCAAGGACTCGAAAATGGCGAAGCTGATGATGGGTTCCATGACGTTGAGCTGGAGCTGACCGGCCTCCGCGGCCAGGGTGATGGTGAGGTCATTACCGATGACCTGGAAGGCGACCTGGTTGACCACCTCGGGGATGACCGGGTTGACCTTGCCCGGCATGATGGAAGAACCGGGCTGGACCGCCGGGAGGTTGATCTCATTGAGACCGCACCGCGGTCCGGAGGAGAGCAGCCGGAGGTCGTTGCAGAGCTTGGAGAGCTTGACCGCGACACGCTTGAGGACGCCGGAGAAGCTGACGAAGGCCCCGGTGTCCGGGGTCGCTTCAACCAGATTCGGGGCGAGGGCCAGCTCGAGGCCGCTGATCCGGGCGAGCTCCGAGACCGCAAGCTCGGGGTACCGCGGGTCGGCATTGATACCGGTGCCGATGGCGGTGCCGCCCAGGTTGACCTCGAGGAAGAGCCGTGCCGTTTCTTCGAGCCGCACGATGTCTTCGGCGGTTGTGACGGCAAAGGCGTCGAACTCCTGACCCAAGGTCATGGGAACAGCATCCTGAAGCTGGGTCCGGCCCATCTTGAGCACCTGATGAAACTCGGTCGCCTTGGATTGGAGACCTTTCTCGAGGGAGTGCAGGGCGGCGAGGAGATCGGCGAGCTCCAGCACCACCGCGACCCGGACGGCTGTGGGGTAGGCGTCGTTGGTCGATTGCGAGAGGTTGACGTGGTTGTTGGGGTGACAGTAGTCGTACTCACCCCGCTCGTGACCGAGGAGCTCGAGGGCCCGGTTGGCGATGACCTCGTTGGCGTTCATATTGGTCGATGTTCCGGCACCCCCCTGGACCACGTCGACGACGAAGTGGCCGTGCCAGTGGCCGTCGATGATCTCCGTACATGCGCGGTCGATGGCATCGGCGATCTCCGGATCGAGGAGGCCGAGTCGAAGGTTCGCTTGTGCCGCCGCCTGCTTGACCATGGCGAGGGATCGGATCATGTGCGGGAAATGACCGAGGCGGATCCCGGTGATCGGGAAGTTCTCTACCGCGCGGAGGGTCTGAACACCGTAGAGTGCGTCGGCCGGAATCTCTCGGTCGCCGAGGAGATCGTGTTCGTTGCGGGTCAATCCGGGGCGGTAGATGAGCTCCCAGCCGGCACGTCGTGAATTCGAGTATTGCAGGCGCCGGACCATGACATGGGCGACGGCGGCGAAGAGCTCCATGGCGGCGCCGGCATCTTTGGAGATTTCGCGACGGATCGCTTCGACGGGAAGCTGGAGCACCTCGACGGCGCTGACCGCACGGGCGGTCGCGGTGTGGACTCCCGGTTCGAGAAGGCCGGCTTCGCCGAGGGCGTCTCCCGGTCCGAGGATGATGACGGTTCCGCCGGCATCGCCGCTTTCGACCCGCACCTCGACCTGACCCGAGATCAGCAGCCAGAGGTCGAGACGCTCGCCGCCCGCGACAAAGAGCGCTTGGCCGAGAACGAAGTGCCGGTGTTCAGCGGCATCGGCCAATAACGCCAGGGTCTTCTCATCGAGACCGCCGAGGATCTCGCAGTTCTTCAGGGCCGCAATCGTGTCGTTCATGGTCTCGCCTCCGTCGCTCACGCTAGCACGACAAGGCGTGCGGCGGCGCGTGCCTGGCTCTCATTTTCGTCCGACAAAAATGTGGTGCCTGGCATCCGCTCGGGTACACCGATGAGGGCACCATGCTCGGTACAGCCCTCCGGGAACGCGATACCGAACCCGATGTTCTCATCGGTGTTGCCCGAGAGAGCCCCCTCAAACGATGTTTGGGCCCGAAAGGGTTGACGCACGGGTAGGTATTGGTTCCCAAAATCGTTTGAGACGGCACGTCCGATCGACGCCGGGTCCGCGTTCTCTCCAGGCTGTCAATCGTTCCGGAACGGCACGAGAAAAGTGTGCGGTGGCGGTGCCTGGCATCCGCTCGGGTACACCGGCGAGAGAATCAAGATTGCAGCCGCTCCTCTTGACAATCGGCTGATGGTGACATAGTGTATTACATCAGTAATACACCAGGGAGTCGCCCATGCTCGGTCTGCTTGACATCGACCCTGCCGCAGCCGCCCCGATCTGGCGCCAGATCGAGGACGGTATGCGGCGGCTGGTGGCCTCTGGAGCGTTGCCTGTGGGAACCGCCGTTCCATCGGTCCGAGAGCTCGCCCGGGAGCTGCGTGTCAATCCGGCGACGGTCTCCAAGGCTTATCAGCGATTGACCGCCGACGGTGCTCTGGAGGTGCGGCGCGGCGAGGGGACGTTCGTGGCGGAGCGACCCGCCGGCGATCTGGCGGACGAGCGCCGACGATTGCTTGCCGACGGCGCCGCGATCTTTGTCGAGGCCGCCCGGTCCATGGGTGTCAGTGAAGAGGAATCCACCAATGCGATCTCGGAGGCGTGGAGGGAAATCAAGGACGCCGCCGATGGAGGAACGAAATGAACATCGACGCCGAGCCGTTGGTCGTCGACCATCTGTTTGTTCGATACGGGACGGTGACCGCCGTCGATGATGTCGGCTTCACCGTTCACCAGGGCGAGGTCTACGCCCTGCTTGGACGTAACGGCGCCGGCAAGTCGTCGACGATCCAGTGTCTGGTGGGTCAACGCCGAGCGGAGGCCGGAGAGTGTCGTTTGCTGGGTCTTGACTCCTGGAAGAAACGGCGTCGGATCATGGAGAAGGTCGGGCTGGTTCCGGAAACTCCGGACATCCCACCCGGAGCCTCCGCAGTCGACCTTGGGCGCTTCCTCGGTCGGATCCGACCGGTTTGGAGTGCCGACGAGTACGCGGCGAGGCTCGAGCGCGTGAGAGTGCCTTGCCGGCTGCCGGCCGGGCGTCTGTCCAAGGGACAACGCCGCCAGCTCGCCCTGGCCGCCGTGCTCGCGGCCGAGCCCGAGGTGCTCGTTCTCGATGACCCGACCCTCGGTCTCGATGCCGTCGTCCGGCGGACCCTTCTCGAAGAGTTGGTGGGGGAACTCGCCGACCGTGGGACGACCGTGCTGGTCACGACCCACGACCTCGCGGGGATCGAGGGTATTGCCGACCGGGTCGGAATCATGAAGCAGGGGCGGTTGGTCTTCGACGAGACCATGGATGGGCTCAAGAGTCGTTTTCGGCGATTGCGTTGTGTGCTCGACAATGGCCTATCTGCCGATCAGGTGGAATCCGCCCTTCAGCCCCTCGAGCCCGCCGTCATCCGTGTGGTCGGCGCCGGTGTCGATGTGGTGATCGGTCGCGCGGACCTTCGGGCCGTCGCCCGGTTCAAGGAAACCGTCGGGATCACCGAAGTGGAAGTCGAGTCCCTCTCCCTCGAGGAGATCTTTGTCGCCCTCTGCGGTGATGAGGACGGGGGTGTGTGATGCGCGCCTTCATCGCCATCGTGTTGCGAGAGATCGACGAGCGCAAAGCGCTGCTCGCTGCGGCTGCAGTGGCCTCCGTCCTGCCGCTGCTGGCGCCTTTTTTGCCCGCGACCGGATCCAACCCCGCCTCCGACATTCGTGAAGCGGTGACCTGGGTGATGGTCGGATCGTTGGTGCCGGTCTTCGCCCTCCTTCTCGGAGTGAGTTTCATCGGTCGCGATCTCGCCGAGGGCCGCATGGGTTTTTACTATGCCCAACCACTCTCGGGATCGACCATTTGGCTCGGCAAGTTGGCGGCGGTGATTGTGCTGGTACTCGGGGCGGAGATTCTCATCATGTTCCCGACCGCGCTGCTCTCTCCGGATTTCTTCCACTTTCTGGCTCCCAGAGATGTTCTCGGTCCGTTCGAGCCTCGCTGGTCCGCGGCTCTGGTGCTTTGGCTGGCTCCGCTGCTCATCATCCTTCTTTCCCACGCATTGGGTCTCATCTGGCGTGGCCGCTCGGCGTGGCTGTTGGTTGATTTCGGTGGGTTGATTCTCGTGATTGCGGGGACGTGGTTGGCGATTCGTCCGTTTCTCCCCATCACCGCTCCCGGTGCAGCACTGGCGGCAGCGTCTTGGATGGTTGCATGGATGCTCGTTGGCCTGATCGTTTCAGGGGCGGTTCAGGTGACCTCGGGGCGGGTGGATCTCGGTCGTGGCCACCGGGTGCTCTCGGCGACCCTGTGGTCGGTGCTCGTGGCGGCCGCGGCAACCGTGCTCGCCTGGAGTCTCTGGATTCGTGCTGCGGCCCCAAACGATCTGACACGGGTGGCCTCCGTTACAGCAGGATCGGGCGACTGGATCGCCGTCTCCGGAACGAGTCCGGGGAGACTGGATTACCATCCTCGCTTCCTTTTCAACGTGAGTGACGGAAGATGGGTGGCCATCGACCCGGCGATCCGATGGTGGGGGCCGGACCTCGTGTTCTCCGCTGATGGATCGACAGCAGTGTGGCCGGCCACGGAGTCCGCGGGCGAGTGGACAGTCAATGTTGCCCGTCTCGATGTCAGTCAGCCTCAACCGCGCAAGCTGGGCGTTGTGGCCGTGGGCAGACGGTGGGATGATCTCTCGGTTTCACCGGACGGATCTCGGATCGCCGTCGTCGACGGGCGTTCGGTGGCGGCCTACGAAAGCGGAGCTGGCGACCAGATTACGGCCGCGGTGATCGAAGGAGAATTTCACCCCATCTACGCATCGTTCTGGAGTGAAGACAGGATTCTGATTCTGGCTTCGACCTCTTCAAGATCGGACACGTCTCAGCGCTGGCGAAGGTATTTGTTGGATCTCGAATCAAAGACCTTATCCGAAGACGCCGAGCTGCCTCATCCTTGGAGATGGAAAGACCGAGGCCGGGTCTCCCAATCAGGGAGATATCTCGACCGGATCGATGTCGAGGGAGACGATCGTCTTGTTGTTGTCGATGCTTCAACCCGGGACGTGGCGACTGATCTCGGTCCGATGCCCTACTGGTCGAGAATTTCAGAGACCGAGGGTGGCCTCATCGCCATCGCTCGGGATCGCGAGGGTGATCATCATATCGATGTCTTCACTTCCGGCGGCGAACTTCTCCGTCAGATCGGTCTGGACAAGGCACAGCAGATTCTGTTCGGGGGCGAACTGAAGCCGGGACAGTTGGTTGTTGGTCTGTGGACGTGGAACGACGAAGAGCGAACGAATTTCGAAAAACTCAGGACAAGTGTTGTTGACCTGAACAGCGGGAAGGTCGGCCCGACTCTCGAGGGGGTGGCGCCGGTTTTGGGGCCCTGGATGCACGGCTCCTCGGCCGGAGCCTGGAAGGCAGGAGCAACCGCCGGCAGGCTCCTCCTCGGTGAAGACGGTTCTCTTGGTCTATTGGCCCCGGACTCCAGCCGCGTCGAGCAACTCATACCCAGCACCGATTGAGCGAACCGACGACTGCCCTTCTTCGTACCTCTTATTGGAGGCGAAAGATGTGGACATTCATTCTCTGGTTGATCCTGCTCGTGGTGGCTTGGCCCCTGGCCCTGCTCGCCCTCGTGCTTTATCCGTTGGTGTGGCTCTTGATGCTGCCGTTCAGGCTCATCGGGATCACCGTCGATGCCGTCTTCAATTTCCTGCATGCGTTGCTCATGCTTCCCGCGCGGATTCTGAAGGGACCGTCAGCGGTGAAGGCGTAGCCGCGTTCTCTCCAGGTTGTCGATCGTTCCGGAACGGCAAAGAAAGCGTGCGGCGGCGGTGCCTGCGTGCGGCGGCGGTGCCTG
>JARFRM010000188.1 GCA_029287235.1 Thermoanaerobaculales bacterium
AACGGCGCTTACGAAGAACGGAAATTTCTACCCCTCGATGCTTGAATGACAAACGCGAGGACACTCATGGCGGATAGCCTGAATATCCGTTTCGGGAGGAATGATGGATGATCTCCTCTGGATAGCCCCGGCACTGATCGCCGGAATCGCGGCTGCGCGGGTCGGCTTGCCGCCCATGGTGGGATACCTACTGTGCGGATTCGTGCTGAATCTCTCGGGGGTGCGCGATCACGATGCGGCTGACCATGATCGGCGATCTCGGCGTCACGCTGTCGCTCTTCACCATCGGCCTCAAGCTCGATCTTCGCTCGCTCCTGCGCCCGGCCATCTGGGCAGGGACGACTTTGCACACGGCAATCGTGGTTGCCGTGTTCGGGACCCTGCTCTACTGGATGAGTCTGGCTGGGATCCAGGCGTTCGCCGGCATCGATCTCGGCAAGGCCATGTTGATCGGTTTCGCGCTGAGTTTCTCCAGCACCGTGTTCGCGGTCAAGACCTTGGAGGACAAGGGCGAGTACCAGTCCAAGTATGGCCAGATCGCCATCGGCGTTCTGATCATGCAGGACATATTCGCGGTCGTGTTCCTGGCAGCGTCCACGGGTAAGCTGCCGTCGGTCTGGGCATTGGGTCTGGTGGTGTTGATCCCGATGCGCTATGTGCTCATGCGCCTGTTGAGTCGCGCCGGCCACAATGATGAAGTGGCGGAACTCATCGATGCCGGTGCCCAAGCGGCGTGGAACATGTACTCGGAAGCCGGTGCCGGCCTGGCCTCCGCGGTGATGTCGTTCTACGAAAAGAAGGACACGAGACGGTAACGATGAGCCAGTCCCTCTCGATCCACCAGGGCCGGGTCATATGAGATAGTCAGGGCCAGGGGAAGAACAACAATGGACATTCATGCATGGATCGCAATCGGAACGCTGGTCGTGGCCATGGTGCTTTTCATCAGCAAGCTGATCCCGCTCGAAGCCACCGCGCTCTCGATCCCGGTGGTGCTCGCCGTCACCGGAACCGTCAACCCGGCGGAGGCTGCGCTCAGAGGTTTCGGCAACACCGCGGTCATCTCCCTCGGGGCGATCTTCGTGCTCTCGGCGGGGCTCCAGGAGAGCGGTGTCGCGACCCTGATGGGGAGATTGCTCGAGCGGTTCGGCGGCAAGAAGGAGTGGAGCCTGGTCCTGCTGATCATGGTCACCACCTGCGTTCTGTCCGCCATCATGTCGAACGCCGCCACCGTGGCCGTGTTTCTTCCGGCGGTCCTTGTCCTCGCACGTCGGGCGAAGATCTCACCGTCAAAGCTCATGATGCCCCTCGGATACTCGGCGATTCTCGGCGGCACCCTCACCTTGATCTCGACCACCCCGAACCTCATTCTCGGCAGCGAGCTCGAGCGTCTGAGTGGGGGGGAGCGAACGCTCGGGATGTTCGAGTTCGCCCTTGTCGGGATTCCGATCTGCGTTGTCGGGATTGCCTACATGGCGCTGGTCGGAACCCGACTGCTCGGAAGGGGATCGTCGGGCACCGAGCTTCTCGGAGAAGACTTTCGGGACCGGGTCAAAAAACGCTACCGCCTTGAAAAGCGGCTGTATCGAATCACCGTCTCCGCCGGGAGCGAGCTTGCCGGCACCACCATCGCGAAGGCGAACCTCGGCAAGGGGTATGGCCTGGAAGTGGTGCAGGTCCAGCGGCCCCGGGACTTCAGGCGTGATCTGTATCTGGACGTCCAGGCAGACCTGGTCATCAAGCCGGGTGACATGCTGTTTGTCGAGGGCTCGGGTGACGATGCACGACGGCTGGCGGCCGAGCAGTCGATCACGCTCGATTTCGCCGGGCCGGAGGAGACCGAGCGGTTGATGGGTCGCGGGTTGACCATGGCGGAGGTCACCCTTTCTCCGTACTCCGATTTCATTGGCCGAAGCCTGGCGGAGATCGGCTTCCGGGGGAGGTTCGGATTGTCGGCGCTCGCGATCTCGAGACGGGGCGAGGCCATCGAGAAGGAGATCGCCGAAATCCCGCTCAAGCTCGGAGACGCACTGCTGATCTACGGACCGAATCGAAGCGTGCGGAAGCTGGAGGACAGCCGAGATCTCGTCCTCCTGGATCGGCAGCGATCCGAGGAGGATGTGCGGAGGGCTCCGGTGGCGCTATTGATCCTGGCCGTGGCCCTGGTTCCTCCGGTGATGGGCTGGTTCCCGCTTGCCGTCAGCGCGCTTGCCGCCGCGCTGCTCATGGTCGGGACGGGTTGCGTTTCCCTCCGCGGCGCCCAGAAATCGGTCGATTTCCGCATCCTATTCCTCATCATCGGGACGATCCCACTCGGTGACGCGCTCTTTCAGACCGGAGTGGCCGGCAAGCTGGCGGCGACCCTGTTCCCGGCGGGGGGCAGCCTCGGGAACTTCTATGTCTTTGGCGTGCTGTTCGCGATTTCGGCACTGCTGAGCACGACCTCGAACAACGCCGCCGCTGCGGTCATCCTGGCGCCCGTGGCCTATGCCGCGGCGCAGACCAGCGGCGTCGATGTCGGCCAAGCGTTTCTCGCGGTGGCCTATGGCGCCAGCTGCGCCTTTATCCTGCCGTTCGCTCACCAGTGCAACCTGATGATCATGGGTTCCGGGGGATACACCACAAAGGACTTCGTCAGGGTGGGAACCGGCCTCTCGATCGTCATGGCCATCACGGCGGTCGTGCTCCTGGCGATGTAGGGCGCTCCCGGCGGTGTCAGTCGATCAAGACGAGGGGCCCTTTGGCCTGCTCACTCCCTTTGAGGGAGGCGCCGGAAGCGACCCGGAGATCGATGAATCGATTCTGGCTCAGGGCCTCGACCAGGGGGATGGTGCAGGCGAATCGCCGTTCACGTTCGGATGAGTTCAGCAGCGTGCCGCGGCCGGCGTCAAAGATGTAGACGGTCTGTTCGGGTGGTGGCGGCGGAACATGACCGAGCTCGATCATGTGGTCGAAGAGCACCGGCACACCGAGCGGCCGTTCGAGCCGACGCAAGGTGAAGAAAGCGCGCAGAGTCCGATCTGCAACCACCACGCCTCTGCGGTGCTCTGCCTCGACCAATGCCTCTTCGATGGCTGCGGGCGCTGGGGAGACCGTTGATCGGTAGGCCACCAATTGGGGTCCGGTCAGCGCAGTTGCTGCAACGGCGGCTGCGGCGATGGCGATCCAAACCCGTCTACCGAAGATCACATTCAATCCCAGGGCGACGAACCCACTGGTCAACGCCAGCATCGGCACGGCGTAGCGTGCATGGGCGGGGTTGGAGAATCCGTGAATCACCACGAGAAGGGGCAGCAGGGCGCCAATGAGAATGGGCGAAATCGCCCGCCATCGACCCGCCCGAATCAGTCGGATCATCCCGATGTGAAAGAGGATCAGCCAGCCTACGGCGACTGCGGGGTGGCCCAGAGATCGGGAAAGACCGGACTCGGCGAGTCCGTGTGGGGCTTCTTCGAGGCGTGAGAAATGATACTCGCCGTGGGTCGTGAGAGCCGACCACAGCGGGACGACTCCATCCGACACAGCTATCAGGATCAGGGCCCCGACGCAGAGGGGAGTGACGAAAGCCGCGAGCATCCGCAATCGCTGTTTGGCCGGAATGCGGATACCGACCACCAACATGGCGCCGACCGCGACCGGCAGAAACTGCGGTCGCACGAGGATGGCCGTCGACGCCAGGATGGACCCGGCGGCCAGCCACCGGGGCCGGTCGCGGGCCTGGAGCCAGAAGGCCAACGCGGCCACGAGAAGAGCCGTGGCGGTGGTTCCTGAAAACGCCCGTCCGGAGAAGAACGATGGGCCCGGGGCCACCAGAAAGAGGAGCGAGGCCCCGATCGCCAGGCCCCGACCCACCAGGGGGGACCACATGGCGGTGAGTGGGAAGATCATCCACACCGAAAAAACGAGGCTGACGATCCGGAGAGACTCCGCCGGTCCGGCACCGACGAGGTGGACGAGCTTTCCGAATCCGATCCAGAGTGGAAACCACGGAGGGTGGGGCCGATTGTCGGTGGCGTCAAAATCGAGGATGGCGGCGGCGAATGCGGCCTCGTCCTGTTCCCAGATCGACGCGGGGAAGACCAACAACCTCCCGGTGAGGATCACTGCGATCAAGAGAACCGTGAGCACCAGATCGCGACGCCGGTCGGTCAGACCGAAGAGGCGCAGGTCGCCGAGTGGGTTCGGGTGATCCGACATCGTCATCACCCTATCGCAGCCTGGGTCGGTCCGGCGAGTCCATGGAGACCACCTGCAGTCTCGAACCGCTGCGGGCGAGGGATCCCGTCCGGCCCGGTCCCGCGAGCGCGGTTCGTGGCCTCGGGTCCGAAAGGTATCCGGGTTTTAGAATGGGAATCGGTGTCCTCTCATCGGGATGTGCCGGAGTAGGTGAGGCTGGCAGGGGCAGGGGCAGGGACAGCGGCAGGGGCAGCGGCAGGGGCAGAGGTCAAGGAGTCGGACGCGGACTCGGATGCGGGTTATAGTGGATCAGAGATCCTGAAGTTGACCAAGCCACTCGAGATCCTCGTTGTCTCCGACGCCACCGGTGCCACCGCAGAGGCGGTGGTCCGGTCGACCCTCGTCCAGTTCGGTCGGGCCAGCGCACGGGTTCGACGATTTCCCTTCACGCGCTCGGTGGATCAGCTGCGCACCATCTTCGACGACGTCGACCCGGGTGAGGCCATCGTGGTCTTCACCTTCGTTTCCCGCGAGCTGAGTGAATCCGTTGTTGACCTGGGGCGGCAACGCGGGTTGGTGGTTCTGGATCTGCTCGGGCCATTGATGAACATCTTCTCCGACGCTCTCCAGTCCATGCCGAGCCGGACACCGGGTGCCTTTCGGGGCCAGTCGGAGGACATGTTCAAGGTCATCGAGGCGATTCACTTCACCCGTCGTCACGACGACGGACAGGGTCTGGAATCCTTCGACGAGGCGGACTTGATCATCCTCGGGGTGTCACGGACCGGGAAAACGCCGACCTCGATCTTCCTGTCGTGCCGCAAGCTCAAGGTGGCCAATGTACCGATCATCAACGAGGTTCCCCTGCCCGAGGAGGTTCGCCTTGCGACGGCGCCGAAAGTGGGATTCACCATGGATCTCGACAGGCAGATTCAGGTTCGGACCGAACGCGCCGGTCGAATGGGCACGCGGATTCCCGGCTATTCCGATCGGTCGCACATCATGAGGGAGATCGACTACTGCAGTCGGATCTACCGGTCCATCACGGGAATCAGGATCGTGGATGTGACCAACCGCTCCATCGAGGAGACCTCGGACTGGATCACCCATCATGTGCTCTGATCAGCCGCTCGGCTCGAAGCCGATGTCATCGAGGCCGGGTTGACCGAGATCGATCCCGACCGTGGTCCATCGGACCGGGAAACACCGCGTACGGCGATCGGTGCCGGTCGATTCCTGGGGATTGTGCCGAAACTCGCGTTGGCGGCCGCAGGGCTCGTCGTCGCCTTGGCGGTGGCGGAGGTGGTGTTCCGGGTGGCCGGCTTGGGCCCGTCCAGGCATCGGCCGAGCACCGAGGAGGTGATCCTGCCAGTCGGCGCCGAGCCGGTCAGGGCGCCCTTCGGCTACATCCCCCACTCCATGGTGCGGAGCACATACGGCAGCGACCCGAGAAAGTACTTCGGTCCGGGGGCGAGGGTGGATCACTCCCACAACTCGCGTGGCTGGAGAGACCGGGAGCACGAGTTGGAGAAACCCGCCGGAACTCTCCGTATCCTGGGTCTCGGCGACTCCTATCTCTGGGGCCAGGGCGTGCGCATCGAAGACACCCTGCTCGTCCGACTCGAGAGGCGGCTGAACCTCGAGATCGACGATCATCCGGTGGAGACGATCAACAGCGCCGAGTTCGGATCCAACACGGTCCACCAGCTGGCCTCCTTCGAGGGCGCGGGTATCCACTACGAACCCGATCTTGTGCTGCTGGTCTTTGTTCCCAACGACATCAACCTCCCGGCTCGAAGGGCCACAACCGAGCGGATCGACTTTTTTCGCGCCTACACGAGCATCTATCTCGATCCTGATGCCGTCAGGTCTCCGTCGAAATTCCTCGGTTGGGCGTGGCAGGTGGTGCTGCGTGACATCCGTGCCCGCCGCCACATCCATCGACTGGTCGATGGGTTCAAACCCGGCGGTCCGGGAGCCCGGGAATGCCGGCTGGCCCTCGGCGGCATCGCCGATCTCTGTCGATCTCACGACATCCCACTCGTGGTGGCGATCTTCCCGTTTCTCCACGGTCTCGACGGGCGCAACCCCTTTCGGTCGATCCACGAGGTGGTTGCGGGCTACTGCGTCGAGCTGGACGTGACGTGCGTCGATCTCGCGGGGGCGTTTCCCGGCTACAGCGGACCGGAACTCTGGGTCCATCCCACCGATCAGCACCCGAATGAAGAGGCCCACGCCCTTGCCGCCGAAGCGCTGATCGGGCCGGTCCGGGCGGCGCTGGAAGGTCGCCGAAACCCCACCTGATACTGGGGGGCCGGGCCGGGGCGGACGACGGGTCTCCAGACCCGGCGTCAGTCCTCGGGCGGCTCGCCCCCCGGCGCCATCTTGACGAGACGAGGGTGGAACCGGGCGATCGGCCGGACGAGATCCCGTTGCGCCGCCATGACCTCCGAGATGTCCTTGTAGGCCATGGGGACCTCGTCGAGGCCGGCCGACAGCAGTCGGACGCCCCGGTTTCGGAGCAGGTCGCGCACATCGTTCCAACCAAAGCGTTTCTTGGCCTGTTTGCGGCTCATCCGACGGCCGGCCCCGTGCGCCGCCGAGCGAAGCGATGCCTCGTTGCCGGCGCCCCGCACGATGAAGGCGGGGGTTGCCATGGAGCCCGGGATGACCCCGAGGACCTCCCGCCCGGCGGGTGTCGCCCCCTTGCGGTGGACCACCACTTCATCGCCGTCGTGCTCCTCGATCCAGGCGAAGTTGTGGTGGTTCTCGACGCCGCCAATCACCTGAGCCCCGAGTCTGTCTGCCATATGACGGTGAATGAGCTCGTGATTGGCGGCGGCGTATCGTCCCATGAGCTGCATCGCCCGCCAGTAGTCGTGGCCTTCCTCGGTGTCGAGCTCGAGCCAGGCGAGGTGTCTGGACGCCCTTGGCATGTCGGGACGGATGGCCATGGCGAGATCGCTGAAGTGGCGGGCAACCGTGTTCCCGGCTCCGCGGCTTCCGCTGTGGCTCAGCAGAGCGAGATATCGACCGGGATCGAGCCCGAGCTCGGGCTCGTCGAGTTCGAGCACCCCGAACTCGACAAAGTGATTGCCGCTGCCGCTGGTCCCGAGCTGTGACCAGGCCTTGTCCTTCGACCTTCCGGTCACCACCGTGATGTTCCAGTCTTCGTCCATCACGGGATGTTGTCGGCGATTGCCGAAGCTGGCTCCGATCCCGAATCGGGTTTCAGTCTCGATGGCTCGAGCCAGCCGGTCATGGCTCGTCTCCAGGGTTCCCGGCGGCATGTCCCACACCGAGAGCTTCATGCGGCATGCGATATCGACCCCCACGGCATATGGGATCACCGCTTCTCGAGTGGCCAGAACGCCGCCGATAGGCAGACCGTAGCCGAGGTGGGCGTCGGGCATCAGCGCGCCGCGAACCGCGATGGGCAGCTCGCAGGCGCGGCGCATCTGCTCGATCGACGCGGCGTCGATCTCATCGCCCCACTGTGACCACGGTGCCGAGTGTCCCTTTGTCATCGTCCGCCTTTTCTCCACCATCAGTGTAGGATGACGCACCCATCTTTCTGATACCGTTTCTCATGTTGTACACTGGTCCCATGAAGGGCAAGACCAACGCCACGACCCACGAGCAGTACATCGCCGAGGTCGAGGACAGGCGTCGCGATGACATCCAGAAACTGCATGACCTCGTTCGCGAGACCGCACCGGAACTCGAGCCGACCATGGAGTTCGGAATCCTCGGATACGGGAAGTACGCCTACACCTACGCCAGCGGTCGCTCCGGCGAGTGGATGAAGATCGGGATCGCCAACAACAGGCAGTACATCTCCCTTTATTGTTGCGCTGCGGATGACGAAGGCTATGTCGCCGAACGCTACCGCGGCCGACTCCCGAAGGCCAACATCGGCAAGAGCTGTGTCCGTTTCAAGAGACTCTCCGATCTCGATGAAGAGGTTCTCGAGGAACTCATCAGGGACTGCTCCAAAGCAGGTTGGGGGATCTGAGCCTCGGCGTTTGAGGACATTCACCGCAAGGACGCAAGGTGCGCAAGGCATCGCACGTCACGACCACGAGTAGACGAAGGCGCCAAGCGGTCACAAAGAGTCGTTTTGATCGGCCGAAAACCGGCCATTGGGCAGTCGAAATCTTTTCGTGCCCGGGTTTTATTGTGGTTGAAGTGGTGGAATGGGATCCGCGATGGTGCGATGGCTCTCTATTGCGATGGGCTGCGATGATCCTTGCGTTCCTCGCGTCCTTGCGGTCTGTACTGTGTCGATGGTTTTCGCTCGGATATGCGATCCTTACCCCATGACCACCGATCGTCGATACACCGAGGGTTTGCTCTTCACCGACTTCTACCAGCTGACCATGGCCCAGCTTTACTTTCGGCACGGGTTGGCCGAGCGGCGCGTGCAGTTCGACTTCTTCTTCAGGTCTCACCCGCACTATGGCGAGCACTCGGCCGGCTATTCGATCTTTGCCGGCCTCGAGTGGCTTCTCGATTGGATGGAGGAGACCCGCGCGACCCGGGCCGATGTCGAGTACCTGCGGTCGATGACCGGCGCATCGGGCGAACGTCTCTTCGATGATGATTTTCTCAATTGGCTCGCTGACAACGGCACCATGGACGGTTTGACGATCCGTGCCGTCCCCGAGGGTCGGGTGGTCCATCCGAATGCGCCGCTGCTGGTGGTGGACGGTCCGCTGGCCATGGCCCAGCTCGTCGAAACCCCTGTTCTCAACCACCTCAACTACCAGACGCTCGTGGCCACCAAGGCCTCGAGGATCCGCGAAGCAACGCACGGCGCTCTCATCCTCGAGTTCGGGATGCGGCGCGCGCACGACCGCGGGGCCAACGCCGGTACCCGGGCGGCCCTCATCGGTGGCGCCGACTTCAGCTCGAATGTCGGTGTTTCCCGGTTGATGGGTGTCCAACCCAAAGGCACGCACGCTCACTCCATGGTCCAGGCCTTCCTGGCCCTCGGCGGCAGTGAGCTCGACGCCTTCCGAGCGTTTGCCGATCTCTATCCCGACGACTGCATTCTCCTGGTGGACACCATCGATACCCTTGCCAGCGGGGTCCCGAACGCGATTCGGGTCTTTGAGGAGCTGAGGCGCCGCGGTCATGTCCCGATCGGGATCCGTCTCGACTCGGGTGATCTGGCCTACCTCGCCATTCAGGCCGCAATCCAGCTGGACGCCGCCGGGTTCGATGAGGTCGGCATTGTGATATCCAACAATCTGGACGAGCTCGTGATCTGGCAGATCGTGACCCAGATCCGCGAGGAGGCGCCGAGGTACGGAGTCAATCCGGAAAGGCTTCTCCGAAGGCTGGCCCACGGTGTCGGTACCGCCCTCATCACCTCAACCGGTGACGCCGCCCTCGACGGAGTCTACAAGCTGGTGGCCATCGAAGACGGAGGCCGCCTCCGGCCGGCCATCAAACTTTCGGAGTCCAGGGCTAAGACGCTCAACCCGGGTGACAAACGGTTGTGGCGGGTCTACGACCAGCGCGGCAAGGCGACCGCCGACCTCATCGGTTTGGCTCACGAGAAGCACGGGACCGGTGAGCCCCTGACCCTGTGTCATCCGACCGACGAGCCGCGAAGACGCCGGCTCGTCGCTGAGGAGGTCCGGGAGATCGAGGCCTTGCACGAGGATGTCTTTGTCGATGGACACCGGATCGGTGACCCTCCGGATCTCGAGGTCATGCGCGCACGCCGGCGTGCCGACCTCGATCGTCTCGATCCGGGTGTGAAGCGGTTGATGAACCCGCACCTCTATCACGTGTCGCTGAGCCAAGCGCTCTGGGACAGCAAACACGATCTGGTCCGTCGGCTACGCGCCGAAATCGAGCCGCTGAGCCGCTGAGCCGACCTTCCCGCCAGCTTCCACACCGGGCTCCGGCACGCAGTTTCGCGATGTCGGATCGCTTCTTAGGTCGTGCGTAGTAATACCTATTCTCGGTTTGATCGAGATTTTTCTCGAATTGGTTAACCGAATCCTCCGCAATCCGTACTGAGTGGTAGAAACGGACAGCCCTGATCGAGACCCGAGAGTCGGGACGGACCCGGCGGAAGGGGACCGGGGACAGCTCGAACTCGGGGCCTTCGAAATCGGAATCAAGGGAGGCGACATGAAGATCAGCAGAATCATCGTGGGAACGCTCATCGTGGTGGGGATCGCAGCGGGTGGCGCGCTTGCCGGCCAGAATGTCATCACCGGGAAATGCGTCAAGGTCCTCGACGGCGACACGCTCATCATCGAGTGTGAGAAGAACCGGAGAACCGTGAACATCGAAGGGATCGACGCTCCGGAGCTCGAGCAACCGTGGGGCAAAGAGGTCCGGAGTTTTGTCCGCGACATGGTTCGTGGCGAGGACGTCACGGTCGAGGTACTGGAGAGCAGCGGGGATATCATCCGCGCCCGTGTCACCGTCAACGGCATTGATCTTTCGGAAATGCTCGTGAGCCGGGGACTGGCGTGGGTTCCCGAGGGCGGCAGCGATCCCGATCTCGCCGGCCTGGGAGCCAAGGCGCGAGAGCTGCCATGCGGGCTTTGGATGGATTCGGAGCCGGAACCTCCGTGGGAGTTTCGGGCGGCCCGGTCGTAGATCACCTGCTCCGTTTGAATCATCGCCGGTCGGTGTTCCGACCGGCGATTTGATTTCGGGGTGATAGGGTGAGAGGGCGAGGAGGTCAGCCCCGTGATGTCAGCCCGATTGATCACCGGATCATTGCCGATCGTCGCTGCAACCACCCTGGATTTCCGTTCGAGTTGGGTGTCCATGCCGGACTGGATCGGGATGCTTCGGACCGTAATGATGGTCCTCGGCGGGCTGGTGGTGATGGCCATCGTCCTCGTCGTTGCGGTCGCCGTCATCTCGGGGGTGATGGGGATGCTCGGCAAGCTCCGGAGGAAGAGTTGACAGTCGACAGTCAACAGTCAACAGTTGTGGTCAGGATCGGGCGTGTGTAATACCCGCCCCTGCGAATCCTGAAAGACAGTACCGTAGGGGAGGGTTTTATACCCTCCCTCCACGATTGCCGAAGTGTCGATTGGCGTAGTAGAAGGACTTTTTTTACAAGAGACCGAGTTCACAGTCTCCATTGCAGGTTGATTCTTTGTTCGTAAACTCCGTGGAATGCGATGGCTGCGATGAAACTGTGAACTGTGAACTGTGAACTGTGAACTGTGAACTGTCGACTGTCGACTGTGAATGGTCGACAACGAGTGACGTCAGTTCGCTTCCAGCTCGGCGATCAACACCCGGTCGCCGGTTCGGATCCCGGTGACCCGCCAAACTCTGCCATGATGGCAGATTCGATGTCCCAGGTTGGCACTTTCCGGCAGTTCCAGGATTTCGACGCGGGGGGTGTCGGAAATATTGAATATGACGACCCTTGGCCGGCACCGTTGTCGGCGTTCGCTCTTCGAACCGTGCGATTCAGATCGTTTCTCAGCATGCATGGTCGCCCCCCGACGCTCTGCCCACAGACGAACTAAGGGTTCTTCCAGGTTAACGAAGCAAGAGCCGTGCCGGTTCGCGAAAATCGGTTTTGGATGCCGAGAACCGACAATATTTACAACTCTTCACACCAATATCCTGATTTCAGGAGTCGACCATCCGATTTCGGCAGGTCGAACGACACCTGGACCCGTGGTCGAACGCTTGATGCGACGCTCGAACCTCGTCCGGACAGGTGGTACTCCAATCTTCCGTCGTTTCATGGTGCCTGTGATTTGCATCGAAACGATCTGGAGTTACGGGCTGGAGTCAACATCGCGGCCGCGATCTTCTGGATTGGAGTTTTGATCGCAGGTGCGGATTGTGGCCGGGAATGCAAACCGTCGGTGGTTCTGAGTGCGGCGCCGGATCCCTGCGGGCTTCCGTGATGTCCTCGTCTTCGACTATCGTTGGGCCGCAACATGGCGTAGGATGAGTCCACCGTGCGAGGCAAGGGAGGTCGACCGCGTGGTGACAGCTGAAAAGGGTGTGCTCTTCATCGTTGCGTCACCATCGGGAGGGGGCAAGACGACTCTCATCCGCAAAACCATGGAGCGCCTCGAGGAAGCGGGAGTGGCGGCCCATTTTTCGGTATCTCACACAACCCGTTCGCCGCGGCCGGGTGAGGTCGATGGGGTGGATTATCATTTCGTTGATCGGGAGGAGTTCGAAGCCATGGTGGCGGGCGGCGGTTTTCTCGAGTGGGCCGAGTACGCCGGCAATCTCTACGGCACGTCTCGCCTCGAGGTTGAGAATCGACTCCGAGCAGGGGAGGACATCTTCCTCGACATCGAGGTTCAGGGGGCCAACCAGGTTAAGACGAAGATCCCCGAGGTGGTCAAGATCTTTGTGTATCCGCCGTCCTACGAAGTGCTCAGGGAGAGGCTCACCAAACGGCGGCAGGATTCGGAGGATGCCATCCGGCGGCGCCTCCAATGGGCGGTCCGCGAGTTCGGAGTGGGGGGGGAGTTTGATTATGCTATTATCAACGACCGCTTGGACGAGGCGGTGGATGCCCTTTTCGGCATCTGCGTGGCCGAACACCATCGAACTCATCGACTGAACACCCGCTTGGACGCGATCAGAGAAGCGTTCCGGTCGGCCCTGGAGAGGGACATCACCACATGATTCAACTGCCTGAAGGTTTCGACTCGATCTTCCGATACATCGTCGTTGTTTCCCAGCGTGCCGAGCAGCTGGTCAACGGCGCCAAGCCGCGGAGCGAATCCCGGCACGACAAGTCCACCCTCGTGGCCGTCGACGATGTTGATGAGGGCAAAGTCGAGTGGCGCATCCTCACCCAGGAAGAGCTCGACGCTCAACGCCAAGCCATCGTCGATCAACTCCGGGCCGAGGTCGGTGTCAGCGAAACCGACGATGGCCCCGATGTGGCCATTCCGGATGTGCTCCCCACGGGTGACGCCGTCGCCGCCGCCGAGGCGGCGGACGGAGCCGCCGGGGAAGAGGGCGAGAAGGACGATGAACTCATCCGGCTGCAGAAGCTTCTCGGCATGGCCGGCGCCGTCAAAGAAGCCGATGCGGACGACGCCGAGGGAACCGAGGAGACGGCCGCCGAAGCTCCCGTCACCATCGATCTCGAAGAGGCGGCCAAGGAGCTCGAGGGTTCCTCCGATGATGAGGACGAGGAAGAGAGCTGATCCGCCCGGGTCCTCGGTCTGATGTCGGGTCATGCAACCGAAACACCTGACCCGCTATCTCGCGGACCTCGGTTGGCGAGATCCGCTCGACCTCCCGTCCGACGGGGCTCTTTCGTCGCCATCCCCTGCTTCTGAAAGTCCCCCCCATTCCACTGATCTCGAGAGCCTCAGTCGGGCGCTCGAGGGGTGTGCGAGATGTCGCCTCAGCGAGAAACGCAAGACTGTGGTTTTCGGCGAAGGTGCACCGGACGCCCGGTTGATGTTCATCGGCGAAGGACCGGGCGCCGAGGAGGACCGAACCGGACGACCCTTTGTCGGTCAGGCCGGACAGTTGCTCGACCGGATGATCGTCGCCATGGGTCTTGACCGAGGTCGGACCTACATCGCCAATGTGGTCAAATGCCGACCTCCCGGGAATCGAGATCCCAAGGACGACGAGATCGCGGCATGTTCGGCATTTCTCGATCGCCAGATCGAGCTCATCCGACCCGAGGTCATCGTCGCCCTCGGGCGCTTCGCGGCCAATCGGCTCACCGGCACCGACAAGCCCCTCGGCGTACTTCGCGGGAAATGGTCACGCTACAAGGGAGTTCCGCTGGTGGCGACCTACCACCCGGCGTATCTGCTGAGGACACCGGCCGACAAGAGGAAAGTCTGGGACGATCTCAAGCTGGTGATGGCGAAGCTCGCGGAAGTTGACAGTTGACAGTTCACAGCTGACAGGTCACAGTTCACAGTTGACAGTTCACAGTTGACAGTTCACAGTTCACAGTTGACAGTTGACAGTTGACAGTTGACAGTTCACAGTTCACAGTTGACAGTTGACAGTTGACAGGTCACAGCTGACAGGTGACAGTTCACAGTTGACGGACCATTGCAGGGTCTATGGGTGGTGCGTTGGCGGTAAGTGGTGTACTTCGACCCGCCCCCTCAGAGCACTGAGCATTCGTGAGATTTCTTCCATCTCTCGTCGAATCGCACCTGCGCTTTCATCATCCAGATATCCAAGATCTTGACTCAGGATGACAAGGTACTCGGATTCGGCGAGAGAAGCCTCAGCAATATTTAGAAAGCGAATGTAGTCCTTTCGGTGTTGTCGCTTTGAGCCCTCGGCAATGTTGCTTGGCACGGAGACAGCAGCCCGTCGGATCTGTGAAGTTACCCCGAATCGCTCATGATCGGGGAAGCGTTCGGTCAGCCGATAGATTCTTAGCGTGAGATCGTGACTTCTCTGCCAGACCTTTAGGTCGGTGAATCGCTGCAATCTTGGTCCCTTCGTCGATCGACACCGGTGTCCGGAAGCCTTGCGATGAAACTGTCAACCGTCAACTGTAAACTGTCAACTTCGTTCCCCTACCTCGCCTTCTCGAGGTACCTCAGGAACTCACCCGCGGTGGACAGCATGAGGATCGTCTCCCCGTCGAGGGTGGTCCGGTAGACTTCCATGGTCTTGAGGAAACGGTAGAACTCGGGGTCACGGTTGTAGGCCCTGGCGTAGATGTCTGCGGCCTCGGCGTCGGCCCTGCCCCGGATCTCCTGCGCCTGGCGGTAGGCCTCGGAGGTGATCTCCTTGAGATCCTTGTCTTTCGATCCGCTGATCCGGGCCGCCTCACCGGCACCCTCAGAGCGGTACTCCTCGGCGATGCGTTTGCGCTCCGAGATCATGCGCTCGTAGACCTTGGGTCGATCGACATTGGCGTAGTTGGTGCGTTTGAACTGGAAGTCGAGGATCTCGATCCCGAGGACCTCGACCCTGGTCGAGGCGTTGTCGAGCACCTCTTTCTCGAGCGCCACCCGGCCGGCAGTGATCTCCCTGTGAGCGCTCTCATCCATCGCCGAGGACACGACGAACTCACGGTTGGTGCTGCGCACGACTTCGATGAGATCGTAATTGGCGACGGTGTTACGGGTCTCGCCGTCGAGGATGTCATCCAGCCTGGACTGGGCGCCTCGTTCGTCACGCAGACGTTGGAAGAAAAGCAGAGGATCGGTGATCCGCCAGCGGGCATAGGTATCGACAAAGATAAAGCGTTTGTCCTTGGTGGGCACCTCGTTGGGATCGCCGTCCCATTCGAGGAAACGCTTGTCGAAATAGTTGGCCTTCTGGAGGAAGGGGACCTTGATCTTGAGCCCCGGGGTGGTCACCGGCTCCCCAACCGGTCTTCCGAACTGGGTGATGATGACCTGCTCGGCCTCGTTGACGATGTAGAAAGCGCCGCCGACGGTCAGAACGACCGCCAGAACGAAAATGGCAACGACGAGGATGCTTGCCTGTTTCACTGGCCACCTCCCGCCGTCTTGAGATCAAGGAGTGGGAGGACTCCGCTCAGATCTCCGTCCAGGATGAGCTTGCGCTCCATCTGCGGGTAGACCGCCTCCATGGTTTCAAGGTAGATCCGGCGGCGCGTCACCTCTGGTGCACGTTTGTAGGCCGCGAGGACCTCATCGAAAAGGACGGCGTCACCACGCGCCCGGTTGACCCGGTCGAGAGCGTAGCCTTCGGCCTGCTGGATGGTCTCCTGGGCCTGCCCTCGGGCCTTGGGAATGATCCGGTTGTAGGCCGCTCGGGCGTCGTTGGTGGCCCGCTCCTTCTCCTGCTCGGCCTGGTTGACCTCGTTGAACGACGGCTTTACCGGATCCGGTGGGTTGACGTCCTGAAGGACGATCTGGTCGACCACGATCCCGGTCTCGTAACGGTCGCAGAGCTCCTGGAGCCGGATTTTGACCTCGTCTTCGATTTCGAGCCGACCGATGGTGATGACCTCGTCGACGCTGCGATCGCCGACGACCGCGCGCATGACGGCCTCGTTCATGTCGCGGAAGGTCTTGGTGACGTTGCGGACCTTGAAGAGGTACTTGAAGGAGTCGTCGACCCGGTATTGTGCGATCCACTCCACCACCGCGACGTTGAGGTCGCCGGTGAGCATGAGTGACTCACCCTCGAAATCGCGATCCGAGTACCGGGTTCGGACGCCGGCCTCGACGGTTTGAAAACCGAACTCCTGTTTGAGCTGGCGTTGGACCGGGACCTTGTAGACGACCTCCAGGGGATCGGGCAGCTTGAAGTTGAGCCCGGGGTCGGCGGTACGGACCTTCTGACCAAAGCGGAGCACCACACCCACCTCTTCGGGTTGGATGGTGAAGATGCTGCGGAATGCCACGATGGCAGCGAGCAGGATCAGAACCCCGATCACGATGGTCTTGGTCGGTGGTTTTTGTTTTCGCAATTGATTGAGATCGATGACGGGTGGTCCTTGGGTTTCCATTTCGGCTCCTTTCGGTTGCCGTTGATTTGATTCGGTTGGGCGATCGGTCCGGGAAAGTGTAGCGTAGATCGAGGAGTCGATAGTCGATAGTCGACAGTTTACAGTTGACAGTTGACAGTTCCATCGCAGGCGAGCCGTCGGCAGGCCTCCGAATGAGGGTGCGCGTTGGGAATCGGAAGGAGCCCGGGTTAATCGTGCGGTGCTTTGCGGCGTCTTCGCGTTCTTGGCGACTTCGCGGTTCCATTGTGCGTTTCGGTGACGACCGCGATCATGGAGCTCACCATCCAACCGGCCGTCACCCTCTTGTGATGGGAACTGTCGACTGTCAACCGTCAACTGTGGACTTGGCCAAGAATGCGGGCCCCGCTTTGGGGGCCCGTTTGGAAGGAGGAGTGCGGCAACTGTTACTGTTCGCTGCCGCTGCCATCGTTGTTCCCGAGGGGGGTTGGACGCAGCACGAGCTCGCCGTCCTCCACCTCGAGGCGGATCGTCTGGTCCGGGCCGACCTCGCCGGCGAGGACGAGATTGGCCAGGGGGTCCTGAACCAACTGCTGGATCGCTCGCTTGAGGGGTCTGGCTCCGAAATCGGGATCGAATCCGTGCCTGGCCAGCAGTCGCACCGCGTCGTCGCCGGCCTCCACTGTGAGGCCCTGCTGGGCGATCAGCTCGTTGAGGCGGGCGAGCTGGATGAGGACGATCTTCTCCATGTGGCCTTCGTCGAGCCGGTGGAAGATGAGTACCTCATCCACCCGGTTGAGAAATTCGGGGCGGAAATGCCGTTTGAGCTCGGCCTCGACAAGGGTCTTCATCCGGTCGCGCTCGGATTCGGGCAGCTCCTGGATCACCGAGGAGGCGATGTTGGAGGTCATGATGATGACCGTGTTGCGGAAGTCCACGGTCCTGCCCTTGCCGTCGGTCAGACGGCCGTCGTCCAGGACCTGAAGCAGCACGTTGAAGACATCCGGGTGCGCCTTCTCGATCTCATCGAGGAGGATCACCGAGTACGGTCGGCGGCGCACCGCCTCGGTGAGCTGGCCGCCCTCATCGTGGCCGACATAACCGGGGGGAGCCCCGATCATGCGTGAGACCGCGTGTTTTTCCATGTACTCCGACATGTCGATCCGGACCATGGCGCGTTCGTCGTCGAAGAGGAACTGGGCCAGGGCTCTCGCAAGCTCGGTCTTGCCGACGCCGGTGGGTCCGAGGAAGAGAAAGGAGCCGATGGGCCGATTCGGGTCCTTGAGTCCGGCCCGGGCGCGGCGCACCGCGGCCGCTACCGCACGGGTGGCGTCTTCCTGACCCACCACCCTGTCGCCGATCCGCTCCTCCATTTGAATGAGCTTCTCCTTCTCGCCCTCGAGAAGCCGGGACACCGGGATTCCGCTCCAGCGCGAAACGGATCGTGCGATGTCCTCCTCGCCGACTTCCTCGGCGAGCATGGTGCCGTGCTCCTGCTGGTGAAACTTGAGGGCCTCGGAGGCCTCGGTCAGCCGTTGCTCGATCTCGGGGAGCCGACCGTAGCGAAGCTTCGCCGCTCGCTCCAGGTCACCGTCGCGCTCCGCCCGTTCGGCCGACTCGCGGGTTTCTTCGAGCTGCTCCTTGAGCTCCTGGATCGTGGTGATGAGCTCTTTCTCCTTGGTCCAGTGGGCCTTCATGCCCGAAATCTTCTCCTTGAGTTCGGCGAGCTCGTACTCGATGGCCTTTCTGCGGTCCTTGGATGTCCTGTCCTTCTCTTTGGCGAGCGCCCGCCGTTCGATCTCAAGCTGCACCGCCCGGCGTTCGAGCTGGTCGATCTCGGTTGGGAGTGAGTCGATCTCGATGCGCAGGCGCGACGCGGCCTCGTCCATCAGGTCAATGGCCTTGTCGGGAAGAAAGCGGTCGGTGATGTAGCGGTTCGACAGCGAGGCTGCCGCGAGGAGCGCGGCGTCGGCGATCCGGACACCGTGGTGGACCTCATACTTTTCCTTGAGCCCGCGCAGGATGCCGACGGTCTCCTCGACGGTGGGCTCTCCAACCAACACCGGTTGGAACCGGCGTTCAAGTGCAGCATCCTTCTCGATGTGCTTGCGGTACTCGGTCAGGGTGGTGGCGCCGATGCACCGCAGCTCGCCGCGCGCCAACGCCGGTTTGAGAAGATTGGCGGCGTCCATGGCGCCCTCGGCGGCGCCGGCACCGACCAGGGTATGGAGCTCGTCGATGAAGAGGATGACCTCGCCGTCGGAGTCGACCACCTCTTTGAGCACGGCCTTGAGCCGGTCTTCGAACTCACCGCGGTACTTGGCGCCGGCGATGAGGGCGCCCATGTCGAGGGACACCAGTCGCCGGCGCTTGAGGATCTCGGGAACATCGCCGGACGCGATGCGCTGGGCGAGGCCCTCGGCCACGGCGGTCTTGCCGACGCCGGGTTCGCCGATGAGGACCGGGTTGTTCTTTGTTCTCCGGGTGAGGACCTGCATGACGCGCCGGATCTCCTCGTCGCGACCGATGACCGGATCGAGCTTGCCGGTGTGGGCGAGTTCGGTGAGGTCGCGGCCGTAGTTCTTGAGCGCCTCGTACTTGGCCTCGGGGTTCTCGTCGGTGACCCGGTGCGAGCCGCGCAGTTCCTGAACCGCCGCCAGGAGGCTGTCTTGGGTGACACCCTGGCCGGCCAGGATCTTCGCCGCTGCGGAGTCTTTGACCGCGACGATCGCGAGCAGGAGATGCTCCACCGAGATGTACTGATCCTGGAACTGTGGCGCAAGCTTGGCGGCTTGATCGAGCACCGCCCGTAGACTTCGCGATGGTTGAGGGTCGGAACCGCCCTCGGCCGACGGCAGCCGGTCGAGTGCGGTCCGGAGCTCGGTGAAGAGCGTCTGGGTGGACACGCCGACCCTGGCCAGGAATTTGGTCGCAACTCCCTCCTCCTGATCGACGAGGGCCTGGAGCAGGTGAGTCGGGGTGGTTTCGGGGTTGCCGCGAGCGGCCGCGGTCTTGAAGCTGGACTGGAGGGCTTCGGTCGCCCGCAAAGTGTATTGGTTGTTACCGTTCATGTTTTCCTCCGCGTGGGTTGTTCACGCACGATCAGTATAGAATCTGAGCGTATAATTGTCAAGTCTGAAATCCACAAATCTGATAAATAAATTAGCAGATTTAGGTACTACGATTCTTTGAGCTGTACACCGGTTGGGAGTGGGGTGCCGTTCGCTGCCTCTGTCGCTCGAGCGGAGCATTTCGGAGCGCCGGTGGGCAAGCAGGGATGCTTGCCGCTACAAGAAACGGAGCGCCCTTGTAGCCGCAAGCTTCCAGCTTGCGGGCCGACACCGCATCATCATCGCGGAAGCGGAAGCAGAAGCGGAAGCGGGATCGGGATCGGGCAGGGAAAATGCGACTGGGATACAATACCGCCTGGAGATCACGCGGGGAGTCGTTCATGGGTGAACAGGATGTCCGGCGCGAGTCGGAGGCCGAAGAAATACGGGTCTTTCTCAAGCACCTGTTGAACGACATGCGCGCGTTCGAGAAAATGCTCGCCGACGATCTCTTCGAAAGTGACGTTCGCAGGATCGGCGCAGAGCAGGAGCTGTTTCTCGTCGACCAGCACTGGCGCCCGGCGCCCATCGCCACCGAGGTGCTGAAGGCGGTGAACGACCCTCACTTCACTACCGAGCTCGCCCGGTTCAATCTCGAGTTCAACCTCGATCCACTGGTCTTCGGCGGGAACTGCCTCAGCGCCATGGAGTGGCAGGTCGGGGAGATGCTGGGCCAGGTCCGAGAGGCCGCCCGGAGCTGCGGGGGTGATGTTCTCCTGACGGGGATCCTCCCCACCCTCGTCAAATCCGACCTCGGACTCGACAGCATGACCCCGAA
>JARFRM010000192.1 GCA_029287235.1 Thermoanaerobaculales bacterium
ATGGCGAAGAGGATCTTGCCCACGGGGTCTTCCCGCGGGACCAGGACTGGGGAGGCGCCGGTCATCATGTCAGTTTTCCTTTTCGTCAGACTTTGAGCGTATCGTCATCTTCGGTGATTCATCATAGGGCGTCTTCATGAGCTTGCGGCTCCGAGGACGACGACGGGCGGAAATCCCGATGTCGTGTGCACCGTCAGATCGGGCGCAATCAGCAGTGCCTCCACCCCGGGCAGCCTCTCGGCGAGGGCGAGCCCCTCTTTCGGACCCATGACAAAAAGTCCCGTGGCCAGTGCGTCGGCCTCCACCGCGCTCGGCGCGATGACGGTTGCGGACGTGCTTCTTCGCGCCGGTTGGCCGGTGGCCGGGTCGAGGATGTGGTGATAGCGGACACCTTCAGCCTCGAAGTACCACTCATAGTCGCCCGAGGTCGCAATCGCTCCCGAGGCGACACCAAGCGTCCCCAGCGGTACGTCTCGACGCGGGTGAGCCACATTGATCGGCCAAGAGGGTCCCGACGAGCCGGTCGAGACCCGCATATCGCCGCCGCCATCCACCACAAAGTCGGTGATCCCCCTCTCGAGGAGCACCCCGGCGGCGGAGTCCACCCGATAACCCTTTGCCAACCCGGCGATCCCCAGTCGGGTTTCGGGGTCGGTGATGTAGACCGCGGATCGTTCGAAATCGAGGGCCACCTTTCGGTAGTCCACGTGAGCGAGGCATGAGACGAGCTCTTCGTCGCTCGGGATCCTGCGGTCGCGAATCGACCAGAGGCCACCACAGGACGCAAAGCTGATGTCGAAGGCGCCGTTGGTGAGCTCGGCCACCTCGAAGGCCCTCTGCAATACCGCCAAGAGCTCGTTGCTGACGGTGACCGGTCCAGTCCCCGCCGAGTGGTTGAGCTCGCTGATCTGGCTCCTCTCATCCCAATTACTCAGTAGACCTTCGGCCTTTTCGATCTCGGTGAACGCCGCATCGATGGCCTCTCTTCCGAGCTCGGAGTCATCGACGATCACATCGATGCGAAAGAGTGTCGCCATGAGTTCCCGTTCGACGGTGAGGTGAATCCGGCCGTCGGCGGTGAGCCGCGACGTCAGATCGCCGCCCCCGCATGAGAGCTGCGGGATCACAACACTGAGAAGGACAAGCACGAACCGACCTAAGCCCAGACGACACCGCGTCTTTTCACCCGAACCGGTCCCTTTTCGCGCTGCTGACCGATTGTGCTGGGAGATTCTCGACACTCGATGACTCCTTGTTGTACCTTTATCATAACCTTAGTACAATTGCTACCGCCAATGAACATGCGACCAACCCCGAACACCAGAAAACCAAAACACGCCGGAGGTCCCTCGCTTCTGGTCAATCCGAAAGGAGCTTCGTGATGTTCGATCCTTCCGCTCCAACCCCCATCGCCGACAGCCTCGCCGCCATCGCCGCGGCCAAGGCCCACGGCATCGATCGGCGGTCGTTTCTCAAGGCCGCCGGCGGCGCCGCCATGGCGGTCCCGTTCCTGGGATGCAAACCCGCCTCCACCGATCTCTCGGGAAGCGTGGTTGTGATCGGCGCCGGCCTGTCGGGTCTCGCCGCGGCCATGTTGCTGGAGGAGCGTGGGCTCAAGGTCACGGTTCTCGAGGCACGGGATCGAGTCGGCGGCCGGGTTCACACGCTGGACGATGTCCCCGGCGCGCCCGAGGGTGGCGGCCCGGTGATCAGCGAGACCTACGAGCGCCTGGTCAAGCTCGCCAAGGCCGTGGGCTTTCCCATGGGGCCCGGCCCCGGCTTCGAGCCCGAACTCCTGCTGCACGTCAACGGGACCGGCGTCACCATGGATCAATGGGCCACGTCCCCTGCCAATACGACCGTCGGACCCGAGAAACAGATGCCTCCTCTCGCGCTTCTCGGTTTCTACACCACCAAGGGCCTTCCGCTGGCCGATTTCGACGACTGGATCTCGCCCGAGTTCGCAAGTCTCGACATTCCGCTCGACCAGTACCTCAAGACGCAGGGGGCGTCCGATGAGGCGATCCGCCTGATGGACGTCGCCTCCAACTGCACGCACCTCTCCACCTCGTCAACGCTGTGGGCACTGCGCAATGCCCAACGCCGACGCGACAGCAAAAAGGGCGCCCTCATCGGCATGGTCGGCGGCAACTCGCGTCTGGCCGAAAAGATGGCGGAGTTCGTCCAGGGTCCGGTGCTCACCGGGATGCCGGTCACCGCCATCCGCTCCCTGGACGACAGAGTCGATGTCGAGTGCGCCGACGGCTCGGTCCACGGCGGCGAGTTCTGCGTCGTGACGGTGCCGTTCTCGGTGTTGCGCGGCATCGATGTCTCGCCCGGTTTCAAGGGCGGCCAGAAAGAGGCGGTCGAGCAGCTCCCCTACACCGCCATCACCAAGTACTACCTGATTCCCGAGGAGCCCTACTGGGAGACCGACGGGCTGCCGCCGACCATGTGGACCGACACCATCATCGAACGGCTCTTCCCCAACCGCGACGCGGCCGGCCAGATCCAGTCCATCACCTGCTGGGTGGACGGCGCCAACGCAAACAGCCTCGATGCCATGCCCGAGGAGGAGCAGGTCGCTACCGTCCTCGCCGAGCTCGCCAGGATCCGGCCGTCTACGGCGGAGAAGATCACCAACGCCAAGACCGTCTCCTGGGGCAACGACCCCTGGGCCAAGGGCGCCTACGCCAACTACCTGCCCGGCCAGGTAACGCGGCTCAAGCCGGTCATGGACAAGCCGTGGCACCGACTCCACTTCGCCGGCGAGCACACCGCCGTGACCACGCCCGGCATGGAGTGCGCCATCGAGACGGCGCAGCGCGCCGCCAACGAAATCATCGATCGACTCGCGTGAGGTGAGAGATGCTTCCAAGCCCAATCGACGTCGTCGTCGGCGCCTCCGACATGGAGGCTGCCGCCCGTTTCCTCGAGCTCTTCGGTTTCGAGAAGGGCCTGACGGCCGAGCTCCCCGCGGACGTAGCCACGGCCCTCTACGGAATCGGAGATCCTGTCCACGAGCTCTTGATGGTTGTGCCAGGAGCGCCCCGCGGCCGGGTCCGTCTTGTCGCTTCCCCCAACCCGGCGCGGAGCTTTGCGTCCTTCGACGCTCGGCCTTTCGCCATCGACCTCTTCACCACCGACATGGAAAAAAGCGTCGAGCTCGCGGTTGCAGGCGGCTACCACTCGAGCCCCATCACCGATCACCACTTCGGTCCGCTCACCATCCGTGAGGTCGAGATCACCGGTCCGGACAAGCTCGTCGTCACCCTGCTCGAGCCATCCGCCGGACGCCGCCCATCTGTCCTTGACGACGATCCCGACCGACTTCACTCGGAGGTCCACGCCTTCGTTTGGAGTGACACGAATCTCGACGAGCACATCGGCTACTGGACCGAACGGGGTCTCCAGACCTTGATGGACGTGGTGATGGAGACCCCCGGACTCGGCGCCCTTGTCGGTGCGCCCGACGAAGACGTCAAGCTGCGCCTCACGGTCTTCGCCGATGAACCGGACGCCCGTCCCATCCGGGTGGAGTATGTCGAGTTTATCGGCAAGCCGTCCACACCCCAGCCGAGTCTTCCGCTGGCGGCCGGGTTGCACGCGCCGGCGTTCGAGTTCGATGATCTCGATGCCGTCCTCCCCGGTCTCGCACCAGCCGAGATCGGCGAGATCGTCACCATCGACACCGCCATCCACCCGAAGATGCGGGCGGCCACGGCGGTGACGCCGGGAGGGCATCGGTTCGAGGTGTGGGAGAAGAGTTAAGAGGTCAGAAGGTTAGAAGGTTAGAAGGTTAGAAGGTTAGAAGGTTAGAAGGTTAGAAGGTCAACGTTACCCGCGCCTCCTCACCTTCTCACCTTCTGACCTTCTCACTTTCTTACTTCTCCCTCGCGACTGGCGATCCGATAGAATCCCAGCGAACCCACCAGCCGGCATGGAGGATCCAATGACCGAAACCACCAGCTACCGCGCCGTCGGGCTGCAGACGACCTGTCGCGCCATCGCCTCGTGCCGAACAACCGAGGAGGCACGCACTCGCATCGGAGAGAACATCGAGCGGGTGGCCCGCCAGATCCCCTCGACCATCGCGTGGACGGGTCCCGACACCCGGCTCATCGTCCTTCCCGAGTATCTGCTGACCGGGTTTCCGACTCGCGAAACCGCCGATGAGTGGATCTCCAGGGCCTGCCTCTCGGAGGGCTGCAGCGAGTATGAGGAGCTCGGCGCCGTCGCGGAGAAGAACGCGATCTTCCTCGCCGGCAACGCCTATGAGTTCGACGCCCACTTCCCGGGGATCTTCTTTCAGACCAGCTTTGTCATCGACCCTTCAGGCGACGTCGTGCTCCGCTATCGCCGGCTGAACTCCATGTACTCCCCCACCCCGCACGATGTCTGGGACGCCTATCTCGACCGCTACGGTCTCGACGGCGTCTTCCCCGTGGCCAAGACCGAGATCGGACGTCTTGCGGCCGTCGCTTCGGAGGAGATCCTCTACCCCGAGCTCACCCGCTGCCTGACCATGCGCGGCGCCGAGGTCATCGTCCACTCGACCTGCGAGGTCGGCAGCCCGCGATCGACGCCCAAGGGCATCGCGCGACGGGCCCGCGCCATCGAGAACCTGGTCTACGTCCTCTCGGCCAACACCGCCGGGATGGAGGGCCTCGATCCCCCCGGCGCCTCGGCCGACGGCGGCTCCTGCGTCATCGACTACAAGGGCAAGGTGCTCGCCGAAGCCGGATACGGCGAGTCGTGCGTCGCTTACGCCGATCTCGACCTCGACGCCCTCAGGCGATTCCGCCGCCGGCCGGGGATGGAGAATCTGCTCTCACGCCAACGGTTCGAGGCCTACGCAGCCAGCTACGCCGAGCACAGCCACTACCCCGCCAACACCATGGCCGCGGGGTTCTCGGGCCGGAAGCACTTCACCGACACCCAGGCCGCGGTCATCGAAAAGCTCGCCAAAAAGGGCGTCATCTAACCAACAAGAAAACAGGGGGTCGATCATGCGTCCTTCCACATCCACGATTCTGATGGTGGCGATCGGCCTGGCCGTCGCCTGCGGCCAGCCCACACCGACACAAAAAGTCGACACGGCGTCCGCACCAGAGCCGCCGCAGATGGTCCGTCCCGACGGAACCTATCCCACCAAGGAACTCGAGAAGGAAACCGTGGTGGTCAAGGTCGTCCAGAACGGAGTCAAGAACCTGCAGGACTTCCCCACCGTGGCGGAAGGGCTCGAGGCCAATCTCGAACTCATGCTCGCCGACGTGGAGCGGGCGTGCACCGAAGGAAACCACCCGGACTTCATCCTTTTCAACGAATTTCCACTCACCGGCTACTCCTACGGCAGCCGCGAGGAGAAGCTGGAGTTCACAATCACCGTTCCGGGCCCGGAGACCGATGCGCTCGGCGAGGCGGCAAAGGTGTGCGACACCTACATCATCTTCGGCAGCTACGCGCGGGATGACGAGTGGCCTGGCCACATCCTGAGCATCAACACGGTCATCAACCGACAGGGCGAGATCGCCCAGGAGTTCTGGAAGACCCGCAACGTCAAGCGTATCTTCCCTGGTGGGGAGATTCCCACCACGACCATCGAGAGCGTCCGCGACCGTTACCGGGAACGCTATGGAATCGAGCAGGAGTTTCCGGTCCTCCAGACCGAGTTCGGCAACATTGCCGTGAGCACAGTCCAGCTTGACGCCTTCGTCTACGCCGCCTTCGCCATGCGGGGCGTCGAGATCATGTTCCGCACCGCGACGCTGTTCTCCACCGAGGACGTCAAGGCCATGGCGCGGTTCAACAACTTCTATTCGGCCATGTCGAACATCATCTTCCCGCCGGACAGCCGCGGGGCTCCCTTCGGCGGCAACTCGCTCATCGTCAGCCCCGACGGGGAGGTACTAGCCGATGCGCCGGGCAACGTCGAGGCGATCATCGAAGCCGAGGTCCCCATCGCCGAACTCCGTAAGGGCCGCACGATCCCGAGGTTCCCTTTCGAGGTCGTCGCCCCGGTCTTCGAGCAGTACCGGCAGGAGATCCCGCTCAATCACATGGATCTCCCACCCGAAGAGCTGCCGCCGACCCGGGAGACCATGGGAGAGCACCTCGACGGGATCAGTCGCTGGCTCAACCCGCCCGCAGAGGCGGAGTAGCCGCATGAAACGCGCGAAACGGATCGCGGTCGGTCTCGCCCTGCTCGGGTCCGTCTTGTTCGCTCCCGGGGTCTCCGCATCGGAAGACGATGCCACCCAACCGATCACCAAACACTACGTCTCCGTCAGCGGCGGCCAGCTCCACTATGTCACCGCCGGGGAGGGCGACCCGGTCCTCCTCCTCCACCAGGCCCCCCTGTCCCACGCCGAGTTTCTCGAAACCATCCCGATTCTGGCCCGCCACTTCAGGGTCATCGCGTGGGACGCACCGGGACACGGCAACTCCTACATCCCGGACCACGAGTATGAGTTCCTCGAGTATCTCGGGGCGTTGGAGGAGTTCGTTGACGCCCTCGGGATCGAACGCCTCAACCTCGTCGGCAACCACTCCGGGGCATCCTTCACCCGCGAGTACGCCGCGGCCCATCCGGAGAGGGTCGGCAAGATCGTGCTCAGCGGGTCGGCCCGAACGCCACCGGAACCGAAGACGCAGCTCACCCAGGCCGACGAGTTTCTCAGTCAGCCGTACTCGCGGGAGCTGGCCCTCGATCCCGAGGGAGATTTCCTGCCGCCGACGTGGCGGCGTTACGTCACTCTCGCCTCACCGAGCGCCGATCCCGACGCCGTCCTACGCGCCTTCATCATCGGTCTCGACGCCCGCACCAAACCCTACGACATGCACCTCGCGATCTTCGGTTACGAGGGCTGGACCGACTACCGCACCATCGAGACCCCGACCATGCTTCTCTGCGGCGATGGCGACTTCTTCGTCAACTCCGAGCGGCTCGATTACACGTGCACCCTTTTTCCGAATTGCGAGGTCCACCCGCTGATCGAGGGCGCGGGCGCTTTTATCGGGCTCGAGCGGCCCGAGGCCTACGCCCAGGCCATCATCGAGTTCCTACAACGTCCTTGATCGGGCCGGGTCTGATCGAGATATCCGGCGGGCGGGTCTCGAGCTCGATCCTTCACCCCGAACTCTCCCTGAGCCTCGCCCTCGCACTCGGCGTGGGCGTCGGCCTGGCGGTCAAACGAAGATGAGCGACGAATCGCCCCTCCGTGAACTGCAGTCGCGCACCCGGATGCTCGCGCACGACATCGTCACCCTTGCGGATCTGCAGCTTCAGCTCTTCCGGGCCGATGGCCAGGAAATGGCCCGCAAAGCAGCGCCCAAACTGGTGCTTGCGGGCGCGGGTGTCGTCATCGCAGCGAGCAGCCTGCCGCTGCTCATTGTCGGCCTGGCCTACGCCCTCGTCGAGCTGGCGGGGTTTCCGGTCTGGGGCGCCATGCTCTTAAGTGCCGTCATCGGACTCATCATCGGCGCCATCGCCGTGGTCGTCGGCATCAAGCGGTTGAATCCCCTGCCCGGCATCCGGCGGCGCTCAACCGGCGAACTCCGTGAAAACGTCGAGTTCCTGAAAGCGACCCTGAAGAGACCCAGACCGCAGGATTGAGGGTTTGAGGGTTTGGGAACCTGGGACCCTGAAGTTGACATCTTGGATCCCGCATCCTGCGACCCACTCGAATCCCCCCAGATTCTTGGGGATTCGCTGACCGACCTCACGACAGATACTCGGGATGTGGACAACCGTTGTGTATGATCTCCGGGTCCGTGCCCGTCAGGAGGTTTCCCAAATGAGCTGCCAACTCCTCAACCGTTTCTCGTTCATCATTTCTCTTGCGGCGATCATCATGCTCGCGGCAGCTTCGCCCGCTCTGGCGGACGACCGCCAGGTCCTCCGCGACCGGATTGCCGCTCTCTCCGCAACCGAGAAACCGACGACCGACGGTGCGCCCATCGCCGCCGTCCTCGGCATCACCAAGCTCTATGAACTGCGGAACTGGGAGCCGGCATGGACCGACCAGACCATGGTGCGTCAGCTCTACGATCAGGTCCTCAAGTCGGTGGAGCACGGACTGAACCCCGAGGACTTCCACGCGCAGCAACTCGGCGCAAGGCTGCAGCGTGGTCCAGGGTTGAAGAACCCCGCCTATCGAGCTGACACTGAGATCTTGGCCACCGACGCGTTGGCCCGACTCGCTTTCACCCTCCACTTCGGCAAACTCGACCCGGCAAATCTCGACCCGGTATGGAACCTCAGCCGCACCATCGAGGGCCAGCATCCCGTGGAGGCGATCAACGACGTACTCATCAGCGGTGACATCACCTCCGGCATCGAGAGCGCCGCGCCTACCCTGCCTGCCTATCAACGGCTGCGCCTCGCTCTGGTCGAGTACCGCGGAATCATGAGTCGCGGCGGCTGGTCGGAGATGGCGGACGGACCGGGGATGAAACCCGGATCCACGGGTCCGCGAGTCGAGGCTTTAAGAGAGCGCCTGAAGATCACGGGCGATCTCGTTGCGACCAGTCAGACCGATCCCGGTGTCTACGACGACCAGCTCGAGGCGGCAGTCAAACGGTTTCAGCAACGTCACGGCATCGACGCCGACGGTAAGGTCGGGCCGCGGTCGCTGGAGGAGCTCAACATCCCGGTAGAAACCCGGATCGACCAGATCCGCGCCAGCCTCGAGCGCGCACGCTGGGTCTTCCGCAACATCGAGGACACCTTCATCATCGTCAACATCGCGGGTTTCCGCCTGAATCTCTTTCAGGACGGCAAGGTCACATGGAGCACCAATGTCCAGGTGGGCAAGCCATACCACGCGACACCGGTTTTCAAGAGCAAGATGAAATACCTCGAGTTCAACCCGACCTGGACGATTCCGCCGGGCATCCTGCGGAAGGAAACGCTGCCCGCCATCCGCAAAGACCCGAGCTATTTGAGCCGCAACAACATGAGTGTCGTGACGACCGCGGGCAAGATCGTCGACCCTTCGACCATCGACTGGCCGGCCACCGCCAACAAGGGCTTCCCCTACATGATTCGGCAGGAACCGGGGACCCGAAACGCCCTCGGCCAGGTCAAGTTCATCTTTCCCAACGAGTACATGGTCTACCTCCATGACACCCCGAGCAAGGGGCTCTTCGCCCGCGCCGAGCGCGCCTTCAGCCACGGCTGTATCCGCACTCAGAACCCCTTCGACCTGGCCGTTCTCCTGCTCGCCGACCAGGGTTGGGATCGCGCCCGAATCGACAAGGTTATCGAGTCGAAGAAGACGACCCGGGTCAACCTCACGGAACCGGTTACGGTGATGTTGCTCTACTGGACGGCCCTTGTGGCGGACGACGGAACCGTGGAGTTTCGCAAGGACGTTTACAGCCGCGATGCTCGGATCATCGAAGGCCTCGACGAGCCGTTTCGGATCGACCCGCCCAAGGGAATCCGAGAAGCACTGGACGGATCGCCGGAGTAGCAGGGTCCGTACGAGCAGCGAAACCTACAGCTGGGCAAATGTGTATGTGGAATCCATCATCATCCCCATCGAGACTGTGCGGTCCACACCCCTTCTGCGTTATACCTGGCGAAGGATCAAGGTACGCTGTCTGAATGGGGGTTGGGCCATGGGCAGGAACTGGACGTTGGTCGGGTTCGCGATGATCGTCGTGGTGGCGTCAGCGGTGGGAGCTGGAGCGGAGAAGCCTCCAGAGGGATTGAGCACACCGGAATGGTGGCAAATCACTTCGGCGATCCAACTCGAACAGGGACGGCGCACCGCCGAAGTGGGTTCGAAGGGCACAGAGAGTCTCTACGCGCTGGATCAGAAACTCGGTCCGGGGCCGACGATTCCGCACGCCCGCTTCGGCAACTCTGTGGCCACCGACTCGGACCCGGTGGTGGGGCTTGTCGATGTCGTTTATGTGTCACGCATCCTCGAAGGTGAGGTCGTGGTCATCGACGTCCAGACCGACTCCGTGATCCGTCTGCTGGACACCGGGTCGAACCCGGCCGAGATCGGGATCGTGACAATTCTGAGCCGCGCCTTCGTCGCGGATCTGATCGCCGGCACGGTGACGGTCGTCGACACCGGGGACCACAGCATCGAGGGCGTCATCGACCTGGGCGTCCCGGTGGCGACAATAGGCGTCGACGAGGCGGCGCAACGGGTTTACGCACTTGACTTCAGCAACGGAGTGCCCGGTACGGATCTGCACGTCATCGACGCTGGAACCAATATCGAAATCGACGCGTTCACGGTCGGAAGCCGGACGCAGAACATCGTCGTCGACTCCGTCGGCGATCTCGCCTACATCACCGACTTCGACCAGGGCGTCAACGAGGTCGACACGGGGACAGGTGTCGTTCTCCGGAACCTGCCGATGGCCAACCTGCCGCACGGGATCGCGTTCGACGATGTCGTCGACCGGCTCTATGTCACCCGGTTGGACAGCGACTCTGTCGCGGTCATCGACCGGACGACGCTCACCGTGGACGATGTCCTCGCGGTGGGCGACCTGCCCCAGTGGGTTGCCCTCGATCCGCCCCGGAACAAGGCCTTCGTCACCAACGAGGGTGACGGGACCGTATCGGTCATCGACACCCTGACCAACACCGTCCATCCGACGGCGATCCCCGTCGGCACCGGCCCGCTCACCCTGACGATCCACGAGGGGGCGGCCAAGGCCTACGTCTACAACGTCGGCGACGGCACCATCTCCGTTATCGACACGGTGGGAGAGACCGTGATCGCCACTATCGACGTGCTCTTTGCAGACGGCTTTGAGTCGCGCGATACCGGCGCGTGGGGGGCGACATCGCCCTGACGGAAACCAACAGATACGGCTGTTCCAAGAGCCTGGCACGCTCCGGAATCCGCGGGCGCGGGTGTCGCTGCTCACAGCTCTCGGCGGTCTTGGACCCTACGATCGAGAAAGGCGTCTGTCTGAGCGAGGAGGGTGTAGTGAGCAGCGATTCCTCGAGCTCCGTCCTGACTGTCGCCGTAGCGGTCCTGATCGCGTTCGCCGCGACCGCCGCGGCCACCGACTATCACGTGTCGTCGAGCCTCGGTGACGACTCCTGGACCGGTCTGCTGCCGGACCCGAACCCCGGGATGACCGATGGCCCGAAGCAATCTCTGGCCGCGGCCGAGTCGCTGCTCGAGACGGTCGCTCAACCGGGTGACCGGGTGCTGCTGAGGAGGGGCGACGTCTGGTCGGGAGAGGTTTCGCTCACCATCAGCTCCGCGGCGGGAACCGCCGCCGAGCCCATCGTGCTCGGGGCCTACGGCACCGGTGCGCGGCCGGTTGTGGACCGCACCTCGACGGGGACGATCGTCACTGTCCGAGGCGCCTACAATGAACCGGCCTCCCGCTACCTGCGTTTCGAGAGCCTCCGGCTGACGACCACCGCGGCGCCGGGCAACCGGCCGATCGGGGTGCTCATCCTCGAGTCCTACCGGCCCATCGATCCCCACCACATCACCCTTGCCGACTGCGAGATCGACCACCTCACGCACGGCCTGACCCTGTACGAGCACGGCCACGTGCTGGAGAACAGCCACATCCACGACAACCACGGCATTCCGCCGGAAACCGGTCACACCCAGGGAATCTACGTCTCGGGCACGGACATGACGATCCGCAACTGTCTCTTCGTCAACAACGGCAAGCCCGACTCCTGGTTCGACCACAACCTCTACATCTCGCACGGCTCGGGCTATGTCATCGAGCGCAACACCATCCGCTCGTCGCTCGACGGCATCAAGCTGCGCGGCTCGTACGACACGGTGGTGCGAGACAACGTCATCCACGACATGAACCTGGGTGCGATCAGCGTCGGCGGCGACGACCAGGGACCGGTGGAGAATGTCATCATCGAACGCAACCTGGTCTACGACACAGTGGACGCCATCACCGTCAAGTCGCAGTCGGGCGATCAGGTCCTGCCGTCGAAGAATATCGTCATCCGCAACAACATCTTCCACAGCAACCGCGGTACCGCGCCCATCGGCGGCGACTATGCAGGGTACGTCAACGTGCTCGACCCGGTCGAGGACGTCTACCTGGTCAACAATCTGATCGCGAACATCAGCGACCCTAACGAACGCAACCTCTACATCTACGCAGCCAACCCGACCAACCTGCAGATCAAGAACAACATCCTCATGCGCACCGACCAGACGAGGCCGATGGTCGAGTTCCCCAACACCTCGAGCCATGCCGGGACCGATCTCGACCACAACCTCTACCACTACCCGGGCGGCGACATCCTCCGTGTCGCCGGGATCGATTACCAGGACCTGGCGGCGTTTCACCTCGACTATCCCTTTCAGGAGCAACACGGCGTCGAGGGCGATCCCTCCCTGAAAGATCCCTTTGTCGACTTCCACCTGACCGCAGCCAGCACCCTCGCCATCGACACCGGCACCTCCATGACCGGTGTTGTGGACGACGACTTCGACCAGGTGCCGAGACCCGTGGACGGAGACGACAGCACCACCGCCGAGTGGGACCTGGGACCGTACGAGTACGCCACCGCCATCTTCGCCGACGGGTTCGAGAGCGGAGACACCGTGCGCTGGTCGGCCACCCTGCCCTGACGGCCCCCTCAGCCGAGGATTTCGGCGCACGCCTCGAACCGGACGGCGCCGGACGGGGCGAAGATCACGCTTGTTCTTTGTTCAGTCGGCGGATAGGAATATTCTTCACCCAGATCGAAGGGATCCCGCCCACAGACCCCTGAACCTTGAATGGGAATGGTGCCAACAAAAATCGGTTGCAAAGAGGTTCTTCGCCCGGACAGAAAGCGGTTTGAAACGTGAAGTAAATTGAGATTCTTTCTCGAAAATGATACGATCCAACACGATCGGTGACAATCCGTCACAGATGTGATCAACCGAGGAGCACATGGAGAGAGCTCCCCGATTACCATTGGAGAACGTGATGATCGGCCAGACCCTGGCGAACTACAAGATTCTGGACAAGCTCGGCGAGGGAGGCATGGGTGAGGTGTGGCGGGCTCAGGACACCAACCTCGGCCGAGAGGTGGCCATCAAAGTCCTGCCGGAGGCTTTCACAGCCGACGACGACCGCCTGGCCCGTTTCGAACGCGAGGCGCGAGTGCTCGCAACCTTCAACCACCCGAGGATCGCCGGGATCTACGGTCTCGAGGATGTCGAGGGCCGCAAGCTCCTCGTGATGCAGATGGCCGAGGGTGAGACCCTGGCTGAGCTCATCGATCGCAACCCAATCCCGACCGAGCAGGCGCTCAAGATCGCACTCCAGATCGCTGAAGGTCTCGAGGCCGCGCACGATAAGGGGATCATCCACCGCGATCTCAAACCGGCCAACATCACCATCAATGGCAATGGTGACGTGACCATCCTGGACTTCGGTCTGGCCAAGGCCCTCGAGGACTCGGATGCCGCGAACGGCTCCAACCCCGGGCTTTCGCTCTCGCCCACTCTCACCGCGGGGATGACCACGGCCGGCGTCCTGCTCGGAACCGCCGCCTACATGAGCCCCGAACAGGCAAGGGGCGAGAGCGCGGACCGCAGGGCCGATGTCTGGGCGTTCGGTGTCGTCGTCATGGAAATGCTCACCGGGAGCCGAGTCTATGCAGGACAGACTCTCGCCGACACCCTTGCCGGGGTGCTGGCTCGCGAACCCGAGTGGGACCAGCTCCCAGCCGACACACCGGCACCGATCCGCAGACTCCTGGATCGCTGTCTCGAGAAAGAAAGCTCTCAGCGCCTCCAGGCCATCGGCGAGGCGCGGATCGCCATCGAGCGATTTCTCGCCGACCCGACAGCAGACGAGGTCGCGGCAGAAGCCACTCCGGCTCGCACCAGCTCGATCAAACGCCTCCTCCCCTGGGCCATCGCGGGTGCCCTCGCCGTCGTCCTCGTCGCCACGGCAATCCTCCTGGGTGGCGGAGAACCCGAGCAGGTCACCACGCGGCTCGAGGTGAAGATCACCGATGATCCCCTCTTCGTCGCCCTTGGTGCCGGGGTGGAGCTCTCACCCGATGGCCGCCAGATTGTCTACGCCACCGATGGCGAAGACGGCCGGACTCTCTCGGTGAGGGCGCTCGATCAGCTCGCCGGCACGCCCCTCGTGACCGGCAGCTCTCAAAGTCAACCGTACCACCCGTTCTTCTCCCCCGACGGCCAGTGGGTCGGATTCGTCACCCCCACCGAGTTGAAGAAGGTCCCGATCACCGGCGGCACCCCCATCGCACTTTGCAAGGTCAACCGCGGACGGGGAGCGAGTTGGGGGCCCGACAACACCATCGTTTTCGCCCCGAATCGGGGCGGTGGGCTCTTCACCGTCTCCGCCGCCGGCGGCGATCCCGTCCCCCTCACGACGGTCGATTCCGAGGCCGACGAGGGCGCCCATTACTGGCCCCAGGTGGTACCGGGAAACAAAGCCGTCTTCACGGTTCTCCACGAAGGATCGGGTCTGGCCGACGAGGCGCACATCGAGTCGGTGGATCTCCTCAGCGGCGAGCGAAAGGTCCTCCACCGGGGCGGCGCCTATGGCCGCTATGTCCCTTCGGGACACCTCGTCTACATCCGCGAGAACACCGTCTTCGCCATGCCCTTCGATGTCAAGCTCATGGAGGCGACCGGCTCGCCATCTCCCATGGTCCAGGGTGTGACCAACAACAGCGGCAACGGCGGATCCCAGATCAGCTTTTCGTCGACCGGGACGCTGGCGTATGTCAGCGGGGTCATCGGTGTGCCCGACTATCCTGTGCTCAAAATGAACCGGCAGGGCGTGACCTCTCCCCTGTGGGAAGAACCGGGGACCTACGCCTGCCCGAAGCTGTCTCCGGACGCCCGCAAGCTCTCGCTGACCGTGTTGCGCGACGGGAACTGGGATGTCTGGGTCTATGACCTCGAACGCCGGGTCGCAACCCGACTGACCTTTCACGAAGGCTACGACGGTGACCAGGTCTGGTCGCCGGACGGCGAGTTCCTCACCTTCACTTCCGACCGGGACGGCCGCGAGAATCCCTATGTCAAACGCGCCGACGGATCGGGTGAACCCGAGCGTCTCTCGGTGGTCGATCACTCATTCTGGGCGGCTTCGTGGTCTCCCGACGGAAAGTGGATTCTCGGCGAGGTCCAGGCAGACTCCTTCGACCTCTGGGCGATCCCCGCCGATGGTCAGGGAGAGCCGGTGGAGTATCTGTCCACCCAGTTCTACGAGCGCTTCCCGGCAATTTCGCCCGATGGGAATTGGGTCGCCTACATGTCCGATGAGTCCGGCCGGCAGGAGATCTATGTCCGCCCCTTTCCCGCCGCCAGTGGGAAATGGCAGGTTTCCGATGGCGGCGGAAGCTGGCCCGCGTGGTCGCACGACGGTTCGGAGATCTTCTATCGCAGCCAGGACGGGATGATGGCGTCACCGGTCTCCACCGAGAACGGCACTTTCCGCGCCGGCAGACCCGTCCAGCTGGCCCAGGGGGGCTTCTCCGGTGACCAGATCGGCATCGCCGTCAGCGGCAGCATCTTCTCGGACTTCGAGCCGATGCCGGGGGGAGAGAGCTTTGTCGTCCTCCTCGGCGGCGAAGGACAGGGCCTCCAGACCCACGTCACCCTGGTGACCAACTGGTTCGGGATCCTGCAAGAGACCCTGCCGGGGTCCTAGCCCGACCTTCTCACCAATTTCCTACTGCGGCCGACGATGCACAGCACCCAGCTGTGATTTCTCATCTCCGGGTGCTCAACGTACTGCAGAGTACGCCTCCGCGCCCGAAGATGAGAAATCCCAGCTGTGCACAGCG
>JARFRM010000269.1 GCA_029287235.1 Thermoanaerobaculales bacterium
CCGGTTTCGGCGAGCTCGACGCGGAGCAGGGCGGTCTCACCCGGTTCGAATCCGCGGAAGCCGTAGAACTGGTGGAGCTGGACCATGAGGAGCACCAGGGGCGGCAGGATGAAGATCATCGGTACCAACGCCAGACCCTGATAGCGGAGGACGTGGCCTACGATCTCCCACTGCGCCTTGGCGATGGCTTGAAGATCGTCGTTGAAGAGCCGGATCTCGAAGAGCGAAGCGGCGATCTTGGCTTTGACCGCGGTGATCTTGGCCTGGTTCGAGGTCTTGCCGAAGATCCACAGGGCGAAGACCGACACCGGGATCGACCACACGATCACACCGACGATGGGCGGCAGCCCGCGGAACGGCAGCTGCAGCCAGTCGATCACCGTGCCGAGGATTGAGTTGAGAGCTGTCATTTCTTTTCACCAGATCGGTTGTGGAGCAGGCTTCCAGCCTGCTCGCCGGCAGTGTCCGTGAGCAGGCTGGAAGCCTGCTCCACAATCGAGATCGACATCTCCCCGCGTCTCCTACGACATGTAGCCGAGGCCCTGGAGGCGCTTCTTGATCTCCTCCTCGTCCTCGGCGTCCTCGAGCAGGGCGAGCTCTTTCTCGAGGGCGTGGGTGATGAACTCCTCGGGCGAGGAGTAGCCGGCGATCTCGGCGAATTTGCGGATGCGTTCGACGAGGCTGGCGTCGAGCTTGACCTTGGTGCTTCCGAACATGGTCAATTCCCTTTCGATGTCCTCTCCCTTTCCCTCTCCCTCTCCCTTTCCCTTGCGACGCACAAGGGAGAAGGAGAGGGAGGGGGAGAAGGAGAGGGTTCCATTTCGGTCATTTCAGAGAACTCTCATTCAACAATGGTGAGCCGTCCATGTGCGCCGGCGGGCGGACCCCGAAGAGGGTGAGCACGGTGGGTGCGAGATCGACGATGTGCGGGTCATCGCTCGTCACATCGTGGTTGCACAGCATGATCCCGGGGACCAGGCGCGGATCGACGATGTGATCACCGCTCCACGCCTTGACGTTGTCCTCGAAGACCGCACCGGCGACGACGCCGCCGGCGCAGTCCCACGAGATCCGGTAGCCGTGGTTGTAACCTATGAGCAGGTCCGGGGCGTTGCCCTTGTAGGGGCCGCGGTAGAGCACATCGGTGTCGAAGGCTTCGTTGATGGCGATATCGCCCTTTTCGGCGTCCTTCAACCCGGCGAGCTTGGCCATGATCTCGGTCTTGAGCGCGTCGGCCTCTCCGCCAGGATCGACGATCCCATGCGCCTCGCGGCCGCGGATGTTGAGGAAGATCCCGACGAGTCCGACGGCGTAGGCCCGGGTCTTCGACCAGTCCACCGACTGGAGCCAGGGCTCGGTGCCGTCGGCGTCGTCCTTGAGGGTCAGATAGCCCTCCTCCTGCAACCAGGCGTTGAGGTTGACGCCGCGGCGGAACGAGGTGCAGCCGTGGTCCGACAGGACGAAGAGCACGTCGTCGTCGTTGATCTTGGTGAGCACCCGGCCGATGATGCCGTCGTTGCGGATGTACTGCTTTTCGATGGCGTCTGCGTGGGCGGGGTCGTCGATCCCGGCCGCCGCCGGGTGGCCGTCTTCGATATATCGCCAGTACATGTGGTTGACCCGGTCGGTGGCGTCGAAGACCGTGACCAGCGCGCCCGAACGGAGCTTCTCGAGGGCGATGTCGAGCATCTGTTCGCGCTCGTCGTCGACGTCCTGGGTCTGGATCCAGAAGGTGCCGTCATCGGTGACCTTCTCGTTGAGGGCCCAGGTGTCCTCGGCGAGACCGAGGGTGGCGTAGGGGCCGATTTTCTTCTCGAAATAGCTCGAGTAGTAGGACGGGTGCGAGATCGGCATGGCCGGTTTGCCGGGCTCGATGTTGATCGGCGACATGTAGAGCGAGACGTGGTCGTCGGCCTCGGTGAGCATGACCCGGGTCAGTCCGCTGACCTTCATCCCCGGGATGACCTTGAAGTCGAGCTTGACCCAGTCGCTGAGCTCGCCGGTCTTGAGCTCGATCTCGGTGCCGTTGATGTCGACCCGGGCCGTCGAGGCGGATCGGTCCACATCGACGGTGAGGGGCAGCTCCATGGGCGGGTTCCCCTCAAAGAAGGCGTTCTCCGGACCCTTGATGGATGCCTCGAAGCTGGTCGCCGATCCGTTGCGGTTGAGGGGGATCCTCATCCCACCCTCCTGGAACGCCTGGCTCTCCGGTCGGGTGGTGAAGAGCAGAAACGTTCCCTGGGTGCCGAGGAGATCGGGGATGCACATGGCGCCGAGTTGAGCCCCGTAGAACTGATCGGGCGGGAAGGTGATGGGCACCCGGATGATGGTGCTCCAGATATTCTGCTCGCCGAGGATGGTCCACCAGGGCTTGGACTTGCGAAGCAACCGGATGTCAGGCTTCTTGAGCGGGATCCGCAGCTTGCCGAGCTTGAGAAACTTCTCCACCGAACCGATGTGCGCCGAGCTCAGGCGAGGGAGGTATGTCCGAGGGTCACGGTCGAGGAAGTCGAAGATGTTGTGGCGGCCGGGGTTGGTGCCGGTGCTGAAGGACGACCAGGCAACCGGGGTGATCGAAGGAAAGGTGGTGCGGAGCTGACGGTAGCAGCCGCGCTCGGCGAGCTTTGAATAGTTCGGCAGCTTGCCCTCGGCCATCATCCTCTCGGTGATCCGCGCATCCTGACCGTCGAAACCGATGAAGATCGTGCGCTTGATCAGGGGTCTGGACTTGCTGCGGTGACGGATCATCCGCCAGACGGTCCGAAACGGCCAGGCGAGGATCGACACGCCGGCCAGGATCATGGTCACGAAGATCACCGCAAAGGAACCGAGGACCGCGAAGCCGGCTCCGGGGCCGATATAGGCGTCGGCGGTGGTCGGCGCTCCCACGAGCAGGAGGATGATCGCCGCGGCGACCCAGACCCCGTTCCAGCGTTGGGCGTGTCTTGTCGTCGTCATTCCTTGCATGGTCCTTTGATGAGCTGAGGTTTTGTCGGGTCGCCCCGTCGCTCGATGAACAGAACCGTTCGCCCCGGTTCCGCATTTCTCAGGGGGGTGTAGTATAGGCCCCGCCGCCCGGACGCGCAAGGGCGGCGGATATCAACGAACCGGCCTATCATTCATGATCACAGGATCTTACGGCCGTGGGAGAAAATGAGCATGGGATCGATTCTCGGCGGAGTTCTGCGCCGGCTCAAGTACGGCAAACCCATCGTCCTGGTTTCCGGTCTGCCCCGTTCCGGCACCTCCATGGCCATGAAGATGCTCGAGGCGGGTGGGATGGAGACCATCGTCGACAACATCCGCACCGCCGACGAGGACAACCCCAAGGGCTATTTCGAGGACGAGCGGGTCAAGGATCTCGCCGAGATGGAAGACACCACCTGGATCCGTGGCGCCCGCGGCAAGGTCATCAAGGTCGTGTCGTCATTACTCCAGTACCTGCCCAGGGACAACTTCTACAAGGTGATCTTCATGCGCCGGAACCTCCATGAGGTTTTGGCTTCGCAGGCCAAGATGCTCGACCGCCGCGGCGAGGAGAACACCGCCGAAGACGAGGACATGCTTCGGATGTACGAGGCTCACCTGGACAAAGTGAAATTCCAACTGCGGTTTCGGGATTGGTTCGATGTGCTCTATCTCGATTTCAGCGGGGTGGTCGCCGATCCGGAAAAGGCCGCGAGACAGATCAACGATTTCCTCGGCGGCCACATGGATGTCGAGACGATGGCGGTGCAGGTTGATCCCAATCTGTATAGAAACAGATCTGAGTAGCCTTAACCCGACCTTCTCACCAATTTTCGTCACGAGGGCGTCGAGGCGCTGTGCACAGCTGGGTGCTGTGCATCGTCGGCCGCAGTAGGAAATTGGTGAGAAGGTCGGGTTAAGTAGTTCTCAGCTTCGAAAAGGCGGTCAGGCGTCCGACGCCTGACCGCCTTTTCGAAAAGCAGGTAGTCACTCCTGACCGTCGTCACCGATCGGCAGCCGCCAAATCGGAACATGCTCGAAGATGAGCCTGGTCTCGATATGGGCGACCTCATTCCTGGTTGTGAACGCATCCATGGCGAGATCGCGGAGGTGATCGGCGTCCCTGACGGCGACGTGGACCAGGTAGTCATCGGCACCGGCGACATGGTAGACCGCGCGGACCTCGGTGAGACCGAGGACATACTCGCGGAACGACTCGACGATCTCACGCGAGTGGCGCTGGAGCCGCACGGCGATCATGGCCTGGAGCCCGAAACCGAGCATGGCGAGATCGATGTCGGCGTGGAAGCCGTGGATGGCCCCGGTCTCCACCAACCGCCGCACGCGTTCCAGACAGGTGGACGGCGCGAGACCGACCCCCTCGGCGAGGTCCTTGTTCGAGATCCTCGCATTCTTCTTCAGGGCCGCGAGGATTGCGACATCCGCCTGATCCAAATCGGTGTGTGATCGCATGGGTTGAGTATAGGCTGTTCGGTGTTCTTGGTCATTTTCCGATTTCCCAACAAAAAACCCGGCCATCAGCCGGGTTTTTTGTTGGGAAATCGGAATCCTCAGAGATTCGGCAGATACCAGCACACCACCTTCGGTTCGGTCATCTCGTGGAGCGAGAACCTGACGCCCTCCTTGCCCAGTCCCGATCCCTTGACCCCGCCGAAGGGCATGGAGTCGAGACGATAGTCGGTCGAGTCGTTGATGAGCACGCTGCCGGCGTCGAGGCCCTCGGCCAGTCGGAAGCAGACCTCCACGTCGCGGGCGAAGCCGGCGGCGTGGAGCCCATAGTCCGCCGAGTTGGCCCGGGCGATGGCGTCGTCGAGATCATCGAAGGGGTAGAGGTTCACCGTCGGGCCGAAGACCTCCTCATAGTGGATGGTGGCTTCGGCCGGAACGTTCTCGAGCACCGTCGGCTGGACGAGAGTGCCGGTCCGGCTCCCGCCGGCGGCGACGGTGGCGCCCTTGTCGACCGCCTCGTTGATCCAGCGCTCGACCCGTTCGGCTTCGGCCTCGGTGATCATGGGGCCCATGTCGGTGGTCTCGTCCATCTTGTCGCCGATGGTGTAGGCGTTCGTCCGTTCGACAAAGAGATCGCGGAAGCGGTCGTAGACCTCGCGGTGGATGAAGATTCGCTGGACGCCGATGCAGTTCTGACCCGCCGCCCAAAAGGCCCCGGAGACGCAGGTCTCGGCCGCCCATTCGATGTCGGCGTCCTTCCACACGACGACGGGGGAGTTGGAACCGAGCTCCATCCCGATCTTTTTGAGTCCGGCCTTGGTGGTGATGTGCTTGCCGGCCTCGAGCCCACCGGTGAAGCTGACCATGCGGACGCGCTCATCGGAAACCAGGGCGTCGCCGAGGACGGCGCCGTGTCCGGTGAGAGTCTGCAGCACGTCCCCGGGCAACCCTGCCTCGAGGAAGGCCTCGGTCAGTCTGAGCGCAGACAGGGGAGTGACGGTGGCCGGTTTGAGGATCACCGCGTTGCCGCCGGCAATGGCCGGTCCGAGCTTGTGGGCGACCAGGTTGAGAGGGTCGTTGAACGGGGTGATGGCGAGCACCACGCCGATGGGTACCCGCTCGAAGTGGCCGCGCCGCTGCTCACCGCCGGGGAAGGAGTCAAACGGGATCGTCTCGCCGTTGAGCCGTTTGGCCTCCTCGGCAGAGATGGTCAGGGTGTTGACCGTGCGGTTGGCCTCCTTGCGGGCCTCGATGATGGTTTTGGAGCCCTCGCGAGCGATGATCGTCGCGAACTCCTCGACCCGTTCGGCCACGATGGCGGCGGTCCTGAGCAGGATCCGGCAGCGATCGTAGGTGGTCATCTTGCGGGCAGTCTCGCGCGCCGCGAATGCCGCCGCCAACGCGGTCTCGACGTCGTCGTGGCTGGCCGATGGCACCGTGTCGATGAGTGAATCGTCAAAGGGGTCGCGGACGTCGATGGTTTCTGCCCGATCGACCCACTCCCCGGCAAGGAGCATCTGCATCAGGACCTCCCGAGATGAATCAGATCGATGAGCAGCGAGAAGCCGGTTTCGCGACGACCGGCGCCCGGTCCCACGATGGTGACGTCGCCAAGGGTGTCGGTGGTGATGGTCATGGCGTTGGTGGCGCCGCCGACTCCGGCGAGGGGGTGGCTGTTGTCGACGAGCTGCGGGCCGACCGAGGCGCGGACCTTGGCGCCGTCGCGCCAGACCCGGCCGACGAGCTTGTATTTCTTGCCGTCGGCGGCGGCGGCCTCGATCTGTTCTGGGGTGATCTCGGTGATCCCCACACAGGGGCTGTCATCGGGCTCCAGCGAGGCGCCGAAGACGGTGTTGGCGAGGATGGTCACCTTGGCCAGCGCATCCCACCCGAGGACGTCGGCGTCGGGCACGGCCTCGGCGTAGCCGAGCTCCTGGGCCTCGGTGAGGGCCGCGGCGTAGTCCATCCCGCCCTCCATCCGGGTGAGGATGAAGTTGGTGGTGCCGTTGAGGATGCCCTGCATCTCGCTGATCTCGGAGCCGGCGAGGGTCTCGCGGATGAGGTTGAGCAGGGGAGTGCCCGCCATCACGGTGCCCTCGAAGAGGAAGCGGGCGCCGTTGGCCGCTGCGAGCTCCATGAGCTCCCGAGACGCCAGCGCCGTGGGTCCCTTGTTGGTGGTGGTGACGGACATCCCCTTGGCCAGGGCGGCGCGGATGTGGTCGGTGGCCGGCTGACCGGTCTCGATGTCGGTGTAGGTGAGCTCGCACATGACATCGGCATCGACTTTCTGGATCATTTCGAGGGCGTCCCACTCGAAGCCGCCGGTCAGCGTCGACAGCGCCTGGCCCGCCTCGACCTTGGCCAGGGCGGCCTCGAGGTCGATGCCGTTGGGGTCGTAGCAGCTGCCTTTGAGCATGTCCGAGATTCCGACCACGGTGCAGTCGAGACCGTGCTCTTGTTTCAGCTCGTCTGCCTTTTCGATGAGGAGCTCGGCGAGTCCCTGGCCGACGGTTCCGAATCCGATGAGTAGCAGTTTCATGCGGTCCTCCTGTGAAGCGGTTGGGAGTTAGAAAGTTAGAGGGTTAGAAGGTCAGAGGGTTAGAAAGTTAGAAAGTTAGAAGGTTAGAAAGTGAGAAGGTTAGAAAGTGAGAAGGTTAGAAAGTGAGAAGGCAGGCGCGATGCGGGACCTAGAGACCTTGCGAGCACTTCTGCGATGGTCCTTCTCACAGCGAGCCTGGCGAGCGCTCACTTTCTGCCCCTCTTGCTCTTCATTCCTCAAATCCGCGCGAGCGCCTGATCGAGGTCGTCGATGGTGTCATCGGGGTGCTCGCCGCCGACGCAGAGCCGGACCATGGTCGGCGGGATGCCGGCGAGCCTGCGTCCCTCCTCGCCTTGCTGCTGGTGGGTCGAGATGGCGGGGATGGTCGCCACGCTTTTGATCCGCCCGAGGTCGGTGGCACGGAAGGTGCGTTGGAGCCCGTCGAAAAAGACCCGGGTGTCGGTCGCCGAGCCGCGAATATTGAACGACATGAGGTGGCCGTAGGCCGGGGTGTCGTCATCCACGACCTTGAGGTAGCGGGAAGCGAGCCCGTGCAGCTTGTGGCTCTCGAGCCCGAGGTAGTCGACCCGCTCGATCTTCGGGTGGTCGGAGAGGAAGCGCGCGACGGCCATTGTGTTGCTCGACATCTGCGCCATTTTGATCCGTAGTGTCCGCATCTCGTTGAGCAGGTAGTGGGCGGTGATGGGTGTCATGCAGGGGCCTGAATCGCGGAACGGCCAGAGCTTGAGCCACAGGGCGTAGTCGGTCCGCTGATCGTCGTCCAGGTGGCGGGACATGAGCCCGTGGCGGGCGACGATGCCGCCTGCGATGGCGTTGCCGCCGGCGCCCGCGGTCTTGGAAAGGGAGTGAACGACGATGTCGGCGCCGTGGGCCAGGGGCCGCATGAGGGCGGGGGTGGCGACGGTGGCGTCGACGATGAGCGGGATGCCGTGGCTGTGGGCGAGCTCGGCGGCGGCGGAGAGATCGGTACAGACCTGCTGCGGGTTGGACGGCATTTCGACATAGAGGAATCGGGTGTTGTCGTCGATGAGCGGTTCCCAGGTCTCGATTCGCCAGGGCTCGGTCACCCAGCGTACCTCGGCGCCGCGTTCGGCCATCCGGAGGTTGAACAGCTGGAAGGTGCCGCCGTAGACCTGGGCGGTGGAGACGAAGTTGATGGGCTCGGAGCCGCGACGGGCGACCAGCGGCTCCACCGCCTGCTTGATTGCGGACATTCCCGAGGAGGTGCACAGACCGGTGGCGTCGGTGGCGCAGCCGTAGGACTCCAGCAGCGCCAGCGTCTCTTCGAGATAGAAGACCGTGGGGTTGTGGATCCGCGAGTAGCACCAGGTGGGAATCCGGTAGCTGAGGGCGGCCTCCATCTCGTCGCTGTCGCGGTAGGCCTGCGATGTGGATGGAAAGATGGGTTCGACGATCCCGCCCTGGCCGCCGGTGAAGGCCTCTTCGAGGCCGTACATGCCGTGGACCGCGATGGTGTCGAAACGAAGCCTGCGCACCTTGGCACGTAGCTCGGCCCGCTTGGCTGTGCCGTCCTTGGCGGCCTCGACATAGCGGTCGACTCCGTTGATGGTGGTCGTGGCCATTTGCACCTCCCGAGGCGTCGTGTTGCGTTGAACCAACAAGCAAACAGTATCGGCCGAAGGAAGCTGGCGCAAGTTCCTGTATTGTGTTCGGTATTCACACATATTCAACCTTGTGACAGAAAAATATTCGGAAATTCGGTATTTTTCAGAATATTCAGAATCTGAATCATCTTTATTCCCGGCCTCTCCCGGCGTGAGCCGGGAGAGGCCGGGAAAAGAGGTTGAGTACAATGCGGCGGTACCGCGTGAAAAAGACGCACGGAGACAACGATCTTGGATCACCTCATCACGCCTCATGGAGGCACCCTCGTCAATCTGCTCGTCGACGGCGATCGTGCCGCAGAGATCCACGAGCTCTCGCGTGAATGGCCGTCCATCGATCTCGGCCAGCGCCAGCTCTGTGATCTCGAGCTACTCCTCAACGGCGGGCTCTCGCCCCTCATCGGTTTCATGGGATCGGCGGAGTTCGACTCCGTCTGCGCCGAGATCCGCCTCACCGACGGGACCTTCTGGCCCCTGCCGGTGACCCTGGACATCGATGAGGCGAAGGCGGAAGAGCTGACGGTCGGCGAACCCGTGGCGCTGCGCGATGCCGAGGGTGTGATGCTCGCGGCCTTGACGGTGGAGGAGATCTTCCGGCCGGATCGCCGCACCGAGGCCGCCGCGGTCTTCGGCACCGGCGATCCGAGCCGGACCGGGGCGGCGCGCTTTCTCCGCCGGACGCCGTCGTTTGCGGTTGCCGGTCGTCTCGAGGGTCTCCAGCTGCCCGGCCACTATGATTTCGGCGAGCTCCGGCTGACCCCGATGGAGCTCCGGCGGAAATTCGCTCGTTTCGGGTGGCGGAAGGTCCTTGCCTATCAGACCCACCAGACCATGCACCGTGCTCAGCAGGCGGAGACCCAGCATGCGGCCCGGGAGGCGGGCGCCAGCCTGCTCATCCACCCTGTGGTCGGGCTCAACCAGCCCGGCGACGTCGACCACTACACGAGGGTCCGCTGCTATCAGGAGGTCCTGCCCCAGTACCCGACCTTTCTCGCCCGGCTCAATCTGCTGCCGCTGGCGGTGCGTGGCGGCGGTCCGCGGGAAGCGATGCTCCACGCCATCGTTCACAAGAACCACGGCTGCACTCACTTTATGGTGGAGCAGAACGGCGAAGGATCGGTGCTCGAGGTCATCGGTGCACCGGGTTACGGCGACGCCGAGGCGCGGGAGGTCATCGCAGCCCACGCCGAGGAGCTGAAGATCGAGATGGTGCCGGCCAAAAATCTGGTCTACGCCGAGAACCGGAAGCGCTACATCTCGGCGACCGAGCTCAATGCCGATGATCGGGTTCTGACCATGACCGGCGAGGACGTCCGCAAACGGCTTGCCGACGGCCGCGAGATCCCCGAGTGGTTCAGTTTTCCCTCGGTGGTCCGCGAGCTTCGGCTCCGCCACCCCGGGCGTCACTCGCAGGGCTTCACGGTCTTCTGCACGGGTTTGTCGGGTTCCGGCAAGTCGACCATCGCCAACGGTCTGCGGGTCAAGCTCCTCGAGCTCGGCGGCCGGGGAGTGACCCTCCTCGACGGCGATCTTGTGCGCAAGAACCTCTCATCCGAACTCGGTTTCTCAAAGGAACACCGCGACCTCAACATTCGCCGTATCGGCTTTGTCGCGTCGGAGATCACCCGAGGAGGGGGAGTGGCGATCTGCGCCCCGATTGCGCCCTACGACTCGGTGCGCCACGAGGTCCGCGAGATGGTTCAGCCGTGCGGCGGATTCATCCTGGTCCACGTCTCGACCCCCCTCGAGATCTGCGAACAACGCGACCGCAAGGGGATGTACGCCAAGGCCCGCGCCGGGATCATCAAGGAGTTCACCGGAATCTCCGATCCCTACGAGATCCCCGAGGACGCCGATGTCCGCATCGACACCTCGAGGGTCACCCCGGACGAGGCGGTGCGTGAGGTGATGCTGCATCTCGAACGCGAGGGCTACATTTCTGCGGCGGAGACGGAGTAGGGGCAACTCGTCGGACGGATTGCGGCGGCGTTCAATTTGCCCACGCCGGTTCAGACTCTCTCGCTCAGGTCGACCTCTTGACCTCGTGCCCAATTCCGTTGAGGGCCGCAATCGCCGTTTCGAGCTGCGCCACGCGCACGAGGATGTAGTCCGTGTCATAAGTCGAGATTGCGAAAATCGAGACTCCGGCTTCAGCGAGGACACCGGAGATGCCGGCAAGGATGCCGATCAGGCTGAAGTCGAGGGGGCCGCGGATCTTGAGGGCGCGCCAACCGGCCGTGTGCTTGATGTCCGCGGGCACCGCCTCGGCGGCGCAGACCAAGGACAGCTCGTCGTCGGTGCTGGTGATGCTCGTCAGCTCGCCGGCCCAGACCCAGTTGGGCACCGGGGCATCGACGGGGAGCCGGCAGACGGCAAGCTCGTCGGGGAGAAGATCGAGAGTGAGGTTCGTGGCTGACATCGCTGGGATCGAGTGTATGGCGGTTTTGTCGAACTGTCATTCCATCGGGCCTCAGCCTCGTTGTGGGGCCACAGAGCTTCTCGAACGATTTGTGCGAATTGAAAATGTGGCTAAACTACGCACGCATGCGGAGTCGAGCTGTTTTCCCCGCGATCATCGGCTGTCTGGGCGTTCTCTTGCTTCCAGGTTGCGGTGATCGTTCCCCGGGCCTTCGCCGACACACCGGTGATATCGAGACCACCCGGGTGGTCTTCGACCTCGTCGAGCGGGTGAGATCGGCGGAGATCGTACGCGGGGAGGCGTTCATCGATGTCGGGGCTGCCTCATCCTCGGGTTCACTGCGGAAGGGTTGGAGTGACTCGGAGATCGACCCCGGTTCGGGGGCGAGCTTTGCCTGGGCCATTGCCGACCGTGCGGTCCTCGAGACCACGGTGTTGGATCCCGAAATCCGACACCTCGAGATGCGATGCCGGCCGTTTCAATGGGAAAGCTCGCCGAAGCAACGACTCTCGGTTGCGGTCAATGGCCGCGAGATCGGTGACACGGTCCTCGAACCCGAATTCCGCGACTACTCGTTTCCGCTGCCCGATGGCGTGGTCGGGGCCGGGTTGAATCGAGTGGAATTCCGGTTTTCGTGGACGGCGGTGCCGGCCGATCACCTGCCCGGCAACACCGATCAGAGGACGCTCGCCGCGGCGTTCGACTGGGTGAGCTTCGGACCGCCGGAGTCCGGCGAAAGGGCCGCTTTGGCGCCGATCGAGCCCGCGGCCGAAGGCGAATCGTTGGTGATTCCGACGGGCACCGCGCTGCGCTACCGATTGGCGGTGCCGGAGGACGCGGTGCTCGACTTCGGACTGGTGGCCGGGTCCCCTGCGGCACCGAATGGTCGCGGCCGTGTCTGGGTCGCGAGACCGGGTGAACCTGCCTCCGCGTCGGTGACGTTCGACCCGGCCGCCATCGCAGGCGACCGCGTTCGATTCGAGATCGTGGCCGGCGCCGGCGATGTTGTCGAACTGGGTCTGGCGACCATCGGGGACGGTCCTGACGGTTCGGCGCTTGCCTTCCTCTCACCTCGGATCCTCGGCAGCGGTGACGCCGTCGAAGATTTTGCCAGCGTTCTGCTGATCGTGGTCGACACCCTGCGCGCCGACTACCTCGGCGTCTATGGTGCCGAGGTCAAGACTCCCAATATCGACGCCCTGGCCGAACATGGGGTGCGTTTCAGCGATGCCCGATCACACATCCCCATCACCGGCCCCAGCCACGCATCGCTCTTCACCTCGCTGTTGCCCATGGAGCACGGCGTCCTGAACAACGCCCAGGAGTTGCGTGCGACCGTCCCGACTGTGGCCGAAGCGCTTCGAACATCGGGACGACAGACCGCAGCTGTGATCAGTCTCGGGGTGCTCCAGGGCGAGTTCGGGTTCGACCGGGGCTTCGATGTCTACGGGGACGTCTTCCCCAGAGACTGGCTCAAAGACGCCGCCGAGGTTACCGACGAGGCCCTTGGGATCGCCGACGGGACACTGAGCGAGCCCTACTTCCTCTGGGTCCACTACTCGGACCCGCACGAGCCGTACGCGCCGTCGGATGCGGACTACCCCCGCTTCGAGCTGCGTCTCGATGGCAAGGTCCTCGGCCAGATCGACGCCGGCGGCCGTGGATTCCGCTTGGATCTCGAGGTGCCGGCCGGGGACAGCGTGCTCGAGTTCGTGCCTCTCGATGAACGGGAAGAGGGTCGGGTCTATCGGGTCGACAATCTCCTCCTGGACGACGAATCCATCGGAGTTGAGGCCATCGAGGGATGGCATGTGATTCCCCGTCGCATGGGTCGGACGACCTTCGAGTCCGAGTTCCCGGCTTCGGTGCGACTGACCAACCCTGCCGGGGTGGCGGTGAGGACCGGCATGTTGGTCTCGTGCAAGAAGCTCCTGGGCAAACCCGAGATCCGCGAGGCCTACGCCGGTGAGACCGAGTTCGTCGATCTCCAGGTCGGACGGCTCCTGGCCGGGCTCGAGGAGCGGGGACTGATGGAGAACACCCTGGTGATCTTCGTGTCGGACCACGGTGAGGGGCTCGGCAACCACGATCACGTCGGCCATATCTCTCAGGTCTATGATTCGCTGCTCGATGTGCCGCTGATCATGACCTGGCCCGGGCGGCTGCCGGCGGGGAAGGTGATCGACGCCCCCGTGGGCCTCGTCGACCTGTTCCCGACCGTTGCCGATCTGCTTGGTCTCGAGTCACCGCCGGTTGCCTCCGGGGTCAGCCTGGTCCCGCTGATCCGGGACGAGGTCGTCGCAGAGAGGGCGGTCATCGCCGCCACCTACCGGCCGGAGTCCTTCTCCGACAAGAGGGCGATCGTTCTCGACGGCTTCAAGTACATTCATGCGTGGAAGGACGACAACGAGTGGGAGGAGCTCTACGATGTGACGACCGACCCGGGTGAGCTTGAAGACCTTTCACAAGCCCGGCCGGAGATTCTCGACAAGCTCCGAACCGAGCTCGCGCGGCGGCTCGCGGCCATAAATGAGAACGCCCCGGTCGAGGTCGCGCTGAGCGACGAGGACCGAGCGCATTTGCGGGCGTTGGGTTACATCCACTGATGGGTGCGCGATGAGTCCACCGAGCGGAGAATCAACTGCCGTCATCCTGCGCAACGCCACGCCGCGAGGCGGCGCCTACTCATGGAAAGAACTCGGACCGGGTCCTCTGTGAAGAGTTTGACGAAATGGTCGAGCGAAGCGAAGCCGCAGATCGTCGGACTGGCGGTGGCCCTGCTGTTTGGCGGACTGTCGGGTTGCGGCCTCGTCGCTTCCGAACCGGATCCGGTGATCGGGTTCATGGCCCGGGTGGACGACCTCAACGAACTCGACGGGATGGACGAGGAGATCACGTTCATCGATTCCACGGCCTGGGTCGAGAGCTATCGCCCCGAGTCGAGCTCGCCCGGCTACAACCTCGTGCTCTACCGCCGCCGGGTCCCCATGATCATCGACATGCAGGGCCGGGTGGTTCACAGCTGGCCGAAGGTGCGGGCCGTGGGTCGGGCGCGTCTCGATCCCGAGGGACGACTCACCGTCATCGGGATCGACGACATGCTCAAGGAGTACGACTGGGACGGCAACCTCACCTGGGCCTATGCCCTGCCGAGGGAGGAGGACCTTCCCCACCACGATTTCATCACTCTCGCGAACGGCCACTACCTCCTGTTGGCCCAGGAGACCGCGACCCGCTCGGACTACCTGCAGGAGGTCGACCGCAAAGGTCGTGTCGTGTGGGAGTGGTGGCCGAGGGACTACCTCGAGGAACACTTCCCGGATCGAGATCGTCGGTATCCCGATCCGACCCACGTCAACTCGCTCTTCGAACTCGAGGGGAATCAATGGTTCGATTCGGGGGATGGTCGCTTCAGGCCCGGCAACCTCCTGATCAGCGCCAGCAACCTCAACACGGTGTTCATCATCGACAAGCCCACCGGTAAAATCGTGTGGAAGCACAGCGACGGCCTCGACTATCAGCACGAAGCTCAGATGATTCCCAAAGGAACGCTTGGTGAGGGGCTCATCGTTGTCTTCAACAACGGCACCAAGGACCGAAATGCATACCGCAGGACTGAGATCCGGGCCATTCACCCGGTGACGGGGGACGTGCCGTGGAAATTCTCGGAGGAGACATTCTTCACCACGGTCGCCGGAACCCAGCAGGTTCTTCCCAACGGCAATCTGCTGATCACCTCGAGCGAGGGCGGTCGTGTATTCGAGGTCACGCCGGACAAACAAAAGCTCTGGGAGTGGATTCCACCCTATTTGCCCATGAGGGTGGCACGGTATCCCGCCGACCACTGCCGGCAGCTGGAGGCTTTGGGGCCGATGGACACAAGCCCGGTGGTCCGCAGTGATCGGCATCCGTGGGTCGATATCGAACTCGGTCAGTTCAGCTTTCGCAACGACTACCGGGTGGAAACGCTCTATGGCCTTGTTCGAGAGGTGCTGCATGAACCCCATGGCTGTCGGGAGCTGCTTCTGCCGGTGGACCCGGTGGTCCAGACCGCCTACGGGTTCGACGAATCAGCCCTCGACGGCGCTCCGGCGGAGGCGAGCTTCCGGCTGACGGTCCGGCCCCTCGACGGCGGTAAGACGCGGACCGTCATCGACGAGACCATCGGATCGAGTTCCGAGGAGGTTTTTCGTGACCGGTATGTCGCGGTCCCGGGTCTCGGGCTGCAACGGGTCGAGCTCTGTGTCGAGGCGGGGGTGGATGGATCCGACGTTTCCCTGCCGCTCCACCGGTCGGTCGTCATGACCAACCCGCGGTGCTCCTCGCGCAAGCGGGCGATGCTCACCCGGAAGTGGAAGGAGTGGAGGATCGGTCTCCAGGAACAGGATCTCAGGGAGCGGCAGCTCCGCGCCATCGGCTACGTACAGTAGGCGCGCCGGGTTTGAACCACGAAGTCTCCATCGCAGTTTCACCGCAAAGAGCGCAAAGAACGCCAAGAACATCGCAAAGAACATCGCACTTTTGACCCATCGCCCCGCCCAGCTTGACTGCGATGGATTGTGGCAGCGGGCAAGCCTGCTGCCGCAATCGGACTACCGCCCGCCATTCCTGCGATGGCTTTGTGTTCTTGGGACCAGCTTCCTATAATCCGTCGTGGATGGAAAAGCACCGGACATCGACCGCAGCCAAGAAACCGGGATACGGCATCTTGTCGCGATTGACGCGGTGGCTTCCGGCAACTACGGATGTGGTGTGGCTGGTGGTCGCACTCTTTTTCAAACAGAGAATGGCCGTGGAGTCCATGTCGTGGTTTCTCAAACCCGCCGGGGTCTGGATGTGTCTGTCCACGGCGGCGCTCTTCGGTCTGTTGGTGCTGATCCTGCCTCAACGGGGGCGGCCGTGGGTTTCGCTCGCGGTCAACGCCGGTCTCTCCTTCATGATCTTCGGCGATGTCATCTACGTTCGCTACTTCAGCGACATGCCCTCGTTCGCCCTGTTGAACGCGAGCCACCAGACGATTCAAATCACCGACAGCGTCGCCATGCTGATCAAGCCTTCGGATCTCTTCGTTTTCGCCGATCTGCTGCCGATGGCGATTGCGGCCTCTCTCCTGAGCTCGCGGGTTCCCTGGAGATGGACGAGACCGGTCACGGCCGTCATCTGCCTCGTGCTGCTCACTCCATGGATCCGGTTTTCGGTTGAAGTCGCTTCGGCCGAGTTGGGGGTCTCGGTCCAGCGATTCTCCAATCTGCGGGTGGTGGCGAACATCGGGGTGCTCGGCTATCACCTGCTCGACGCCGTCGATATCGCTCGTGACGCGGTATGGGGTTGGTCGGTCTCGGAGGAAGAGTGGCGGATCGTGCTCGATACCCTGAACGAACGCCGGCCGCAGCGGGCCGGGGAAGGTGAGTTCTTCGCTGCGGCTCGGGGAATGAACCTGGTCATGATCCAGATCGAGACCATGCAGGGCCCCGTGATCGACCTCGAGGTCGACGGCCGGGAAGTGACCCCGACGCTGAACCGACTCGCCCGCGAGAGCGTCTATCTCAGTCTCTGCCTCGACCAGACCGCGCGCGGCAGAACCTCGGATGCCGAGCTCCTGAGCCAGGCCTCGCTGCTGCCCGCGGAAAAGGGGGCGGCGGTCTTTCTCCACGCCGGAAACGAGCTCACCGGTCTGGCCGACGTGCTGTCCCGACACGGTTACCAGACCGCGGTCGGCATCGCGCACGAGGCCGGCTTCTGGAATCGACGCTACAGTCACCCGGCCTTCGGTTTTTCGAAGAGGTGGTATGTCGAGGATTTCGAGCGCGGTCCAAAGGTGGGGTGGGGGCTCAACGATCGTGACTTCCTGCGCCAGGCGGCCGATCGTGTGGTCGGGTTGGAACAGCCGTTCTTCGCCTTTTTTTTGACCCTGTCCCACCACCACCCGTTTACCGGCTTTCCGGACGATCTCCGCATTCTGGATCTGGGTGGCATCGAGAACGAGTCGGTGAGAGGTTATCTGCACGCCATGCGGTGGGCCGATGAGGCGGTGCGCGACTTCCTCGAAAAGCTCGACCGGGCGGGGCTCACGGATTCCACGGTCGTGGCGATCTGGGGGGACCATGATTCATCGTTGATGAAATCGGCCAAGGCGGCTCGGGCGATGGGTCTCTCGTTCCGGGACCCCGAAAAACTGCTGTATGACCGGGTGCCGGTGATCATTCGGGCACCGGGGGTTGGCGGTCTGCAGAGAAGGGTTGAATTTCCTGCCGGGCTCTCCGATCTTCCCCCGACCATCGCGGCGCTGCTCGGGATCGATCCACAGGATCTCCCGTGGTTGGGCCGAAACATCCTGGGATCCCCGGTCGATGAGCCGGTCATCTGGGGCGTCAACGGCTGGGTTGACGAGTCGCTGATTCACAGGACGGCCAACCCCGTCGGATGCTGGGACCGCGCCACCGGGAGGAAAATGTCGGAAGAGATGTGCTCCGAGGGGTCCGACCGGGCCCTGCGGATGCGCAGGGTTGCCACCCTCATCCTGGAGGGGGACCTGCAGCAGCGTCTTGGGACCGCCCTTTCGGAGGGCCATTGATGGTCGCCGGGGCGGCGACGACCTCGTTCCATTGAACAAACAGGTCCGAGTAGAGGCCGCGTACACCTTGATTCACATAGGCGATCATCGCGGGCGGTTGGTTGACGGTGTGGACAAGGGAGTCGACGCCGATGACGGCGAGGTTGGCCACGAGATCGGGATTGAACCGTTTCCGGCTCATGGTGACCACAGGAATTCTGCGGTTTTCCACCAGATCGACCACGGCGTCGTCGTCGATCTTCGTGCGGTACAGGGTGAAGATCACCGTCGCGAAGGAACCGCGATCGGCCTCCATGTGGGCGACATCGAGCCACTGTTCCGGTTTGTAGAACTGCGGGATGATGCGACCGATCAAGGCGGGATCCACCGACTCGGCGACCGACAGAGTCTTCTCCATGCAGAGGTTGAAGTCGTGCTTGCAGTCGGTGACGAGATAGGTGTCGGGGTGATCGACGAGCTTGCGGAGCAGGGTTTCAAGGTCGATCAGCGTGAACCGGGCCGCGTAGCGGTGGCTGAGAAAATCCGAGGTGCCGATCTCGGTGACCGGGGTATCCAGCCCGAGGTGTTTCTCGTGCTTGGTGTGAAAGCAGACCAGGTCGCCATCGGCGGTGAAGCTCAGATCGACCTCGAGAAACCGCCCGTCGCGGGCCAGGGTGCTCTCCAGGGCTTCGAGCGAGTTGCTGTAGTTCATCCCCTTGATGCCGCCGAGAGCGTGGACGACCAACGCATTTTGGGGGAAGCGGAAGTCGTGCGGCGCGAGGTGATCGGTCTCCCGGTCGGGGGCTCCGCATGCAAGGCCGAGAAGCAAAGCGAAGGCGACGAGCAGGCGGTCGGAGATGCGCGCGTCAATCACTCAGATAGCCCAGGGCTTCGAGCTGTTCGCGGTCGTTCTCGGTGATCTCCGCAGTATCGGTGGTGACCGCCAGCCTCGGTGGGAGACCGATTCGCCGGGTGAGGATCCTGCCGAGACCGGCAAACGAAGCAGGACGGTTCGACCACAGGTTCTCGAGCTCGCCCGGGTCCGTCGACAGGTCGAAGAGGGCGCCCGACCCCGCGGAGTTGAGGATCAGTTTCCAGCCCAGGGTGCGCAGACCCCAGAAAGGCCGTTTCTCGGTGGTTCGGGCGACCATGTAGCGGCTGCCGGCGAGGGTATTCGGATCCAGCAGATCAACCCCGTCACCGACCCCGGTGGTGATGCCGGCGGTTCCGAGGAGGGTGGGGACGATGTCGGCGAGAGTCACCAGTCGTTCGGTGTCGACGGGCTGTGGTCGGTGGTTCGGCGGCAAATGCAGGACGAACGGCACGTGGAGCATCTCGTCGTAGACCGTGCTGTTGTGGCCCAACATCCCGTGCTCCATGAAGGCCTCGCCGTGATCCGAGGTGATCAGGACGACGGTCCGGTTCCATCGCGGACTGCGCTGGAGGGCTCCGACGATGACCCGGACGGCATCGTCCGCGGTTCTGAGGTTTCCATCATAGAGATTGCTCAGATGTTCGATGCACTCGGTGGTTGCAGCGACCTCGCGGCCGTCGACGGCCGAGATGGTGCGGCTGAAACCGTCGCACGGGCCGGTGTAGCCGGGATCGGTGAAGAGGTCGAACCTCTCCGGGGGGTCGTACGGCCCGTGGGGGGGGATGAGATGCACCTGGAGATGGAGGGGCCGTTCGTCGCCGGCCACCGTGTCAAGCCACTCCACGACGCCTCGGGCGGCGAAATGCGCGCGCCGAGCCACCTTTCCCGGGGCCTCTGTCCAGATCTCGTGAAACACATCGTAACCCTGGGCGAAACCCTTGCTCCTGGAGTTGTTCGGCGTTGCGCTGAAGCCGGCGGTGAGATAGCCCCTCTGCTTGAGAGACTCGGCGAGGGTGACAGCCTCGTCGCTCAGGACATCCTCGTGGTAGATCACACCGTGATCGAGGGGACTCAGACCGGTGATCATCGTCGGGACCGAGCACAGGGTGTAGGGCGCGAGCGCGTAGGCATGCGGAAAAACAACGGACTTCTTCGCGATTCCGTCGATGAAGGGTGTGGTCTCCCAGTGATAGCCGGCAAATGAAAATCGATCGGCCCGAGCGGCATCGAGGGTGATCAGGACGATGTCGGGTCGTGGATCGGGATCCACGGGCGACGTCGTCTGTTCCACCGGTTCTTCTTCCGAATCGAACACGAGCCGTGGGGGAGAGACCAGCAACTGGCCTCCGTCGATGGAGACTTCGGCCGTGACGAGAGCCCAGCTTCCAGCCAGACCACCGACCGGCAGACCGATCCGCCCACGATCTCGAACCAGCCGTCCACCCAGCGAAACCCGCTGTTCGTTTCGGCCATCGAGGTCCGCCAACGCGAGATCGATCCGGATGGTGGACAGGTTGACGCTTCGGGAGGGCTGGAGATCGAACTCGAGCGCGTCGGCGCTCTGGGGGATCAGCAGGGGCAGAACCAGGGTTCCCGACTGTCGGATGGCGAAATTCTGGAGCTGGTTGTCCCAAACACTTGTGGAGACGCTATCGGCGGCCGGGACGGGAGCCTGGTCGGTGGGTATCAACAGGCCGAGCCGTTCGATGGTCGCAGCGATGGCCTGGCTGTCCCTGGTGATGCCGGCCTGACGGAGAGAGGTCGCGTGGGCGAACTCGAAAACGATGAGATTTCTGCCGACGACCAACAGTCCCCGAGGGATCGCCTGCCGGATCTCGTGCCATTTTCTCGAGACCGGGTGCTTGCCGATGTCACGGCCGTTGACGAGGATTCGGATCGACTGTTCGATGTTCTCCGGGAGCGCTTGATGAGCTCGGAGTCGCAGAACCAGGGTGCGGGGGACCTCGTCGGCGATTTCGACCTGGACCTGTGAACGCGTCCCGAAGGCGTGTGACCCCCAGTGGCCGGGCAGCAGCCAGCCGTCGCCGAGGGAACAGGGGCTGATCTCCCGCTCCCAGATCTCGTTCCAGTCCTCCAGGCTCGTGACCGGACACTCGATGGACGCCCGAGGACTTGTGGCGCTGACGAAATAGTGGTCGGCGTGGATGAGCTTGGAAAACTCGGGGACCATGGGTTGCGGCCGATAATCGATCTGCGACAGGTGAGCGACTGCCACGATGAGCAGGGCGAGCGCGAGAACGGCGGAGATGAATCGTTTGATGGTCACTGATGGTGGTCCGATTCCGATCCGGAATGATCGGGAGTATAGCGTTGCTCTCTCCTCGACATCGCGCATCGCGGACTTCAACGCAAAGATCGCGAAGGTCGTCACAAAGCATCGCAGTTGGAACCGGGCCTTCGGAACCGGTTGGCCGCACGACTTCGTGGGTCGGTTGAGGTCAGGTCGAGGGCGTGACTAAGAAACAAAGAATACTCAGATCCACAAAGAAATCACAAAGATCGGCAGTTGGCTCATCGCTAGGGCTGATGTGCCTGCCATCCTTAGAGAAACAAGAGCCGATCTTTGCGTTAAGACTGCGATGTGTTCTATGCGTTTCGACCCGTTTGTCAGAGGGGCGGGATTGATTCCCGCCCACGATGACGCCCAATCGAACAGCAGGATGGTCGGTAACCGTGAAAGCCGGGAACGACAATGAGGGTTGTTGGGAGAAACGACGTGAAAGCTCAGATTCTGATCGGCGCGATGCTCTTGCTGGTCGTGACAGGTGTCGCGGCGCAACGACCCGAACCCCAGGTGGTGGCCACGTGGGGTGGTGACGAGGTGTATCAGGTGCTTCCTCTGGGCGCGATCCCGGCCATCGATGAACCGGAGTTTGTGACCGGTGAGGCCGCTGACGCCCAGATGAAGCCGGGAGAGCCCGTGCTCGGCGTCGTGGTCGGCGACACTGCGCGGGCCTACTCGTTGTGGCAGCTCGACCACCACGAGCTCGTCAACGATGAGATCGAAGGGACGGCCATCGCGGCCACCTGGTGACCGCTGTGCTATACGGGCGTGGTCTACGCCCGCACCCTCAGCGCACACACCTACACGTTTCAGGTGTCGGGCAAACTGTGGCGGAACAGCTTCATCATGGAGGACCGCGAGACCTCGACCTCGTGGAGCCACGTGACCGGACGCGCGCTGGACGGGCCCGGTCGCGGCGCCCAGCTCCAGGCCCTCCCTTCGGTTCAGACCACCTGGGCGGAGTGGAAAGGGGCCCACCCGAGCACCCAGGTGCTCAGGAAGTCGGAGGAGGTGTCGGGCTCGCGATACGAAAAGTACTTCGACGACCCCGAGCGTACCGGTCTCTTCCGAGCCCGGTGGTTGACCGAGAAGATGCCTGGTAAGACCCTCATCTGGGGGGCCACCGTCGGCACCCACTCGGTGGCGGTCACCGATGAAGCCCTGGTTGAAGACAACAAAGCGGAGGTTGTCCTCGGTGAGACACCGGTCGTCATCGAGAAGGGCGCCGATGGGGGAGTCAGGGCCTTCGCCGGAAAGGACCGAGACGAGATCCCCGTCACCAGAGCCTTCTGGTTCGCCTGGTCGTCCTTCTATCCGAACACCCGGGTGGTTGACTGAGGCACTCGCCGTCGCAGGTATCACCGCAAAGCGCACGTCGCTGTTTTAACGCAAAGATCGCCAAGTACGCGAAGACCGTCACGTTGATGAGCCATCGCACCATCGCACGAAGGAGCCAAAGATCGGCTGCTTTGTGTTGTCCTTAGCGTTCGTTGCGGTCTTTGCGTTTCAAACGACGGTTGCGATGATCAGGACTGCTCGGAACGCGCGACGGTGAGAACGAAGGTCGCACCGGTGGATTGATCCTCGGCGAGCGCGAGATCGCCCCCCTGGGCCCTGGCCAATGATCTCGCGAGTGCGAGGCCGAGGCCGAGGCCGGCGGGCGCATTGTCGTCTCCGGGCCTTTGGAAGGGTTTGAAGAGCGCACGCCGGGTGATGCCCTGGATTCCGGGACCGTTGTCGCCGACGGTGATCTGAACCCCGTCGGCCGATTCCCGCACCGTCACCTCTGCCCGGCGATGGGCTTGCTCCCTGGTGTACTTCTCGGCGTTGTCGAGGAGATTGTCGAGGATTTGACAGAGGGCGTCGTGGTCGAAGTTGGCGGTGGGGAGATCATCGTCCATGCGGAGGTCGACCGCGAGGCCGGCGCCTTCGAGGCTCGGTCGGAGGCGGTCGAGACAGCGCTCGACGGCTTCGCCGATCTCGCCGGGTTGCGGGTTGGCGATCTGTGCCCCGCGCTCGAGCCGCGCCAGATCGAGCATGTTGGAGACAACCCTGCCGAGGCGACCCGACTCGGAGGCCACCCTTGCGGCGTAGACCCCGGCCTGTTCCGGTCGGCCGAGGCCTTCGCTGAGCATTTCGCTGTGGAGGCGGAGACTCGCCAGCGGCGTCTTGAGCTCGTGCGCCGCAGCGGCGGCAAAACGACCGCGCTGCCGGGCCAGACGCTCGGTCTGGAGGAAAACCACCATCACCGCCAGCGCCGATAGCAGGACAGCAGCGGCGCCGAGCGCGAAGATCCTCCGAAAATCGGTGATGGCCCTGCGGCCTTCGGCTCTGGCCTCCAGGATGAGGGGTTCGGGTTCGGTGCCGAGCCACCAGCCGGTGTCCGAGACCGGTGAAGAGAGCTGACCGGACGGCAGCATGGCGGCCGGGGCGAACTCCACCTGGACGGTGGCGTCCGAGCCGATCCACTGTTCGACGCCCGACGGTGCGACGGCGAATCCCTGGAGCCTGATGCCGAGGGGCGTCTCCACCTCGCGCAGCGCGGCAAGGGTCGGACCGCTGCCGAAGACCATGGTGTGCCACTCGAGGGGACCGACGCGGATGACCACTTCTCCCGAACCGCCTTGCGTCTGTTTTGACGGCCTTTCACCCTGCCCGGTGATGGCGGCGTAGACCTTGTCCGCGTCTCGAATCTGCTCCCACTCCGACCGACGAAGGGGCACCAGGGTACCCTCGAAGTATCTTCCATTGGCTCCGGAGGGGTTTTCGAGGCCCATTGCCATTGCGTTCTGGAGATCCGCGAGGAGGGAGCAGAATCGCGAAAAGTTCTCGGTTGACGAGAGTTCCGGAAAGCGTTCATTCACCATGGGGAGGCTGACGAGACCGTCCTCATCGAGCTGGAAATGGGCCCACACCAGCGGGTCGGAAACCCCTCGCGCCAGCGGCGAAGGGGCCACGGCCAGACCCTCGGCAGCACCATACGGGTCGTGGGTGATGCTCTGGTAGTGGAAGAAGGGCCGCTCGTTCTCGCTCGTCCGCAGCCTTTCGAGCCGGGTCGCCAGCCGATCGGAGTCGTGGTGGAGCTCGTTCTGGAGGCCTGCGATCGCGGTCTGCTCCAACAGCCGGGCCCGGCGGGTGGCGCTTCCGGAGCCCGTGACGTACCAGGCGGTTGTGGGGAGGACGACCGCCACCGCGAGGGCTATGGCGGCGATGGTGGTGCGCCTCTTCGACGTCACGACCCGCCGTCGCCCCAGGCGTAGCCCGCGCCGGTGACGGTGACCACGATCTTCGGATCGGTGGGATCGCGTTCGATCTTCTGGCGGAGCTTGGCGATGGTCATGTCCACGGTGCGGGTCTGGAGATCTCCGCTCGTTCCCCATACCCTCTCCAGGAGCTCGGATCGTGACACCGCGCGGGTCTGATGGCGGTGGAGCCAACGCAGAATCCCGACTTCACGAGCCGTGAGATGGGATGTCTCCTCGCCGCGGGAGGCCCGATGGCGACCCAGATCCATGGTGCAGTCATCGAGCTCGAGGAGTTCGGGCTCTGCGGGGCGTGAGGAGGCACGGCGGGCAAAGGCGTCGATGCGCGCGAGCAGCTCGCGGACCCCGAAGGGTTTGGTGACGTAGTCATCGGCGCCGGCGGCGAATCCGGCGAGCTTCTCGTCTTCGGATCCGCGAGCCGTGAGCATCAAGATGGGCAGAGCCGGCCGAGCCTGGCGGAGGCGCCTGCAGACTTCGATTCCGTCCATCTGCGGCAGCATGAGGTCTAGGAGCACAAGGTCGAAGGTCTCGGCGATACCGGTGTCCAGGGCGGTGCGGCCGTCCGCCACCGCGGTGACATCGTGATCGGCGGCGGACAGAAGATCCACCAGCCCCTCGCGTAAACGTCGTTCGTCTTCAACAATCAGGATCTTCATTGCCGTTCCCATCCTCAGGATAGCCGACCTATGGCGGAGAATGTCACGATGTGGTAAATCGCGGAGGTCTTGAGGTCTTGAGGTCTTGGTGAGACGGCAATCGCCTGTGGAGGCGGGCGAACCCGGAGCTGACGTGGCGTGCCCGGACCGGCATCGTCCGAGAGTTGCCACGATCTTCGCGTATGGCATTTGAAGAGGGCGGGTTATGGTTGGGTCGATGAGTCGGATCTGGATCAGGGTGGCGGCGGTGCTGGCGGCGGTTGCTGCGGCACTGGGTTGTGCCAGCTCGGCCGTCGAATACGTCGGCGTCACCTACTATTTCTACGGACCCGAAGCCGTCCTCGAAGTTCTCGATGATTATGAAGTTCTCCCCGAAGATCGCGCCCTGGCCGAGGTCGAGCGGGCGATGGCCCTGCTCGAGCTGGGCCGCTACACCGAGAGTTCCGCCGCCCTCTCCCGGGCCGAGTTCATGCTCGATCGGTTGGACGAGGATGTTCTGAGCGGTTTTGACCATGAAGCGCCGCCCTGGCGACCCGAGTCTCACGAACGAGTCATGATCTCGACATTGCGGATCGCCGACTCACTGGCAATGCATGATATGCGAGCAGCGGCTGCAGCCGCCGACCGCGCCGTTTCCGATATCGCCGATGCGGCGTGTGATTCGTGCCGCTTCACCTTTACGCGAGTGTTGGCGGCCCTCGCGTACGAAGGCGCAGGTCGGCACGCCGACGGTCGTGATCTCTTGGCTCAAACCGCCGTCGCCGGCCGTGGTTTGGAGCTGACAAAGGGACTGCAGCGGCGCCTTGCGAGAGGCGTGGCGGGTGACGAGCCGGCGGGGTGGGCGCCGCCGCCGGTTGAGGGCGGTCGGACCCTGGAGGTCGTACTGCTCCTCGGCCGAGGACCGTACAAGGAGGCCGACAAGCTCGCGGTGACCGAGTCCGAGTCCATTCGCTGGTGTCGCTACCTGCCGCGTGACCCGCAGGCGGTGACCTGGGCGGCGCTCGAGGTCGAGGATCCCGTGATCTCCGTTGAGCTCACCGCGGTCGAAGATCTTGCCGTGGCGAGCCTGGCTGATCGCGCGGGGCGCGTCATCGCCGAGCGAGGAGTGGGCGTCGATCCCAAATCGTACGACTTGCGCCACTGGGAGAGTCTGCCGGCGAGTCTTCAGATCCTCAACTTCGAGCTGCCGCCCTTCCTCGACACGGTTGACCTGGTCTACTACTCCCCCGAGGGGTACGAGGTCGACCGCGAGACCATCCAATGGCCCGAAGACTGGACCGGCAACCGGCTCTTTGTCATCCGACGGATGCCGTGATCATCCCGGAGTGATTTGCTCGGGGAATGGTCAAGGATGCGATGGATGCGATGTCTTCGCGCCCTCGGCGCCCTCGCGGTTCGAGTCCGTCGCGTCAGTCCCCGTGCCCCATCCGCCGCTTGAGATTCTCGAGCAGCTCCACTGCGGCCTCGGCGATGACGGTTCCGGGTCCGAAGATGTGACCGGCACCCGCTTCGCGGAGAGCGTCGTAGTCCTGGGGAGGGATGACCCCGCCGACGACGATGACGATGTCCGGCCGGCCGAGGGCGTCGAGGTTCTTTTTGAGCTCGGGGACCAATGTCAGATGGCCCGCCGCGAGGGACGAAACGCCGACCACGTGGACATCGTTCTCGACGGCCTGACGGGCGGTCTCCTCTGGGGTGGTGAACATGGGACCCACATCGACATCGAACCCGAGGTCGGCGAAGGCGGTGGCGATCACCTTCTGACCCCGGTCGTGACCGTCCTGACCGACCTTGGCGACCAGGATTCGCGGGCGGCGCCCCTCGAGCTCCGCGAGCTCGTCGGTGAGTCTGCGGGCCTCGGTGACGTCTTCCATGTCTTCTCCCACTTCCTGTCGATAGACCCCGCTGATGGAACGAATGACCGCGCGGTGGCGTCCGAAGATCTTCTCGAGAGCGTCGCTCATCTCGCCGACGGTTGCGTTGGCGCGTGCGGCGTCGATGCTGAGTTCGAGGAGATTGCCCTCCCCGGTCTCGGCCGCCGAGGTGAGAGCGTCGAGTGCGGTCCGGACCGCGGTCTCGTCGCGCTCGGCCCGCAGCGCTTCGAGACGAGCGATCTGGGCCGAGAGAACCGCGGAGTTGTCGATCTTGAGAACGTCGATCTCCTCCTCGTGGTCGAGGGGGAACCGGTTGAGACCGACGATCGACTGGCGGCCTGCGTCGATCCGGGCCTGGGTGCGGGCGGCGGCCTCTTCGATGCGCATTTTGGGCAGCCCGGAGGAGATCGCCTTGGCCATCCCACCCAGCTCCTCGATCTCGGCGATGTGCGTCCAGGCGCGTTCGGCGAGCTCGTGGGTGAGGCGCTCGACATAGTACGAGCCGCCCCACGGGTCCGCCACACGGCAGATCCCGGACTCCTCCTGGAGCTGGATCTGGGTGTTGCGGGCGATCCGGGCCGAGAAATCGGTGGGTAGGGCGAGGGCCTCGTCGAAGGAGTTGGTGTGGAGCGACTGGGTGTGACCCATGGTCGCCGCCAACGCCTCGAGACAGGTCCGAGCGACGTTGTTGAAGGGGTCCTGGGCGGTCAGGCTCCAGCCCGAGGTCTGGCAGTGGGTGCGCAGCATCATGGATTTGGGGTTCTCGGCCCCCAGGGTCTTCATGATCTTGGCCCACAGGAGTCGCGCCGCGCGTAACTTGGCGATCTCCATGAAGACGTTCATTCCGATGGCCCAGAAGAACGAGATCCTCGGGGCGAAGGCATCGACATCGAGGCCCGATGCTTTTCCGGTGCGGATGTACTCGATCCCGTCGGCGAGGGTGTAGCCGAGCTCGAGATCCAGGGTCGCGCCGGCCTCCTGCATGTGATAGCCGGAGATGGAGATGGAGTTGAAGCGCGGCATCACTTCCGAGGTGAATCGGAAGATGTCGGCGATGATCCGCATCGACGGCCCGGGTGGGTAGATATAGGTGTTGCGGACCATGAACTCTTTGAGGATGTCGTTCTGGATCGTCCCGGCCAGCTTCTCGGGTGGAACGCCCTGCTCTTCGGCGGCGATGACATAGAGCGCCATCACCGGCAGCACCGCTCCGTTCATCGTCATGGAGACACTGACCTCGTCGAGGGGGATCCCGTCAAAGAGGATCCGCATGTCCTTGATGGAGTCGATGGCGACGCCGGCCATGCCGACATCTCCGATCACCCGCCCGTTGTCCGAATCGTAGCCGCGGTGGGTGGCGAGATCGAAGGCGATGGAGAGACCCTTCTGTCCGGCCGCCAGGTTGCGACGGTAGAAGGCGTTGGAGTCCTCGGCGGTGGAGAAGCCCGCGTACTGCCGGATCGTCCAGGGTCTGGAGGCGTACATTGTGGGGTAAGGCCCGCGGTGAAAGGGGGGCAGTCCCGGAAGATAGGGGAGGTGCTCGAGACCCTCGATGTCCGACTCGTCGTAGAGCGGCTTGACCGGGATGCCTTCGGGTGTCTGCCAGGCGAGCTCGTCGAGGTTCTTCCCGGTGGCGGTCTCGACCGCGTCGGCCCACATGCCGCGAGAGCCGAGCTTGCGCCGGTCGATCAGATCAACCATCGTGAAGTCGGGGATCCCTCTTCGAGGGTCAGACATGGAGCACCCCCTCCTCCTGGAGGAGGTCGACGAGCATCCGGTACTGGTCGCAGCTCATGTGGATGAAACCCGTGACACCCGCCTCGCGCCAGGCGGCCTCGTGCTCACGAGGCCTGCCGGCGACCAGCACTGTTCTTGCGCCGTGTCGTTCAAGTGCCTGCGCCAGTTCGGGGACCAGATCGGGATAGCGGGCGTCCGACGAACAGATCACCGCCATCGCAGTGTTCGCCGCGGCAAATGCATCGGCGGCTTCGTCCGGGGTTGAAAACCCCTCGTTGCCGAGCGCCTCGATGCCTCCGGCCTCGAAGAAGTTGGTCGCGAAGGCGGCGCGGGGTTTGTACTCGGGGACGAGGCCCATGTTGGCGAGGAAGATACGTGGTCGGACGCCCCGGTCCGCCAGCCACACATCCGAGGCGTCCCGGAGGCGTTCGAAGATCTCGGCGTCACGGCGTGCCGGCAACGATGGCATGATCGTCGGTTGCCGGGTTGCCCGCAGTGCTGCGGTCAGCTGGTCCACGGTGGCGCCCGTGGAGGCCGCGTCGATGGCGATTTCGATCACCGTGCCGTCGCCGGTGAGGTCGTTGGCCGCTTTGAAGAGGCGTCCCAGAACCTCGGTCGTGTCCTTGACGGAGGGCTCCGGCAGCTCCGGTTTTGTCGCGGCTTCTCGTCGGAGCCGCGTTTCAGCGAGATTCGGATACGAGCTCACCCCGGTGACGGGATCGCGGTGGGTGGCCACCGCCTTTTCTCGATCCGCCAGCGATCGGTCGAGCTCGCGGGCGACGGTGCCGTCGAGAAGCGCCGCAGCCATGCCGCCTGCGGCCTCGATGGCCTGGAAGTGCCCCCAGGCCGCCACGGCGAGCTCATCGGTGAGCTTTTCCAGGTACCACGATCCGCCGCCCGGGTCGATCACCCGGCCGAGGTGGCTCTCCTCGCGGAGAATGGTCTGGGTGTTGGTCGCCATCCGACGCGCGAGCTCATCCGATTCACCGATGGCGGTGTCGAAGGGCAACACCGTCAGGAGGTCGGCGCCGCCCACTGCGGCGGCGAATGACCCGACCGTGGTTCGGAGCATGTTGACCCAGGGATCTCTGGTGGTCAGTCCCCGGGGCGAGGCGACGGCGTGGATCGGGGCGGCCCGGTCTTCATCGGGGACGCCGCAGGCGTCGGCCGCACGGGCCCAGATTCGGCGCATGGCGCGCAGCTTGGCCGCTTCCACAAAAAGATCTCTGCCGATGGCGTGGCGGAAACCGATCTGGCGGCACGCGGCGCCCGGGTCGAAGTCGTGGTCGGCGAGAACCCGCAGGTACTCGATGGCGGTGGCCAGGGCGTAGGCCAACTCCTGGACCGCATCGGCGCCCGCCATATGGTAGGGGAGGGTGCTGACGGTGATGGTGCGGAGGTTTGGGGTGTGCCAGTTGCTCCACCGGGTTTGTTCAACCAGGAGCTCCAGACTGCCTGCGAGCCCGAGCGCGAGCTTTCCGTCGTCGGCGAGGGCGCCGAGAGGATCGCAGTCGATGCTGCCCGAAAGCGCTCTCGGATCGACCCCGTGGCGGCGTGCGGCGGCGATCAAGATCGCGGCCACCGAGGAGGAACTCCCGCCCGCGCTGAGGTGGATGGGGGTGTTCGACAGATCCAGCCGCTCGAAGAACGGGTCGAGATCCCTCTCATCTGTGAGATGGACGCCCGTGCTTTCGGTGGCGTCGGGATCTCCGGTTCGGGTGGCCCGATCGAGGACGAGCCAAAGCGAATGGGACCCTCGCGCAAGCTCTTCCGCCGCCCACCGGCCGGAGACATCGGCGCTGGGATGAGCCACCTGCTGAACGATCCGGCAACCGTCGAGCCCCGGGCCGATCGCGGTGCGACCGCGAACGAAGGGCGGCTGGCCGGGATAGCCGGGATCGGAGGGCGCATCATCGGCGGTGGCGAGGGGACCGATCTCGAGACCATCGTGGGTGCGGATCGTCAGGCGCTCGAGCGGTTTTCCCTTGAGACTGGTCTCGGCGATCCGGCGCCAGTCCTCGATGGTAGGTTGAGGAAAAAGCTCCGCCAGGGGCGGAAGCTCGGTGAAGGCGGGGTCCGATAATGCCATGGTTCCTCCGGTCGGGGGGTCCACCCGGGGATATGCTACCGCAATCCCCCTCGAGCAGGACCGCCCGTGGGAGATCCCCGGTCAGGGATCGGACTCCTCATCAGTCGTTCTCGAAGAGGGGGGAAGACACGAGATGCATCCGGGCCAGGCGATAGCTCAGGGCCGTGGCGAGGCAGCCGAATCCGTACTTCACCGAACGGAAGAAGTTGATCGACGAAGCATCCGGGGCGTACCGGGTCGGGCAGCTGATCTCGGCGATGAAGTACCGCTTCCAGAGGATCTGAGCCAGCATCTGGTTGTCGAAGACAAAATCGTCCGATCCCCGGCTGACCGGCAGATCCTCGAGTAGTTCCCGTGAAAATGCACGGTACCCGGTGTGAAATTCCGACAGCTTGGCGTTCATCGTGATGTTCTCGAAGAGGGTGAGAAACCGATTTGAGACGTAGCGCCACAGGGGCATTCCTCCGAGCAGGGCGCCGCCTCCTAGGATGCGCGATCCGAGAACGCAATGATATACCCCGTTTCCGATCAGCGCGACCATGGCGGGAATCAGCTTCGGGGTGTACTGATAATCCGGGTGGACCATGATGACGATGTCGGCGCCCTGCTCGAGCGCCAGCCGATAGCAGGTCTTCTGGTTCGCTCCGTAGCCCAGGTTCTTCTCGTGGGTGACGACGAGGGTGTCGTCGAGGTTGCGAGCGATGTCGACGGTCTGGTCTTCGCTCGCGTCGTCGACCACGATCACCAGATCGACAACCCCCTGATCGAGCACCTCGCGGTGGCAGGACTCGAGGGTCCCAGCCGCGTTGAATGCGGGCATCACAACGACGACGCGTTGATCTTTGAACATCATCTCTCCCGGTTCAGGGACTCTCCCCATCGCTCACGGGGCCCGCGCTTTCCGGCGACTCCAAGAGCTTCTTGATCTGCTGATTTCGTGGGTTCTCGGGCTCGAGCTTCACGGCTCGTCCAAGGGTCTGTACCGCTTCGTCACGCCTGCCCGAGTCCATCAGCGCGAAGGTCAGCCCTCTCCATGACGGGGCGTGGCCGGGATCGATGGTGGTCGCACGACGAAAGCTCTCGATGGCGAGATCGAAGTTACGGAGCCCCATCTGTGCCAGCCCACAGTTGAAGTGAATGTTGAGATCGATGGATAGGGCTGTTTCGGGCGTACACAGCACTTCGGCGGCGGCGTCCGGCCCCTGCGTTCGCAGGAGTTCGACCCCTAGGTTGTTGCGTGCCGGAATGTGGTCGGGTTCATCGGCCAACACATCACGGTAGGTCTGGAGTGCCTGGTCGATGTCGCCGAGATCTCGGTAGGCATTGCCCAGGTTGAACAGGACGAGGGACAGGTCCGGTCGCAGTTGACGGGCCAGCTTGTAAGCCTCGAGAGCCTCTTCGGGTCTCCCCATCGCCATTTGTGACTTGCCCAGCAGGACGGCCGCGGCGTGGTGGTTCGGGTTGATTTCCAAAGACCTCTTCGCATGGCGGGCGGCCTCATTCAGTCGGCCGCTGTCGATCAGGATCTCCGAGTAGTTCGTGTGGGCCACCCAGTTGTTCTCCGTCGCCTCGAGGGCCTGACGGTACAGGGTTTCGCTGTTCGCCCAGGTCGCGGTCTGCCGCCAGGCCAGGGCGGCGAACAGGATCAGAACAAGCACGAGCGTCATGGTGACCGCGAAACGCAGCTGCGGCCGGTTGGTCACGAGGTCGGCGATCCCCCACGCCAACATCAGCCACAGACCGATCTGCGGGAGGTAGGAGTATCTGTCGGCCATGGCCTGGGAACCCACCTGGACGAGCCCGATCACCGGCAGCAGGGTGCCCAGAAACCAAAACCAGCCGACCGCCAGATAAGGACGGGGACGAATCTGCCGCAGAACGGCTGCTGTGACGGCGATCAGGATCGCCCCGGCCGCCGCTGCCGACCACCAGGGGGTTCCGCTGACCGGGTGCGGATAGAAGACCGCGAGATTGGTGGGAAACAGAGATTTGACGATATACGCGACCCATGCGACCAGTGCGTTGCCGAGGCGAGCCGTGAACGGCAGCTCCGGCAGGCCACCGAGTGCGCCGCGCTGGGCGATGATCGTGACCACACTCGAGGCCAGGGCCATCGCCACCAACGGCAGCTTCTCGAGGGCCAGGACGAGACCACGCCTGCGCACGACTTCGGTGACACCGTGATCAGATGAAGGCTCACCGAGCTGGAACCGGCGCAGGGGCCAGAGATCGAGGAGGAGCAGCACGAAGGGCACGGTCACCAGCATCGGCTTGGCCATCAGGCCGAAGGCGAAGACGACCGCCACCACCAGGTAGCGTCCGACCCCCGGCCGTTTGACATACCAGGTCCAGGCCAGAAGAACGGCCATGCAGAGCATGACTGACAGCACGTCCTTCCGCTCGGCGACCCAGGCGACGGACTCGGCCCGCAACGGGTGAATCGCAAAGAGCGCCGCCACCAGCGCGCTCGGCCAAAGCGATCCGGTCATGCGGTACAACGCGATGAAGAGTAGGACGACGGCGATCGCGTGCAACGCCACGTTGGTGAGGTGGTGCATTCCCGCATCGAGCCCGAAGATCTGGCAGTCCACCATGTGGGAGATCCAGGTCAGAGGATGCCAGTTGTTGGCGTGGAAGGAGGTGAAGGCCCAGCGCAGCCCTTCATCGCTCAGACCCTGCATGACCATCGGGTTTTCGGTGACGTAGGTCGGATCGTCATAGGTGACGAAGTTGAAATCGGCCGATTGGGCGAAGACGATCACCACGGCGAGCACCAGCCCGGCAGCCGTGATGGCGATCGTCCGCGGTGTCGGCGAGATACGGTCGCGCGGCTGAACCTGCCTCGATGCCGTTTGGTTGGGTGGGTTGCGCTTCCTTCGGTCCCGTCGGTTCTTGCCCATGGCAGGATTCTAACCGGTTCCTCGGGTCTCAACCGATCGGACCAGCCGGATTCGCCTGCGCTGTCAGATCTCCGGCGTGTGTGGTGGCAGCCAACACGACACGATGGTCCCACCTCCCGAGCGTTGCTGGAGGCTGATGCGTCCTCCGTGACCCTCGACGATTTCGCGGCACAGGGCGAGACCGAGGCCGCTGCCGGTCTTCTTGGTGGAGTAGAAGGGCAGCAGGGCGTGCTTCATGGTCTCCTCGTCCATCCCACGGCCGCGGTCGAGGACCTGGAGGCAGGCGCCGCCATCGGCCGGTTCGACGACCCGGATGGCGATCTCGGGCTCGATGTCCGAGGCCTCGACCGAGTTCTTGAGCAGGTTGACCAGGAGCTGGCGGAAATGTGCGCGATCGACCCAGACCGGTCGGGACGGGAGGGGTCCGGCGATGGCGACGCCGGGGAACTCGTCGAGATTGTCGAAGAGCTTTTCCCAACTCGACTCCTCCCTGCGCGGCGCCGGCAGCCGCGCGAACCGGGCGTAGCCGTCGATGAAGTCCTTGAGGTGTCGGAGGCGCTCCCGGATGGTGGCGAAGACCTCGTCGGCACGGTCGGCGTGTTCCGGGCGCCGGTTGATGAGCTCGGCGGAGTGGACCAGCGACGATACCGGGGCGAGGGAGTTGTTGAGCTCGTGTGAGATGACCCGAATGACCTTCTTCCAGATCGCGGCCTCTTGGCGGCCGAGCTCGGCCGTCATGCGGTAGAGCAGCACCAGGATGTGGGTCCTGCGGTTGAGCATGAACTCGCGGCGTGACAGGTGGTAGGTCTCCACCCCCTCGTCGTCGCGGATCGAGAAGACGCCGTCGCCGTCGCGTGCGAGGATGTCGCGCATCTGCGGCGGGCAGTTCCGAGAGATGTCGTCGGTGAACCGTCGGCCCTCGAGGCGGGTGCCACCGGTGAGGAGCCGCCGCGCCTCCAGGTTGGAGAAGACGACGCGGTCGAGAGGGTTGACCAGAACGATGGCCACCGGTGAGTTGTCGAGGGCGCTCTCGAGCAGGAGTTCCTTCGACTTGACGGCGAGCCGTTCGTTTCGGAGGGTCTCGCCGACCTCGTTGTACATCCTTGCGAGGTTGCCGAGTTCGTCGCCGCGATCCGACGCCAGCCGAACGCTGAAATCGTGGTCGTTGAAGCTCGCGATGCCGAAATGGAGTGAGTCGATGGTCCGGTCGAGGGGTCGCAGGAGACGGCTGATGAGCCAGGCGCCGAGGGGCAGGCCGATGAGCAGTGCGAGCAGGAAACCGAGCTGGAGGTCATCGGTGATTTTCATCATACCGGCAACGATCATTCCTTCGAGAACGAGAATCAAAACGACGGCAGCGGTCAGCCGTCCGGCGAGGGAGGAG
>JARFRM010000272.1 GCA_029287235.1 Thermoanaerobaculales bacterium
TACTCGTGATCGGGGAAGAGCATCCTCGCAAGCGTCGTCTTGCCGGACTGCCGTGGCCCGGTGATGGACACCACCGGATACTTCCGGCTTCGCCTCAGCACCGACTCGCCGATTTCGCGTTGGATCAACATGACTCGAGCGCAGGGCGAGATGGACAATTTGTCAATCGAATTTCAATATTGTCCTATAGACGGCATCATGTGATCACGTGGCGGGTACTCACCAGAAATGGTTCGGGGCATTCATCTTTGATGTTGTGGTGCCGGAGGCGGGGATCGAACCCGCATGACCATCCGGTCGGGGGATTTTAAGTCCCCGGCGTCTACCATTCCGCCACTCCGGCAAGGTGGACTCATCATAGCTCGTGAACCGCCAAACGTCTCTGGGAACTCTGGTCGGTGTGGACCAGACGGATCATCCGCGGATCGGTCGCCGCCGACCGCTTGTGGACGGTCCGGTTCAGTCGGTGGGTTCGGGTAATCGAGCCCGCACGATTTCGGCGACGCACGTTTCGATAAACGTCATCTTTTTAGCCAGGAGTTCCGGGTCGGTCATGGCGACGCCGCCTCACGTCTCCGGTATCGCAGGAGAATCGGGAGCAGATCGAAGTACTCGTTTCGAGCCCGAACCTCGAACTCGATTCTCGCCGGCGGATTTCGGTCCACAAGCAGGTGCCCATCGCGGAGCACACGATGAACGAGGTCCGGCGGCGCGTTGTTGAGAACCACGATTTGGCAGCGTCGCCCCAACACCCGCTCGAGCTCGCCCTCGATGGAAAAGCGCAGGCCGTCGAGTCTACCCGGGGGCGCGGTTCGCAGGAGAATGCCGACATCGACATCGCTCTGCGGATGGTCGGTTCCTCGAGCAACGCTCCCGAAGACATAGGCGGCAACGAGCCGGTCGTCCGACGATGCCAGCTCCTCCGTAACCACCCGAATGATCTGCTGCCGATTCACATGGCGATTATATCCGGGCCAGGCGAGGGAATTTCTCTAGAATCGTGTTCGAAGACGGAACACCGATCGGGCAAATACGTACTTCGGATCAGGTATGGAGGACTGCATGAAGGCCATAAGTTCGGCTCTAGTGGTGCTGGTGATGGGTTTCCCGGGGTGGGTCGGGGCCGCCGAAGCGCCCGCGACGAGCGTGGTGCGGTCACCCTTTTCGAGCTTCATCCCCGGGCCTCCGCTGTGGCAGTTGCCCGAGATGCGACCAAAGTCCGCCGCGACGACCGACGATCTCGAACAGGTGGTTGATCAGTGTGTCACCGACGCCATGGCCGCCATCGACACACCCGGGGCAGCGGTCGCCGTGATCGTCGACGGCCAGGTGGTCTACGAGCAGGGCTATGGGGTCAAACGGCGGGGTGGCTCTGATCCCGTGAATGCCGAAACCCAGTTCCGGGTCGGGTCGGTGACGAAAATGTTCACCGCCGCGGCAGTGATGCAACAGGTGGAAGCCGGTACCGTCTTCCTCGACGACAAGCTGACGCGCTACGCGCCCGAGATGGACTTCCTCGGTCACTGGCCATCCGATGAAATCACCGTCGAGCGTTTGCTCACCCACGCCACCGGCATCCCGGACCTGGGCTTCAATCCCGACGGGCTCACCGGCCCGAACGCCCTCACGGAATGGGTCGCAACCCTGAACTGGGTCGGCCTCCATGCCCCGCCCGGCACCTTCTACAACTACTCCAACCCCAACTTCAACTTCGCCGGGCTGGTGGTCGAAAGGGCGAGCGGCATGGAGTACCGCTCGTACATGGAAAACCGAGTCTTCGGCGCTGCCGGCCTGAGCAACACGACCTTCGATCCCGCTGCGGTTGTATCGAGAGGTAACGCGACCCACGGACACATACCGGACGGCCAGGGCGGCGAGATCGTCTACGCCCCGGACGAGTATGACAACGGGGCGTTCGGCCCGGCGGGGTACGCCTACTCCACCGCCGGTGATCTGGTGCGTTGGGCGCTGCTGCTTTCGGATGGGGGTGGCGACGTGCTGTCGGCCGGGTCGACGACCGCGATGCAGACGCTCCAACAGAGCATGGAGACCATCCCCGGAGTGGGCTATGGCTACGGGATCTTCGTCGAGCCGTTTTACGACCTCACCGTGCGCGAGCACGGCGGCAACATCTGGGGTTGGGGGGCGTTCTTGCTGTGGCACCCGGAGCGGCGTTTCGCGGTCGCGGTGCTCGCCAACACCTTCCAGTCGCTCCCCGGCGCCGCCTATTGCGTCGCTGCCGAGGTTCTGCAGCCGGATCTTTCGGTCGTGATCGATGCCCCTCCGGCCGATCCCGAGAGGTGGCAGCGACTCTTCGAAGGCACCTACGATGCTTCCATCAACACCGGCTGGGCGTCGTCGAGCCCTTACCCGGTGTTGGCCGGACTCAGCGGCTACGGCGATGAGCAGATGCTGCTCCACTTGTGGGATCCGCAAAGCCCCTGGACCGCGCTGTGGGTGGTCGACCACCAAATCTCGGATGTCTTTCTCATCGATGTCGACATGGACGGGTCGTACGATCTTGACCTCACCCTTCTGACCAGCCCGGGTCCTCCCGAGCGGCTGAGGTGGATGCGGATGCGACCGGTGGTGGGGAACCTCCAGGTCACCCCGAGGGGCGGGCAAAGAGCCGAGCCCTGAATCCGGCTGGCCGGAATTCCGGAATTCCATGATTCTGCTATCATGAATTCATGAACATGACGCGAATCGGCAAAAAGGGACAGGTCTCGATCCCCAAGGCAGTGCTCGACAAACTCGGAATCGAGCCCGAAACCGTGATGCTGGTGGAAAGCACCGACGACGGTTCCATTGTCCTTCGTCCCGCCGGGGTTTACCCGGTTGAAATCTACAGCGACGCCCGGGTGAGCGAGTTCTTGGAAGAGGATCGGCTGACGGACAAGGACGTCGCCCGCCTCCAAGCGATCCTCAACAAGTAAACCGGTTCGATGCGACTCTTCCTTGACGCAAACGTCCTATTCTCGGCCGCACACTCTCCCGGCGGTCGTGCTCTTGGCCTTTTTCGCCTTGCTGATATCGGACGCTGCACTCTGGTCGGGTCCAAACACGTCGTCGAGGAGGCGCGGCGAAACCTGACGGTCAAGTCCGCTGATAGGTTGGACGACTTCTCCCATCTCCTCGAGCTGCTCGAAACGGTTCCCGAAGCCCCGCCAAAATTGGTGACATGGGCTGCCAGGAACGGTCTCCCGGCCAACGATGCACCTGTACTGGCGGCCGCCGTGGTGAGCGAAGCCGACCTGCTTGTGACAGGTGACCGCACGCACTTTGGTCACCTCTATGGTCAGGAGATCGGCGGAGGGACCGTGATTTCTCCGGGCGAAGCACTCGGCCGGCTTCTCGACGCGGATGGCGCGTGAGCCAATCCGCCGAAGTCGTCATCTGCGGCGCCGGAATCGCCGGCATTTCACTCGCCCACCAGTTGGCGCGAGTGCACGGGATGAGGCGGATCGTTGTCGCAGACGAAAGACCCCCTCTGTCGCTGACGTCGGACAAGTCCTCGGAGGCCTACCGCAACTGGTGGCCCGGCCCCGACGA
>JARFRM010000278.1 GCA_029287235.1 Thermoanaerobaculales bacterium
AACGTCGGAGACTGCGCAACCTCAACATTCGTTACGTTGTTGCAATCACCTTTTCTGGAGGGTAGCCTAGGGCGAACCCATCAGCGTCAAACCCGGCCGACGACCAGCCGGGAGAGGGATCAGCCGGGAGAAGCGTGCTCAGGAAGGGGATTGCAGTGTCCAAGCATCCCACGGCTTCGGGAGAGACGGAGAGAACTGCGACGCTGCCGGACTCCGCCGGTGAGGTGCGCGTGATCGGTCACTACCGGCTGCTCCAGAAAATCGGAGAAGGCGGAATGGGTGAGGTCTGGGAGGCCGAACAGACAGAACCCGTTCGGCGTCGCGTGGCGCTCAAGCTCATCAAACGCGGCATGGACTCGGCTCAGGTGATTGCCCGCTTCGAGACCGAGCGACAAGCCTTGGCTCTCATGGATCACCCCGCCATCGCCAAGGTCTTCGATGCCGGCACTACAGAACACGGCCGCCCCTTCTTTGTCATGGAGCACGTCCGTGGTGTAACGATTTCGGAGTACTGCGACCGGCACCGCATGACGGTGCGCCAGAGGCTTGAACTCTTCATTCAGGTCTGTGAGGGGATTCAACACGCCCATCAGAAGGCCATCATCCACCGCGATGTGAAACCCTCCAATATTCTGGTCGGCGAGCAAGACGGCAGGCCCGCGCCGAAGATCATCGACTTCGGTGTCGCCAAGGCCACCGCACACCGTTTGACCGAGCAGACCCTTTTCACCGAGCTCGGTCAACTCATCGGCACGCCGGAGTACATGAGTCCCGAGCAGGCGGAACTCACCGGCGAGGACATCGATATCCGCACCGATGTCTACTCGCTGGGGATGGTGCTCTATCAGCTCCTCGTTGGAGCATTGCCGTTCGATCCGAAGGAGTTGCGCTCAGCCGGTCTGGTCGAGCTGCAACGCAGGATCCGGGAGGAAGAACCATTTAAGCCGAGCACCCGTCTCACGCGGATGGGGAATGCCTCGACACGTTCTGCAGAGCACCGCCGGACGACCGTTCCAGCTCTGGTCAGGAATCTGCAAGGTGATCTCGACTGGATCGTGATGAAGGCCTTGGACAAGGACCGGGGCCGGCGATATGAGACGGCACACGATTTCGCCATGGACATCGAGCGCTATCTGTGCGATCAGGCAGTGAGTGCCAGGCCCCCAAGCGCCGCCTACAGAGCCGGAAAGTTCGTACGCCGTCATCGCGCCGGGGTCGCTGCTCTGAGCATCGTTCTTCTGGCGCTGCTCGTGGCCGTCATCGTCACCACCTCGAGTCTCGTGCGAGCGACGAAGGCCGAGGAGCTGGCACGCGCTGAAGCCGACAGGGCCACCGCAGTCACGTCTTTCCTCGAGGCCACGCTCTCTTCTGCGGATCCCGCGCAGGACGGGCGTGACGTTCGCGTTGTCGAGGTCATTGACCGGGCGTCGCAACAGGTGGCATCTCGATTCGAGAACCAGCCCGAAACCGAAATTTCGGTTCGAGAAACCCTCGCGAAGACCTTCCTGGCCCTTGGGCAGTTCGCGTCGGCAGCGGAGCAATTCGAGATAGTCCATCGAATTCGGACAGAGCTTCTTGGGCCGGAGGATGCCTCTACCTTGAGGGCCGCCATCAACGTGGCGGCCGCCGCTTGGTATTTGGGCGATTCGGCGAGGGCGGAGGAGCTGACTCGTCAGACTCTCCGGGTGGCCACCGACTCTCTCGGGCCAGACCACGAATTGGCCCTGGAGGCCACCACCAACCTTGCCGTGTTCCTGGATTCTCAAGGCAAATACGGTGACGCCGAACCGCTTCATCGAGTCGTTCTCGAATCGGCACGAGCTCACTATGGCGACGATCATGAGATCACCCGGACTGCCGCCAACAACCTCGCCATCTGCCTCAAGAACATGGGTGAGCTGACAGAAGCCGAAGAGCTTTACCGGGAGGTACTTGCCGGCCGGACCAGGGTTGCTGGAGGGGAACACCCGGAAACCCTCAACGTCAAGCACAACCTGGCAATGCTCCTGACCGCGCAGGGGAAGAGCTCGGAAGCCGTGAAACTCCATCGCGAAACCCTCGAGACCAAGCTCCGCGTGTTCGGGCCTGAGCACCCCCATGTGCTGTCGTCGATGAACGGGCTGGGGATGGCTCTGACGGCCGACGGGGAATTCGATGAGGCGGTCGCCATCTACGAGGAGCTTGTGGCTCTGGCGAACAGCCAATACTCGAGTACTCACAGGAAGAGTCTCTTGTTTCGCAGCCACTATGGATCTTGTCTTCTGAAGATGGGAAGAACCTCGGAGGCCGAAGAGGTTCTGACCCAGACGTATCTCGGCTTGAGTGACGCTTTGGGGCCCTCTCATGACTCCACGATTGAAGTTGCCGAGCTTCTTGTGGAGCTCTATGAGGCCCAAGGGCAGGCTGAGAAATCCGCCGAGTACCGGGCCAAACTGGAATAGACCCCCCCGGTTCTCGAAGAACAATCAGAAACGCCCGAGTGCGACGCGGGAGGCACCAACTACCTAATCCCGCGATTCCGGGAACGTTGACTGCGCTCGATGCGCGCAGCCCCGCACCATCACCTGCGGACGGCCGTAGGCCGCACATCCATCGTTCCGGAGATTGCCGTGCAGATTGTCGGGCGGCCACGACCTCTTGCCGCAGCCGATGGCGCAGTCGATCCCCGCAACCGACACCAGTCGCCCCGGGGACCTTCACCGCTTCCTCTGCCCTTGCCGCTGCGAGACCAGGCGGCCCTTGGTGTCGGATCCATGACATGACCTCAGGATGAAAAACACACTACATCCTGAGTCTTCATAGCGGCGGTGGCACGATGACGAGCCGATCCGCCTCGGCGTCTCGTCGTGCCTCCTGGGCCAAAAGGTCCGTTTTGACGGCGGCCACAAGCGCGACCGGTATCTCGACGATGTACTCGGCGACTGGTTCGATTGGGTTGCGGTCTGTCCCGAAATCGACATCGGACTCGGGATTCCGCGTCCGTCAATCCGTCTCGTGCAAGACCAGCCGGTCCCACGTCTGATCCAGCCCGTCACCGGGGAGGATCTCACCGAGCGAATGGAAACCTATTCGGAAGCCAAGGTCGATGAACTGAGGGCGGGCGACCTCGATGGCTATATCCTCAAGCGCGCATCACCGAGCTGCGGCATGGAGCGGGTCAAGGTCTTCGGAAAAGGTGGCTCCCCGACCAGGAACGGCGTCGGCGTGTTCGCCAGGGTTCTGATGGAACGCTGGCCAAACCTTCCCGTGGAG
>JARFRM010000283.1 GCA_029287235.1 Thermoanaerobaculales bacterium
TGACCCTGGCACTGGCCGCCTACAACGCGGGCCCGACCACCGTCGACCGCTACGAGGGCGTCCCGCCGTACCGGGAGACGAGGCAGTACGTGCGGAAGGTGACGAAGTGGTTCTGTGGAGAAACATCGGAAAGCTCTTAGCTGTAAGCCATTAGCTATTAGCTTTATCGCAATCGCACCCACGCTTTCAATGCCATGCGATGGAGCTAATCGCTATTGGCTAACGGCTAATGGCTCGATCGAGCCTGCTACACTCCGCCAGGACTCTGAAATAGGAGGCACACCATGCGGCGTCCCGCTCTGATCTCGCTTCTCATCGCCCTGATCGCCACCGTTTCTCTCACCGCCTGCGGTCCCGATGAAACCCCGGAGCAGCGGCTCGAACGACTCCGTTACAACCACGAAATCTACCCCGTAGGGACCACAACCCTCCACGACGAGGAGGGCAACCCGACGTTGCTTGTCGATCTCAGCGTCGCCAACCAGGGAACCGAACCGCTGACCAATCTGACGGTGTTGGTTCGGGTTAAAGGCGGCCTGGGCAACGAGCGTCTGAGTCAGCGGGTGACCGTGCCCCTCGATGATCTCCGCCCGGGCATCGGTCGCCAGCAGGATGTGAGGATCAAAGGCTTCGCCCTCGAGGAGGACGACGAGATCACCGTCGAGATCGAGCCCAACCTGACACCCGAGGATCTGCGAACCCTGCCGGAGTTCGCTGACGTAACAGGCGGGTGAGGGATGGTGCCGGGTCAGACGATTTCGGCCGAAATCGTCTGACCCGGCATCTCAGTTGACGTTTCCGGTGGGAAGCTCGCTCAAGCCGAACCGTTCCATGAGCGCGGATCGCATCTGGGGCAGTACCTTACTCTCGAATAGCCCCATGGAGGCCGGGGCGAGACGCGAAACGGCAGTCCGGGTCGCCTCGATCAGACGCAGGCCCTCACACAACTTGAGGTCCGGGTCCGACCGCAGCGTCTGCCAGGCGACATCGAACATGAGTGTGCAACGTGCGTCGAAGCCGCTCATTTCCAGTTCTTCACCATCGTTCATGACTGTCAGAACCACGGAGACCGCGATGCCATTTCACGAATCCCCCGACACACCCGAAACTTTTCTCAACCAGGTGGAGGAGGTCGCCCGGGCCGGAGCCGGCGCGATCATGCCCTTCTGGCGCACTCTCGAACCCCACGAGATCACCGAGAAATCGCGCAACGATCTCGTCACGGCCGCCGATCACGCCGCCGAGGCCGCGATCCTGACCGAGATAGAACGACGGTTCCCCGACCACGCGGTCCTGGCGGAGGAATCCGGCTGGACCCGCCGCGAGGATGATTGCCCAACGTGGATTGTAGACCCCCTCGACGGCACCACGAACTTCGTTCACGGGATTCCCCAGTTTGCGGTGTCGGTGGGAGTGGCTGTGGCCGAGCGGGTTGAGTACGGCGTCATCTTCGATCCGGTCAAGGGCGATGTCTTTCGCGCCGGCCGCGGGATGGGCACGACCTGGAACGGGAAACCCTGCGGAGTCACGCCGCGCGCCGGTCTCGAAGGGGCCCTCGTCGCCACCGGCTTCCCATTCAAAGCCCACGAACTCCTCGACCCCTATCTTGCAATCTTCCGCGAGGTCTTCCTGCGATGCAAGGCGATTCGACGCCCCGGCGCCGCGGCCCTCGATCTCGCCTACACGGCCTGCGGTCTCTTCGACGGGTTCTTCGAGTTTCGTCTCTCACCCTGGGACCTCGCCGCCGGATCTCTGCTGGTGGAGGAGGCCGGTGGATCGGTGAGCGACATGGATGGCGGGGGCGACTACCTGGCGACGGGGAACATGCTCTGCGGCGCCCCCGGTGTCCACCGGGAACTGCTGGAGGTCGTCCGGGGCAAACGTGACCTCTGGCGCCCGGTCTCGGATTGACACCGAATGAACAGGGTTGCATCAAGTTCGGGTTTTGTATAATCAACCGATGACTGACGGTGAAGCACCCTCCCGGAAGAAGTTGAAAGAGCTGGTGATGGAAGCGGCCCTCCTCACTCGGGTCGAGAAGTTTGAGGACGCCGTCAAGATCTTCGAGCAGAACCTGCCCCACCTCTCGGCCGGCGTCGACAAAGACAAGATCATCGCGGCGGGGGTGTTTTCGTACTACGGGCTGTGCATCGCCGCGCTGCGCAAGCAGTACTCCGACGGAATCAAATACTGTCAGCTCTCCCTCAAGGTGCAGTCAAGCAACCCGGAGCACTACGAGAACCAGGCCAAGATCCACCTCCTGGCGCGCAGCCGCGCCCGTGCGGTGGAGGCGCTCTTCGAGGGTCTGAGCCACGATCCGAACAACAAACCCATCAACAAGATCCTCGACGGCATCGGGCGACGAAGAGAACCTGTGATCAGCTTTCTGCCGAGGAACAACGTTCTCAACGTCTATTTTGGTAAAAAGCGGCACGAAAAATTCGAGCGCAGGCGAGAAGAGGCTCGGCGGCGGAGGCAGAAACAGCAGTTCGCGAAGAACGATCTCGTCGCCGCCGACGCGCGCCTCAAACAGGCCCAGGCCCGCGCCGCACAGCAGAAGAAGAAGCCGGGCGAATAGCCGCCATCCGGGCCGGCGAATCCGCCGGCAAGTCCCTCCTCCACCATCGAAAAGACTTGCCAGAACAACCCCGGGGGTTTATCCTCTTTCGCGCTGTGAAACCGTTCACGAACGGTGTGTGTGACGGTCGACGGCACCAACGAGACCAAGAAATTCCACCGGTCCGTAGACCGCGGAGGTAAGCAAATGGCGAAGCCACGAACAGTCATGATCGAAGGCAATCAGGCCACGGCCTCGGTCGCGCACCGCATCAACGATGTGTGTGCCATTTATCCCATCACCCCTTCGTCCGACATGGGCGAGTTCGCCGACGCGTGGTCGGCGCGAGGCCAGACCAACATCTGGGGCACCGTCCCCGATGTCATCGAGATGCAGTCCGAGGGCGGCGCCTCGGCCGCGGTCCACGGCTCGCTCCAGGCGGGCGCGCTGACCACGACCTTCACCGCATCCCAGGGCCTGCTGCTCATGATCCCGAGCATGTACAAGATCGCCGGTGAGCTCACTTCGGCGGTCTTCCACGTCTCGGCGCGCACCATTGCGACCCACGCCCTGTCCATCTTCGGCGATCACTCGGACATCAACGCCGTCCGCCAGACCGGCTGGGGCCTGCTGTGCTCCGGCTCGGTGCAGGAAGCCCACGACATGGCCTGCATCTCCCAGATGGCGACGCTGAGCTCGCGGATCCCGTTCGTTCATTTTTTCGACGGGTTCCGGACCTCGCACGAGGTCTCCAAGATCGAGTTCATCGAGGACGACGATCTGCGCGCCCTCATCGACGACGAGCTCGTCCGCGCCCACCGCGAACGCGCCCTGTCTCCCGACCACCCGGTGGTTCGCGGCACCTCGCAGAACCCCGACACCTTCTTCCAGACCCGCGAGACCATCAACGGCTTCTACGACGCCTGCCCGCAGCACGTCGTAGACGCAATGGGGGCCTTCGAGAAGCAGACCGGCAGGGCCTACAAGCTCTTCGACTACATCGGTGACCCCGAGGCCGAGCGGATCATCGTGATCATGGGTTCGGGCGCCGAGGCGGTGCACGAGCTCGTCGACCACCTCAACGCCCGGGGCGAGAAGGTCGGCGTCATCAAGGTCCGGCTCTACCGGCCCTTCTCGGTCAAGCACCTCATGGATGCGTTGCCCGTCACGACCAAGAAGATCGCGGTGCTCGACCGCACCAAGGAGCCCGGCGCGATCGCCGAACCGCTCCACATGGACATTGTCCACGCGCTGGCCGAGGCCCGCACGCTGGGCATCAACCCCTTCGCCGCCGACCCGGTGGTCGTCGGCGGCCGTTACGGCCTCTCGTCCAAGGAGTTCAACGACGGGATGGTCAAGGCCGTTTTCGACAACCTCGCCGCCGACCAGCCGCGGAACCATTTCACCGTCGGCATCGTCGACGACGTCACCCACCTGTCGCTGCCGGTGGACGACGACTACGACATCGCGCCGGACAGCGTCTTCCGCGGCGTCTTCTTCGGTCTCGGCGCCGACGGCACCGTCGGTGCGAACAAGAACTCGATCAAGATCATCGGTGAGGAGACCGACAACTACGGTCAGGGCTACTTCGTCTACGACTCGAAGAAGGCCGGCGCGGTGACCATCTCCCACCTTCGCTTCGGGCCGGATCCGATCCGCTCCTCCTATCTCATCCGCAAGGCGAAGTTCGTCGCCTGCCACCAGTGGGTTTTCACCGAGAAGCTCGACATGCTCGACTACGCCCAGCCCGGCGCCACCTTCCTGGTGAACTCGCCCTTCGGCCCCGACGAGATCTGGGACCGGTTCCCGAAGGAAGTCCAGGAGGACATCAAGGCCAAGGACCTCAAGGTCTACTGCATCGACGCCACCAAGGTCGCGAAAGAGACCGGGATGGGCCGACGCACCAACACCATCATGCAGACCTGCTTCTTCGCCATCTCGGGGATCCTGCCCCGCGACGAGGCCATCGAGAAGATCAAGGCCGCGATCAAAAAGACCTACGGCGCCAAGGGCGACGAGATCGTCCAGCTCAACTTCAACGCCGTCGACGGCACCCTGGCCAATCTTCACGAGGTCAAGATCCCCTCGGAGATCACGGCAACCTTTTCGCGGCCGCCCATCGTCTCCGACGAGGCGCCCGATCTGGTCAAGCGGGTCACCGCCATGATGATCGCCGGCAAGGGCGATCTCCTGCCGGTCTCGGCCTTCCCGCCGGACGGCACCTGGCCGACCGCCACAACCCAGTGGGAGAAGCGCAACATCGCCATCGACATCCCGGTGTGGGACGAGGGCCTCTGCATCCAGTGCAACAAGTGCGCGATGGTCTGCCCCCACGCCGCCATCCGTGCCAAGGTCTATGACCCCGCCGCGCTCGAAGGCGCCCCGGAGACCTTCAAGTCGGTGGACTACAAAGCCAAGGACTTCAAGGGTCAGAAGTACACCATCCAGGTCGCCCCCGAGGACTGCACCGGTTGCGAGATCTGCGTCCGGGTCTGCCCCGCGAAGGACAAATCCAACCCGAAACACAAGTCCCTCGACATGGCGCCGCAAATGCCGCTCCGCGAGCCCGAGCGCGCCAACTACGAGTTCTTCCTCAACCTCCCCGAGGTCGACCGCACCCAGGTCAAGCTCGACGTCAAGGGATCTCAGTTCCTCCAGCCGCTCTTCGAGTACTCCGGCGCCTGTGAGGGCTGCGGCGAGACCCCCTATGTCAAGCTCCTCACCCAGCTCTTCGGTGACCGCGCCCTCATCGGCAACGCCACCGGTTGTTCCTCGATCTATGGCGGCAACCTGCCGACCACCCCGTACGCGGTGGACGACGCGGGTCGCGGTCCTGCCTGGAACAACTCCCTCTTCGAGGACACCGCCGAGTTCTCCCTCGGCTTCCGCCTCGCCGTTGATCAGACGCGCGAGCGAGCCGTCCGCCTGCTCAGGGACCTGAGCGCCGATCTCGGCGACACCCTGGTCTCCGAGCTCATCAACGCCGACCAGAGCTCCGAGGCCGGCATCGCCGAGCAACGCGAGCGGGTCGTCGTCCTTCGCGACAAGCTCAAGGGCATCGACAAACCGGGTTCCCTGGACCTCGCACACATGGCCGACTACCTGGTCAAGAAGAGCGTCTGGGGCGTCGGCGGTGACGGTTGGGCCTACGACATCGGTTATGGCGGTCTCGACCACGTGCTCGCCATGGGCCGCGATGTGAACCTCCTGGTCCTCGACACCGGTGTGTATTCCAACACCGGTGGTCAGGCCTCGAAGGCTACACCGCTGGCGGCCACCGCCAAGTTCGCCATGGGCGGCAAGGACATCACCAAGAAGGACCTCGGCCTCATGGCCATGGCCTACGGCCATGTTTATGTTGCCCAGATCGCCTTCGGCGCCAAGGACAGCCAGACGGTCAACGCGTTCAACGAAGCCGAGTCCTACCCCGGGACCTCGATCATCATCGCCTACTCGCACTGCATTGCCCACGGCTACAACATGGCCGATGGGTTGGACCACCAGAAGGCGATCGTCGACACCGGCGCGTGGCCGCTCTACCGCTTCGACCCGAGGCGTGCCGCCATGAACGAGAATCCCCTCAAGCTCGACTCCAAGCCGCCGAAAATGGCCTTCGAGCAGTTCGCCAACACCGAAACCCGGTTCCGCATGCTGCAGAAAACCGACCCCGAGCGCGCCAAGAAGCTCATGGTCGACGCCCAGCGCGCGGTCACGGCCCGTTTTGACGTCTACAAACAGCTTGCCTCGCTGAGCTACGGCTCCGAGGACGGCTCGGACGCCAACTGAGGAAAGGACTGACAATGGACCTCAAGACCACATACCTCGGATTCGAGCTGAAGAATCCCATCGTCGTCGGCGCCTGTCCCATGGGCACCAGCGTCGATTCCATCCGCGCCCTCGAGGCAGCCGGCGCCGCAGCCATCGTTCTGCCGTCGCTTTTTGAAGAAGAGATCATGGCGGCCGCGCGCAGCGCCATGGAAATGGAATCCGCCGGCGCCGGTTTCGCGGAAGCGGGATCGTACATGCCCAACCCGGATGGCTACCACATCGGCCCGGGCCAGTACCTCGACCACCTCAAGGCGGCCAAGGATGCCGTGTCGATGCCCATCATCGGCTCGCTCAACGGCACCTCGGTGGGTGGCTGGACCAACTACTCCAAGAAGATGGAGTCCGCCGGTGCGGACGCTCTCGAGCTCAACACCTACCTCCTGCCCTTCGACGCCGACGAAACCGGCGCCGAGGTCGAACAGCGGACCATCGACATCGTCAAGGCCGTCAAGGACACCGTCTCCATCCCGGTCTCGGTGAAGCTGTCACCATTCTTTTCTTCGCTGCCCAATCTCGCCAAACGGCTCGAAGAGGTCGGCACCGACGGGATCGTGATGTTCAACCGTTTCTACCAGCCCGACATCGACATCGAGAATCTCGATGTCATCCCGAACCTTCGGTTGTCCACCGCCGACGAGCTCAGGTTGCGGCTGCGCTGGCTCGCCGTCCTCTCGGCCCAGAGCAAGATGTCGCTCAGCGCCACCGGTGGCGCCCACAGCGCCGTCGACGTGATCAAGGCCGTCATGTGCGGCGCCCACTCGGTTCAGCTGGTTTCGGCCCTGCTCATCCACGGGCCCGACCACATCGGCCGCACCCTCGAGGCGATGTCCTTCTGGCTCACCGACCACGAGTATCAGAGCCTCGAACAGATGCAGGGAAGCCTGAGTCTGTCGAAGGTCGAGAACCCCAAGGCCTTCGCGAGGGCCAACTACATGAAGATGCTCGACAGCTGGGAAATGTGAGCGACAAGCAACAACGACAAACGGCGGGCTTCGGCCCGCCGTTTTTTTGTTGTTGCTGGATGCTGGATAGAACATCGCATTGGCGCGGCAGCCCACAGATCACACAGACGGACGCAGATTTCATCACAGCATCGCAATTCACCGCGAAGAGCGCAAAGGGCGCGAAGAGCATCGCAAAGGACATCGCATGAATAAGCCATCGCAGGCCAACGCAGTTGTCGAGCTCCCGGGAGGGTTCTGAGGCGGGCCCTGAAGAGACCCGCCTACAATAAAATAGGCAGCGCAATCAGATACCTGTAGGCGGGTCGTCTGAAGGGCAGGCAGGATGCCTACCCCACAACCATCGCAATCAATGGTCCTCCATAGGACGGGAGACCCCCCCAAATTCGTCGAGGGTCGGAGATTGTGGGGCG
>JARFRM010000185.1 GCA_029287235.1 Thermoanaerobaculales bacterium
TCCTCGTGTCCGTCGCCATCAGCGTCGTCACAGCCGCATGTCGCGTCGGAGCCGTCGCAGTCCTGATCGATCCCGTCGCCACAGACCTCCGGCGCTCCGGGAAAGATGGTCGGATCGTCGTCGTTGCAGTCGTCTCCGCCACAGGCGGCATCCTCGTATCCGTCGCCATCGGCATCGACGCATCCGCCGGGATCGTCGCTGACCTCAAAGGTGATCGTGGCATCTGCCCGGTCTCCCTCGCCGGCATCGACCTTGACGTCCACCTGCCACGTTCCCGTCGCCGCTGAGCTGTCGAGAAGATAGGATGCGGTGTACACGCCGCCACCTTGGGTGCTGAGCGACGATCTGAAGCGACGCTTGCCACCGGGATCCTCGATCGCGACGCTTGATCGTCGCACCCAGGTGACCGGATTGCCGTCGTCATCGGTGACCGCAACCCGGATGGCGACCCGGTCGCCTGGCTCGTAAACCGCTGAATCCGTCGTGACCGCCAGGTTGATGGGGCTTCCGGCTCCTCTGGCGATCCCGACGCCGCCGATGGCGGCGACGGCGACCATCGCGATCAATAGGTACCTCGGATGAAAGATCTTCGTTCTTCTATTCATGGCGCCCTCCGTTTCGATTCTCGGTGCGTCCGAGTGAAATCCTCAGACTCCCAAGTAATTGAGATCGAGTTTTGAATCGATGCCTCCTTTCCTCAATCTCATGGTCAAGCGAACATATATTCAACAATTGAACAGTGGGGTGACCCGGGTCACGACGGAAAATCAGGTTTCTGATCCGTTCTATTCGCGTTTGAACCGCCCAGGAACTTGACACCTGTTTTTGCCTCGACGATGATCGCTGTATGTCTCGACTCCAACCGACACTGATGGTGTGGATCGCTGCGTGCCTCGCCGTGACGGCGTTGGCTGGGGCGATGGATGGACCACCTCCTCCGGGTCCCAAAGATCGTTGTGCGGTCTGTGGGATGTTCGTCGCCAAGTACCCCAACTGGATTGCCACCATCGCGCACACCGATGGTTCACACCACTTTTTCGACGGCCCCAAGGACCTTTTTCGGTATCTCTTGAAAGAGGGTGGGACGGCAACCCGCGATGCCGAGATCTGGGTCACCGACTACTACACGACCAAACCCCTCAAAGCTCGTGAGGCCGTCTACATCGCCGGTTCCGACGTTCTCGGACCCATGGGTGCGGAGCTGATCCCCCTGGCCTCGACCGATCTCGCCGAGAGTTTCCGAACCGACCACGGCGGTGGCGAGGTCCTGGCTTTCGACGATGTCGACGCCGACGTTCTTCGATCCCTCGACTAGACATGGATCCCCGGACCCCCATCGGTCGCACCCCCTCCGCCCGGATCGCGTCATGAGCCGCGCGCGGACCTTCATCGTTCTCGGCACGCTCGGGCTCGTCGTGCTCGGGTCGCTCGTCGGTTGGACCCGATACGAGAGTCGGCGTTGGAAGCGAGATGATCTGCCGCAGCTGCGCGCGCTCTCCAGCCGGCTGCACCTCTCAGACCTGGCGCTGTGGACCGAGGCCCGCTACACGAGACACCCGTCGCAGGCGGATCTCTTCTCCGCATTTCAGGACTCCCCCGGGGCGCCGGAACACTTCCCGGCGGGCTCGATCGTGTCGCCCTCGCCGGTGCTGACTGATCCTCTCTCGATTGTGGCGAGCGGGTCCGGTGGGCGACTTCGAGATGCCGGAAGCGATGGACGCCGAAGGGCGATGCCCGAAGAGCGAAGCCCGGACGTAGTTGCAGCAAGGGGTTCGAGCTCCGGGTGGGCGTTCACACCATGAGGCGACACCTCAAGATCCTCGACTTCGCGTTGGCATCGCTGCAAAGGCGGCCGTTCAAGAACTGGGCCATCATTGCGGTCTACGCCTTCACCGTGGCGGTCGTCGCCTCGGTCCTCTTTCTGACCCAGTCGATCCGGCGGGAGGCCGCCCAGCTCTTTGTCGGCGCACCCGAGCTGACGGTTCAGCGGATGGTCGGCGGCCGGCACGTTCCGATCGACATCGGGGTGGGGGAGACGATTGCCGCTTTTCCCAGCGTCGTCGGCGTCGAGCCCCGATTCTGGGGCTACACCTACGACGCCGTCACCGAGTCCACCATCACCATCATGGGCGCCGGTCCGGGAATGGCCACGATCGATCTCGTCGAGGGCCGTCTTCCGACCCGACCCACCGAGTCCGCCATCGGCGCCGGCGTCGCCGCGATGTGGGGCGCCGAGGTCGGAGGCGAGGTGATCCTGGTCGATGCTGCGACCACCGGAGTCCTCTACGAGGTCGTCGGCACATTCGAATCACCATCCGACATCCTGACCAACGACCTCGTCGTCATGACCGCCGAAGAGGCGGCTCTGTTCCTCGGCCTCCCCGAGGGGAAGGCCACCGATCTCGCGGTCCGGGTCGCCAACGACAACGAGATCGACACCATCGCGGCGAAGGTCAAGAGGGCCTTCCCCGATTCACGACCGATCACCCGGTCCGAGGTGCTGAGAACCTACGATGCGGTTTTCCACTGGCGCAGTGGAATGATGTTGGCCGTGTTTTCGGGCGGTCTCATCGCCTTTGTCATCCTCGCCTGGGACAAGGCCACCGGACTCAGCGCCGAGGAACGGCGCGAGATCGGCATCCTCAAGGCTGTGGGTTGGGACACCGGTGATGTCCTCGAGCTCAAGATGTGGGAGGGAGTGGTGATCTCATCAACCTCCCTGATCCTCGGGTTGATCACGGCCATGGTTCACGTCTTCGTGCTCGGAGCGCCGCTTCTGACCCCCATGCTCCGCGGCTGGTCGGTGCTCTTCCCCGAGCTTCATCCCACCCCTCACGTCGATCCCTACCTGCTCTTCGCCATCGGCTTCCTGACGGTTGTGCCCTATGTTGCGGCAACCGTCGCGCCGTCGTGGAAGGCTGCGGTCACCGACCCGGACGAGGTGGTGCGCGGATGACGGCCGCGGCGGAGAGTCCGCTGGTCCGGGTCGAGGATGTGACCAAGATCTACCACCTTGGGGCGCCGGACGAGGTCCGAGCGGTTCGAGGAATCTCCATGACGGTCTCCCGAGGCGAAGTTCTCGTCATCGAGGGACCGAGCGGATCGGGCAAGACCTCGCTGTTGACCATCATCGGCTGCATGAGCCGGCCGACATCGGGGCAGGTGCTCGTCGGTGATCGCCGGGTCTCGCGACTCTCGGAGACCGCGCTCACGTCCATCCGTCGAGAGACCTTCGGATTCATCTTCCAGCATCTCCACCTCATCCCGGACCTCACGGTGAAGGACAACGTCATGCTCCCGCTCTTCCCAACGAGGATGACCGTGCCCGAAATGGAAGATCGTGTCGACCGCGCCATCCGGAGTATGCGCATCGACCACCGCCGGAGCGCGCGTGCAGGCCGGATCTCGGGTGGCGAGCAGCAAAGGACCGCCATCGCGCGCGCCCTGGTCAACGAGCCGACAATCGTCATCGCCGACGAGCCCACCGCCCACCTGGACAGCGAACTGTCGGCCGAGCTCCTGGACATCCTCGCCGAGCTCAACCGGGCGGGCACGACCATCATCTTCGCCACCCACGACCCACGGGTCATCGAACACCCCATCGTGAGCCGGCGCCTGGTCGTCCGCGATGGGATCATCGTCGAAAAGACCTCGCCGTGATCCTCCATCCCGGGGTGCTCGGCTTACTCATCGGGAGTGGACTGGTGGTCGCCCTGATGCTCGCCGGCGCCGTCATCGGTGTTCGCGTTCTCAGCGGGTGGGACCCGTCGTCGGCCTCGGAGCACCAGCTTGCCCTCGAGCGCAGGACCTACCTGGTCTCGGTGCTGGTCAGTGTGGCCCTGTGGATCGAGATCGGATCCGCGCTGCTCTTCATCCACACCGTCGACGATCTCCACGAGCTCTTTGTCGGCGCCATGTGCGCGACGGGCTCACTCAATGCCAACCCCGTCGGCTGGTGGGTGCTCGCGACCAAGGCGGCCATGGTGCTGCTCTTTCCCGTGTGGATCGCCCTCAACCGGCTCGACCAGCGAGCCGGCGACTACCCGGTGGTCCGCCTCAAGTACGCCTTGCTGCTTGCGCTGACACCCATCGCCCTGGCCGATTTCGTCCTCCAGCTCCGCTACTTCCGCGGCATCGAGCCGGACATCATCACCTCGTGCTGCGGCTCGCTCTTTTCGGAGTCGAGCGGCAAGGTGACGGGCGATGTCGTTTCGTTGCCGGCCGGCCTCACGTTTCCCACCTTCGCCGCAACTTCGGTCATATTCCTGGCCGCCCTTGCGTGGACCCTCCTGAGCAGGCATCCGGCTTCCAAGATCGTGGTGACGTTCTTGTCACCCTTGGTCCTCGCAGTTGGCCTCATCGCCATTGTTTCCTTCATCTCGGTTGCCTACTACGAACTGCCGACCCACCACTGCCCATTCGACCTCTTCCAGGCGGGAAACCTCTATGTGGGGTATCCTCTGGTGACCAGCCTCGTGGTGGCGGTGGTCGCGGCGTTCCTGCCCGGGATCTTCCTGCCCGTCGCCCGCCGGACGAGTCTGGGCGGTCTGATCACGAAATCGGAGAGGACATGGCTCACGCTGTCCATCGCGGCGTACTCGCTCTTCATCGCGTTCGCAGCGTGGCCCCTGGTCTTCGGTAATCTTGCATGGGAGTTGATGTGACGAACACCGAAACAACGCCGACCCGTCGACGATGCACCCCTCGAGTACGGTCCCTGGTCCTCGCCGTCGCCGTCACCCTCCTCATCGGCACGCCCGGCGACGCGGCCCCGCCCTACACGACGGTCGATATGACCATCGACCTTCCCGATGTCACCCTCATCGATCAGGACGCACAGCTCGTGACGCTGGAGGAACTCGTCGACGGGAACGAGGTGGTGATGCTCGACTTCATCTTCGGGACCTGCACCACCATCTGCCCGATCCTCTCGGCCGGTTTCACCAACCTCCAACGCCGTATGGGGTCCGGACCGGGTGGACCGGTGCTGCTCTCCATCTCCATCGACCCCGAGCACGACACGCCCGAGATCATGACCAAGTACCTCAAGCGCTATCGCGCCCAGCCCGGTTGGTCCTTTCTCACGGGCGACCGCGACGACATCGACAAGATCATGCACGCCTTCGACGCCTATGTCCCCGACAAGATGTCGCACCAGCCTGTGACCTTCATCAAGGCGGGGGCTTCCAACCGGTGGGTCAAGATCGACGGTCTCGTCTCGACCAAGGATCTCCTGGCCGAGCTGGAGAAGATTCGGGGGGACGGATCATGAATCCGCACACCATTCGACGGTTTTCGTTGGTGACCGCGTTGATATTGATGGCGACCGCCGTTCCCGGGCTCGCAGCTGATTCGAACGACGCTCCCGAGCCGGTGGCGTCGCACGACGCCGGTTGGCGGATGTACCACGAGGGCGTCAATGCCGAGGGAGAGCCCATCAAGGCCATCGTCCAGGGCGACATCCCGGTGGATGCGACCATGTTCACCTGTGTCAGCTGCCACCTGCGCAGCGGTCTCGGGTCCCTCGAGGGGACGGTGATCACCCTGCCGACCAACTGGGGTTGGCTGCGGCGGCCGATGGTGGGCAACGAGATGGACCAGCTCTCCCGCGAGCGGCTGCCCGACGAGCTCCGGCAGGACGAGTTCAGACCCGCCTACGACGAAAGGTCCCTGGCGAAGGCGATCCGCATCGGCAAGGACCCCAATGGGCGTGAGTTCGACCTGGTCATGCCGCGGTATGCGCTCGACAAGGAGGAGATGGACACCCTCATCGCCTATCTCAAGCGGCTGTCGGCGGACTGGAGCCCGGGGGTGACCGACACCACCCTCCACTTCGCGACGGTCATCGCCGGTGATGTCGATCAGTCCGACCAGGACGCCATGCTGGCGGTGCTGCAGGGTCACGTCCGGGACAAGAACAGTCTGGTACGCCATGAGGATGAACGCCGGCGCCGCGGCCCCTACTACAAGCAGGAAAAGTGGGAGCCCTACCGGAAGTGGGAGCTCCATCCGTGGCGGCTCGAGGGCGACCCCGAAAGCTGGCCGGAGCAGCTCGCCGAGCTCTACGACGCGCAGCCGGTCTTCGCCCTCATCGGCGGTATCGCCGAGGGCGAGTGGCGGCCGATCCACGAGTTCTGCGAGGCGTACGAGATCCCGAGCATCTTCCCGGTGACCGACTTTCCGGTGATCTCCGACAGCGACTGGTACACCCTGTACTTCTCCAAAGGGACGTACCAGGAGGGCGAGGCCGCGGCCCGCTATTTGCGCCGGGCCGACGAGCCCCTGCGGAGCGCGCCGGTGGTTCAGGTCTACCCGGACACCCTGACGGGAAAGGCGCTGGCGCGTGGTCTGCGGGAGACTAGGGCCGCCATCGGCAAGCCGGCCCCCGAGGACGTGATTCTCGAGGGCGAGGCAAAGCTGACGCCTGAGCTGTTGGTCGGGATCGCGAAAGAGCACCCTGGCGCGATCCTCGCGCTGTGGGTGGGCGAGGAAGAACTGGGTGCGCTGGAGGCGTTTGCCGACGGATTGCGCGCGTCGGCCGTGTTCCTGTCGGCCCCGTTGATCGGGAACGCCCTGTCGTCGGTCCCCGAAGGGGTCCGGGACGTGGTGCTGCTGACCTACCCGACGGCCTTCCCCGAGGACAAGGCGCGAACCCGGGTGGCCGTGGAGCGCTGGCTCCAGATCCGCGAGATCCCGATCACCAACTACGAGCTCCAGGCGAAGATGTACTTCATCGGCTGGAACCTGGCCATGCAGATCAAGATGATGCGCGACGAGTTCTA
>JARFRM010000304.1 GCA_029287235.1 Thermoanaerobaculales bacterium
AAAACACGGCTGGCGCGGATGCATCGTTGGCCGCAGCAGACAGCTCATGAGTACTCCGGGCTAGGTCGATGGTGAACCCGGCACCGAGCTCGACCACTCCGAGGTGTCGCCGGATTCGAATCCATCGGAGAAAACACCCAGGTTCAGATACCGGCGCACCGTGCCGTCGCTCGACCCGATCAGCACGTCGATCCGACCGTCGTCGTTCCAGTCGCACAGCGATGGCCTCGATCGGGAGCTTGGAAGGTCGATGGGAAGGCCGTCGGATGTGACGTCCACGAAACCATGGAACTCGGGATCCTCGTCCACACCCATGTTTTCGTACAGCAACAAGCGCCCATCTGTGTTCCCGACGACGAGGTCCTTTTTGCGGTCGCCCGTCACATCACCGACAACCGGGCTCGATCGGAAGCTCTCCACGAAGAGCGGCTGGAAGTTGGATTGGATGAGGACCTCGGCACGGAAGTCGGGCTCGGTGTCTGTTCCTTGGTTGAGGAAGAGACGGAGGAATCCGTCCCGGCATTCGAAACAACCGCGGATCATGACCGTGTATCCCCGGATTTTGAGATTGGTGCCAAGGAATTGGTGGCAACTGGTGCGTCACCGGCACCTTTTGCGTACGGCAAAACTGTGTCAGAATCTCAGCCAGAGCCTGGATCACCAATTCAGAGGAGGTTTCCATGAATCGTTCCCGATTCGGAATTCTCACATTCGTGGGTTTCTCACTCTGGTCCGTCGTGTTTGTCGACGGGTTCGAGTCGGGCGACACCAGTGGGTGGTCCCTCTAGGAAGCATGAACAAATATTGAATTGGAAGGGAGATGAGCACATGACCTCGACTGCCAGAGCGACGCTCGTGATCCTCGGACTGCTGATCATGGTCACCGGACCATCCACCGGCGAGGACCCGGCCGTCCCCATCGAGGGCTTTTTCACGGCCAACGATGAGAGCGTGGAGCTGCCCTACGCCTATGCATACAGGGAAGAAGGAGGGTTCTACGACGAGGAGGATCCGACCTGGACGTTGCTCTTTGTCGATCAGCCGGTGAAAGAGGCCGATCTCGACGACATGATTTGGGACGCGGCGTACCTCCGACTCGGAATCACCGAGACTGCCGAGTTCGATGATGAACCGTCAATCCAGGTCTACTCCCAGAGCATCCGATTCTCCGCCGAGCAGAGCGGCAACATCTCCGGCGGAACCTATCCCGAGCTCGTGATGAACTCAACCGGTCCGGATCGGTTTTCCGGCCGGGTCCACCACCCCGAGGTCCAGGAGTTCTTCGACGACACCTTCCAGTACGACTTCACCTTCGACGTTCCCCTCTCCAACCCGTTCCCACCGGTGGACGAGGCTCCCTCGGCCGGAGGCTCACTCCCGGCCGATGAAACGCTCCCGGTAGGCGACCCGCTTCCGGCCGGCGGCGGCGAGCCCGGGACCGCGTTCGTGGCCTGGTGCGACGCCATCCATGCCGGCGACTTCGACGAAATCAAGGCACTGATGCCCGCAGAGCAGGCCGCCATGCTCGAAAGCGCCGAGGAGCGCGAGCTCTTCGAGGAGGACCTCGAGTTTATCCAAATGATGACTCCCACCGACGTGGAGGTCTTGAGTGGGTCGAGCGACGGTGAGACCGCCCTTCTCCAGGTCACCGGCACGTTCGACGGCGAGACGGCCAACGGCGAGATCACCATGAACTTCATCGACGGCCGCTGGATCAATACCGAATCCGCCTGGAAGTAGCGCGCATCAATCGCTGCGTCTCTGTCGCGGACGACGGACCTCGTCGTCTCGCTGACCGGCCGACTCATCCCATCTGGCACGCATGTGCCTGCATCCGTGTTCTCAATGGAACCTCGAAAGGAGTGATCGACTGGCTCGAGATGCTTGAACCCAGCGAGGTCGCCGTGAGCGCCGTCGTCCGAGCGGAACTTGTGTTCGGGGCGCGCAAGAGCCGGCATGTTGCTGCAAATCTCAGACTGATCGACGCATTCTGCCAACCGTTCACCTGTCTGCCGTTCGACACCCACGCCGCCGACATCTACGGCGATATCCGGGCCGACCTGGAGCGCGAGGGACGGCCCATCGGAACGAATGATCTTCTGCTCGCCGCGACAGCCCTTGCCCACAGCCTGACCCTCGTGACCCACAATCTCTCGGAGTTTGCCCGCGTCCCCGGACTCGGTATCGAGGACTGGGAGTAGCTGAGGTGCCGGGTTGGTGCCAAGCTCACGAATAGCACCGATCCGTTTCTTGCCTGCCAGGGTTACGGTGGTTCGGCCCGTCTCGTACTACCGAAAGTTTCGGTGCCGGGTCCGGAGTCCCGCAGTTTCGACATCACAAGTGCGGAAACGCGGACATGCGCGCATGAAAAGGAAACGGGCGGCCTATGCCGCCCATTTCGGTGGGAAGGGGGGTTTCCCACTCGGTCAGTCGTTTTGGGGATTGAAGGACTCGTCGATGCAGTGGAGGCGAAGCTCCTCGTCGCTGGCGCCGCTGAAATCCTGACCGGTGGGGCAGAGATAGGTTGATCCGGATTCGGATTTGACCCAGTTGACTCCAAGATTGATCTTCCGTGCTCGGATTTCCTCGTTCATGCTGTCCTCCTGTTGGTTTGATGCGCGTCATCCCGGGGGGACTCAGTGCAGTCTTGTTATTGGCTTCGGCCCTTGCCGTTTGCCTTGAACACACAGCGCAAGGAGGTTGAAGCTAGTTTTATTCCAGAAAAATACTATATTTCTGAGAATATGATCAGAGACCACCCATGGATCCGAAAAACGGGGCCCTCTGCAGCGGAACGCCTGAGGAGGGCATCCGGAGAATCCGATTCAAATCCATCATCAACGGACCCAACAAATGTGCGAACCCGGTGTTATCCTTTCGAATGACGGCAAACAGATGCCACATCAACCTCGGAAACGCCAACGACCTTCCGCTGGCGCACAAACCGGAGTGCCAACAATGAAACTACTCAAGACCGCCCTGCTCGTCACCTCCCTTGCTCTCACCGCGGCACCCGTGATGGCCGCGGACGATTCGCGCTTCAGCCTCGAGCTCGAGGCGGGCTCTGTCTGGCAGAGCTCCAACGATGTTCAGATCCCGAACAGCGATCTCGGGACGAGATTCTCGCTCAAGGATCTGGTGGGAACCGGTCCGTGGCCGGCCGGCCGCGTGTACTTCACCTGGAACATCAACCAGAAGCACGGCCTCAGACTCCTGCTCGCACCGCTGTCCTACACCGAGACCGGGATTTTCGACGAAGACGTCCTCTTTGCCGGCGAGGCCTACGAATCCGGGGTTCCCACCCAGGCGACATATCAGTTCAACTCCTGGCGTCTTTCCTATCGCTACAAGTTCAAGAACGGCGAGCGGTGGCAGCTTTGGGTCGGGTTCACCGCCAAGATCCGCGACGCCAAAATCGAGCTCCGCCAGGGCGACACCACCAGCAAGGACGACGACTTCGGCTTCGTGCCTCTGTTGCACTTCACCGCCGACTGGCGCTTCGCCGAAAAGTGGCACTTCATCGCAGATCTCGACGGCCTCGCCGGCGGCCCCGGACGCGCCATCGACCTCAGCCTGAAGATCGGCTACGACATCAATGATCGCTGGTCCGTCACCGGCGGTTACCGCACCGTCGAGGGCGGTGCCGATGTCGATGAGGTCTACAACTTCGCCTGGTTCAACTACGCGGTCGTGTCGGGTGTCGTCAGATTCTGATTCGGAGTTCCCGTCCGAGTCCGCGCACCGAAGATTTCGATGAGCCGCTGGCTGCGATGGGCGAAGATCCGCTCGATATCGCGTCGAACACCGAACCGGAGCGCAAGCGCGCCGCCCCAGACCGCGTAGTCGACGTGGTCGATGACCTTGGTGCCGCCCTCTTCCTCGACGAATAGGTGCTCGTGGTGCCACAGACGGTAGGGGCCACGAAGCTGCCGGTCGACAAAGCGGTCGGGAGGCTCCCAGGCGGCGATCTCCGATCGCCAACGAAGCGGGATGCCGCGCCACGCGAGTCGGTAGTCGATGGTTGTACCGACGGCCATGGAGATCGGGTCCGGGGTCAGGACGTCAAAGCTGAGCCAACTCGGTGTCAACTGCTCGAGATTCCTCGCATCGGCAAAGAAGGGGAAGACCTCCGTGAGGGGCCTGGGTAGCCACTGTTCGCTCGAGTGTGTGAACTTCTTCATCCGGCGGCATCTCGTTCGGCGAGGGCCGTCACCTTGGAGACCATCCCCGAAAACATGATCCGGTGGATGGGGTAGAGGAGGTTCCAGTAGAGCTGGCCCCCGAGCCCGATGGGTTCGAAGAGGGCCGTCTGGACCAGCCGAGTACCGCTGCCTTCCGGAATCGCCTCGAACTGCAGCCAGGCCCGGCCTGGCACCTTCATCTCCGCACGGAGCCGCAGGAGTTTGGGTGCATCGACCTGCTCCACCCGCCAGAAGTCCAGGGCGTCGCCCTGCTCGAGGTCGCTGGGGTGGCGGCGGCCGCGCCGGAGCCCGGGTCCGCCGACCAGTCGGTCGAGCAGTCCGCGAAGGCTCCATGCCCAGTTCCAGAACAGCCAGCCGCGGCTGCCGCCGAGGGATGAGAACGCCCGAAAGGTCGATTCAGGGTCGGCGGTGGTGATGCGGCTCCGGGTTTCTCGGATGAGCCCCTGGCGCTGGCTGAGCTCGAAGGCCGGCGCATCGCCGAGGGCGCTGCTCCAACGGGTCGACACGGCGTTGGCCTCGGTGCTTCGAAGTGCGCGCTCCACCGCCTCGCGGTAGGGCAGCGGCGAAACCTCCGGGAACTCCGCCAGCGTGCGCGAGCTGTCCGCCACCACCGGATGGACCACACCCTCGATGAGCGGAACCGCCAACCGGTTGGGAATCGGAGTCACCAGACCAACCCACAGCGCGGCCAGTTTCGGCGCCAACACCGGCACCGGCACGATGACACGCTTGAGTCCGCGGACCTCGGCGAAGACCTGCATCATGGCTTTGAAGCTCATGGGTTCGGTGCCGACGTTGAAGACACCGGTTGCCTCGCGGTCGAGGGCGAGCAACAGGTACTCGAGGATGTCGCGGACCGCGATGGGCTGGACGTCATTGAGAATCCACTTCGGCGCCACCATGGCGGGGAGTCGCTCGGTGAGATAGCGGACCATCTCGAATGACGCCGATCCCGATCCGATCACGGGACCGGCGCGAAACTCGGTGGTGGGGAGGCCTTCGCGAAGGATTCTGCCGACCTCGGCTCGGCTGGCGAGATGGTCCGACACGTTTTCGCCTTCGGGGAGCAAACCTCCGAGATACACGACCTTGCCGAGATGACCTGCGGCGGCGACAAAGCTGTGTGCCGCCTCGCGATCTCTGTGGACGAAGCCCCGCCCGCTGTCCATGAGGTGAATCAGGTAGTAGGCGGCGTCGATTCCGGCGAGAACCGGGCCCAGCGTCGCCGGGTCCTCGATGTCGCCCCGGACGATCTCGACGCGATGGGACCACTCCCGGCCGGCGATCCGGGCCGGGTCGCGGACCATGACCCGCACGTCGTGACCGCGGTCGAGCAACCGCGGGACCATTCTCCCGCCGATATAGCCGGTGGCACCAGTTACCAGCACATTCATCGTTCACCTCCGCCGGGTCGGTAACGAGCAAGATACTCCTTCACCGGGACCTTGCGCGCGGTGTTGGCGCTCGTCATGTATCTGACTTTGCCGAAAACCGGCCGTTCGGGTCCCCACGGCCGGTCGTGGCGGCCGAGGACCCAGAAGATCCCGCTCACCGAGTTGGGATCGCGGCCGTCGAGGGCATAGCGGTTGTTGAGCTCGAGCATGATCCTGAGCGCCTGCCGCGGGTGCTCGGTCCACTCGAGGATTTTCTTGCCCCAGAGCATCCGCAGATAGTTGTGGATGGTCCCTTCTCGGACGAGCTGAGTTTGGGCGGCGTTCCACAGCGGGTCGTGGGTTGCAGAAGCGGCAAATTCGTCGAGGTCGTAAAGGTGATCGCGAGTGTCCCTTTCGTGGATGGCCAAGGTCGCCTGCGCCCAATCAGGCAGCGAGCTCCACTGTTCGTGATCCGGCCGGTAGTGACAGAACTGGTAGCCGAGTTCGCGCCAGGTCAGGAGTTGGTCGAGAAACGCCTCGGCGGAGTCGCCGATTCCCCACCAGCCGGCGCGCCGGCCGTTGGGCGGCGGCGCGACATCCTCGGGAGACCAGCGTTCACGCCGCATCACCTCGAGAAAGACCTCGTGGGGAGAGATGTGACCGAAGTGCAAATAGGGGGACAGGCCGCTGCTCCGGCCGTCGTCGGGACGATTCCGCTTGTCTCCGTACTCAGCCAGACCCTCGTCAAGGAAACCTCGCATGACCCCCCGGCCGGCGAACTCACCGCCACGGGTAGCGGTGACTCGGACGGCGTGATCGATGGGGAGCCGAGCCAGCAGCGGCCCGGCTTCGGTCAACCGAGTTCGAGGCACCATCGGCCACCGGTCGAGAATCGAACTGGTAAGGACGGGCGCAGCCGGAAGGGATTCAGCAAGCGGGTCCTCGAGCGGAAACCCGTCGAGGTGGTCGGCGAGGTTCTTCTGGATCCACCGCCGAAAAGCGTAGGCGGTCGTGAAAGGCTGACCGGTTGCCGCGAGCGGGATCAGACCATTGGAGTCCACCGACTCCATCAGTACGGGTACCCGTCGCGCCGCCGAGGCGACCATCCGTGGAAGAAAGAAGGTCGGGTAATGATCGGTGACGACCACCGCCGCGTCGGCCGCGAGACTCTCCAGCAGGCCGCCGCCGGCACCGTGTTCCGGCTCGATGTAGGGGAGGTACGTCACGCCGCGGGCATGAAACGCGACGGCATTGTCGGCCATCCCGTCGATCAGAAAACCGTGCAGCCGCTCGCTGGCCCAGGGATAGCCGACCCGAACCGCTTCGAGGATCAGCAGCGGCCGGCCGAGCTCCTTCGCCCAGTCGGTCGCCCGCTGGAGTGAGAAATTGAATCGGCTCCGACGCGAGGCGATCATCCAATACAAGACGTAGGCAGCTGACGGCTTTGGCGGACGCTCATTGGATCTGATGATCCGCAGCGGAGGGACAGTTGACTTCACGGCCCGGTGAACCAAATTTCTTCAAGGAATATTTCGAATTTTTCTAGACGTTCCACCAGTCTGTTGGTAGTCTCAGTTCGAATCCTGTCATGCTTCAACCGAGCCTACCTCACCGACACAGTAACGGTCACTCGGGCGTACCGCCAGGCGTGCCGTCACCAATCGCGGGCCGCATGATCCGGCGGTAATGTATGCAGGTTTCGTGAGAATGGGGAGGACCGACGTGAGCAAGCCGATCAGACGAGACCCGAAGGCAGCGGGGGATGAAGATCTCCAGTTGTGGCCCATGGGCGCGGTCACCCGAAGGACCGGTATCGGAGAGCACACGCTGCGTGCATGGGAACGAAAATTCGGATTTCCCTCCCCCGTCCGTCTTGACTCCGGGCATCGCCGATACCCGCTAGAGCAAGTGCAGCAGCTCCTGTTGATCAACACGGCGCTCCACTCCGGTTATCGGGCGGGAGATGTCGTCCCACTCGCAAAAGATGAACTCGAAGACCTCCTGCGCGCCTGCGGCGCCCTCGATACAGGTGTGCCCGCAGGCATCACCCCCGGCATCATCGAGAACACGCTAGAAGCCTGCCGGCGGTTCGATCGCGATGCGCTCGCGGCCGCCCTGGCCCGCGACTCCTCTCTGCTCGGAGTCGGTCATTTTCTTCGAGAAAGAGTGGAGCCCCTCCTTCGGGAGGTCGGAGAATCCTGGGCCCGGGGCGAACTCGAAATCCGCCACGAACATTTCTTTTCCGAGGTTCTCGAAGACCACCTTCGCGCCCTGAGAGCGCCCCTCGAGGCCTCGGGCTCGGGTCGCCCGGTTGTGCTCGCCACCCTGCCCGACGAGCTCCACGGACTCGGCCTGCAGATCGTGGGCTTGGCCGTCGCCGCGGCGGGCCGGAGAGTACGGGTTCTCGGTCCACACCTGCCGGTCGAGGAGATCGCCCAGGCTGCGGAGGTACTCGATGCAGCCGCCGTCGGGCTCTCGATCAGCATCTTCGGCGCGAGTGCTCAAACCACCACGGAGATCGTGACGCTCCGTAAACGGCTGCATACCGAGACCCGTCTCTGGGTCGGCGGCGCAGGCGCCTCTCACCTCAAGGACCTTCCCGGTGGTGTCGACGTGCTCTCGTCGCTTGACGATCTCGAGAGCGCGCTTCAGAAAATCTGAGAGCCCAAGAGGGAGCCGAGTCGGGAGCACCGACCGACGCCTGAGGTCTCAGCGGACAGCGTATGCCCACCAAATCGCGCCGAAGGCGCGGGGCAGACGCGACGACCACCGGACCAAAAACCCCTGCTCTGACCTACCTGCCACACCAACACGTCATGCCAGCATGACCCACGGTTTAGATTTTTTCTAGAAAATTAAAGAAAAACTTGACAATAGACTAGAGAAAACCTATATTGAATCTCAGGGAGGCAAGATGACCGACACAAACACCACCACCGCATGGGATTTCAACTCCGCCCAATTGCCCTACCGCGACCAACTGTTCAAGACCGCACTCCGCTTGACCCGGTCGGTTGAAGAGAGCGAGGATCTCCTACAGGAAACCTACCTCAAGGCCTATCGTCACTACCACCAGTTCACCGAGGGTACAAACCTCAAGGCGTGGCTCTTCCGCATCCTCAAGAACAGCTTCATCAACAGGTACCGGCGCGACCGGAACCGGCCCCAGATGCTGGACTTCGACGAGCTGCGCGACTCGGGCGACAGACCCGGGGCCGGAGTTTTGGTGACTCAAGATCCCGAGGTCGACTATCTCGGTCAGGAGCTCGACCACGAAATCCGAGAGGCCCTCATGGCGCTGCCACACCACTACCGGATGGCCGTGCTCATGGTCGATCTCCAGGGCCTGAGCTACCAGGAGGTGGCCGACGCCCTCGCCGTGCCCATCGGCACCATCATGTCTCGGCTCTATCGCGGCAGAAAGAAGATCGAACGGGTTCTCCTGAGCTATGGCCGAAGGACCAACTATGTCCCGGGGACTCCTCGGCGGCAGCGGGACGCCGAAAGCTGTATTGCCTAGATTTACAAAGGTCGTTTCGGAAATCGACTTTGACGAGAGCACCAATCACGTCGAGGTCCCAGCCGGAATCTATATGGTCCGGGTCGTTCCCGCCGGCGAGATGAATCGGATCCTCTTCTTCACCGAAAACGGCGATTACCGCTCGAACATCGGCATCCTCAACGGCACCGGTGCTCCCATGACCATCAAGTGGCGGCGCTACACTTCCGACGGCATGATGGTGGACGAGGATTCGGCCGAGCTCCCGGCCTGGGGCAATGTGCAGCTCAACCGGGTCTTCAGCGCCGAAGCGCCGGTCGAGGGCGGATACATCGATGTCTGGACCGAGACCGAAGGCGCCGCCTTCGCGGCCTACGGATCAGTCCTCGACAACATGACCTCGGATCCGACGACCGTTCTTCCGCAGTAGCAACCATCACCGGAACGTCATACCCTGGGGGCCTTCGGGCCCCCGTTTCTTGCTGCAGGAGCCTCAAGCGAGATCGCTGCTGTCGAGGTTGGCGGGGAGGTCACCCCCACCGGGCAGCCGACTGGTCACACCCGGTTGCGGAGCATGAGCTCGCGTGGGTGCGGTTCGAGGTAGAGCTGACCCATCATGTACTCGATCTGATGCTTCAGAATATGGTGGCGCAGCAGCGTGATCGGCACGATCAGCGGCACCAGGCCCAGGCGGTAGTCCTCGATGAGTTGCACCGCCTCCCGTTTCTCGAACGAATCGAGCACTCGTTTGAGATACCCGAGCACGTGATAGAGCACGTTGGTGTGGCGTTTGACGGTTGCCTTGTGATTGAGCGTGTCGTGAAACTCGGTCTCGTACGACGAGAAGAGCTCGTCATCGGGCACGGTGCCGGCGCCGGCGACGATCCGGCCCAGCCTGCGATACCCAGCTTCGTTGTGGGCTCGCAGGACCAGCTTGTGTGCGGTGTGAAACTCGACCAAAGCCTTCCTCGTCAGACCTCGCCGCGCCATGCTGCCCCAACGGTGCCGGCAGAAAACGTGCTCGATGAAGCGCTCACGGAGCACGGCGTCATTGAGCCGCCCCTCTTCCTCCACGGGAAGGTTTGGCCAGCGTTCCATCAGAACCCTGGCGAACACGCCGACGCCGTTCCTGGTCGGGGAGCCACCTTTTCCGAAGACCTTGACCCGCTCCATGCCGCAGCTCGGTGATGCGCGCTTGAGGATATAGCC
>JARFRM010000012.1 GCA_029287235.1 Thermoanaerobaculales bacterium
CCGACCAGGAAGACCAGCATGAACGAAGACAGGTCACGGGCGTTGTCGAGACTTCGGGGGCGCGGCATAGGGAACTCCTTGCATCCAGCTCATCGAAGGATAGAACATGCGGCTGCTGCCGAGAACGTCGAAATCCGGTTCTCGTTCCTCCGAGGTGATCAATCGGGTTGCCGTGGGGGGTGTGACACCGGGCACACCTCCGCCATCGCGTGTGCCGATAGGCTGAAAACATGTTCACCGACAGTCCCGCGAGCATCGATATCGTCTCCGGTACCTGGTCGCTGTCGCGCAGATGGGATCCGACCGGGTCAATGCGCCGCACAGGATTATTTCGGCTTTGTTTGCTTCTGTGCGTGGCGATGGCAGCCATCGGTCCCGGGTCGGCCTCGGCCCAATCGCTGAGTTTCGAGCACCAGATCATCGACCCCGTCAACCCCACCGACCCGCACTGCAAGACGCTGGGCGATATCGACGGCGACGGTTTCTTGGATGCCCTCGCCGCGAGCTCGTCCAGTGCCGGGATGTACTGGTACGAGTACCCGGACTGGACGAAGCATCCGATTCGCGGATCCGGCTCGTGGACGACGGACATGCAGACCGGTGATATCGATGGCGACGGCGATCCGGATGTCGTCATCCCCAACTCAACCGGCCTCCAGTGGTACGAGAACCCACGCCCGAACGGAGATCCGCGCACCGATCCCTGGATCGAGCACCTCATCGGATCGCAGGGCGCCAACCACCACGACGTGGAGATCGCCGACATCGAGGGTGACGGGGATCTCGATATCGTGAGCCGCAGCAAGAGCACCGGCGACACCTCGTTGTGGCTGCACGAGGGCTCCTTGTCGTGGACCCGCATCGATGTGAACTCCTCAGACGGCGAAGGTACGGCGCTCGGCGACATCGACGGCGACGGCGATCTGGACGTGGCCCACAACGGCTTCTGGGTGGAGCAGGTCGACACCGCCACCTGGGTCTCGCACACGATCGACGGCAACTGGGCGGGGGATGTGGGGGTTTCGATCGCCGACATCGACGGCAACGGCGATCTGGACGTCGTCCTGGCCCCATCGGAGAGCAGCGGCCGCATGTCCTGGTACGAAGCCGCCGATCCGGTCAACGGCCCCTGGACAGAGCACTCCATCGACGCCTCGGTGAGCTACATGCACACCTTCAAGACCGGCGACATGGATGGCGACGGCGACCTGGATCTGGTGACCGCCGAGATGCACCAATCCTCCGACCCCGACGAGGTCAGCGTCTACCGAAACGACGGCGGCGGGCTGAGTTGGACCCAGGTCGTGGTGGCGACGAGCGGATCCCACAATCTCCGGATCGGCGACATCGGCAGCGACGGCGACCTCGACATCTTCGGCGCCAACTGGAACGACGGCGCGCCCAACTCGGCGGTGATCGAGGTGTGGCACAACCAGCTCGTCGCGGGCATCCTGGCCCTCGATCGATGGCAGCGTCACATCGTCGAGACCACCCTCCCATGGCAGGCGGTCTTCCTCGACGGTCGAGACGTCAACGGCGACGACCTGCCGGATCTCATCACCGGTGGGTGGTGGTATCCCAACCCCGGCACCCTGGGAGGCACCTGGAACAGGCGGACGATCGGTGTGCCGCTCAACAACATGGCCGCGGTGCACGACTTCGACAACGACGGCGATCAGGACATCCTGGGGACCGACGGTCAGGTGACGGGTGAGGACTTCCGCTGGGCCCGAAACGACGGTCTCGGACAGTTCTCGATCATGGACATCAGCAACAGCGCCATGGGAGGCGACTTCCTCCAAGGCGTGTCGGTCGGTCAGGTGGTTGCCGGGGGAACCGAGGAGGTCCTCCTCTCCTGGCACAACGGCGTCGCCGGCACGTCCATGTTCTCGATCCCGCCGGACCCGACCACCGCGGCCTGGCCGCTCAGTCAGATCAGCCCGACGACCAATCAGGAGCAGATCCCGATCGGAGATGTGGACGGGGATCTCGACATCGACGTCCATCTGGGGACCGACTGGTTGCGCCAGGACGCCCCCGGCGCCTTCTCGACGCAGAACGGAGTTCCGCTGAGCAGCGGGGTCCCCGACCGTGTCGTGCTGGCCGACATCGACCGGGACGGGGATCTGGACGCCGTGATCGGGGTGGAGTTCGGCCAGCTCCTGGTCTGGGGTGAGAACCGGAACCAGGGTGCAACCTGGATCGAGCATGTCATCGCCGGCGATGTCGACTACTTCAGCGTCGACGCCGCGGACATGGACAACGACGGCGATGTCGACGTCGTGGGAGGAGCCCACCAGGGCAACGGCGAGGTCTTCGTGTACGAGAACGACGGTCTAGGCAGCTCGTGGACCACCCACATCGTCGATCCCGGAGATTCGGCGGTCATCGATCACCACGACGGCACCCGGTTGGTGGACATGGACCTGGATGGAGACCTCGACATCATCTCCATCGGTTGGACCAAGCGCAGCCTGGTGATCTACGAGAATCTGGCCATCGCTTTCGGAGATGTCACGGCGCCGGAGATCGACTCCGTCTTCTCGGTGGGCGATTCTCATCGGGCAACCGTCGTGTTCAGCGAACCCGTCGATTCGTCGACCGCTCAGCACGCCGGTAATTACTCCATTTCCGGTGGCATCGGGGTCGTCGCGGCGTTTCTCGGGGGTGACGGCAGGACCGTCACGCTCACCACCTCGGAGCTGTCTGACGGCGTGACCTACACCCTGGCGGTCAACGGTGTCGAGGACCTGGCCGGCAACGTCATCATGCCGGGCACCGAGATCGACTTCATTCATCTGGAGGGCGTCCCCACGGCCGGGCTGGTGGCCTATTGGCCGTTCAACGAAGGTTCTGGGACCGCCACAGCGGATGCCTCCGGCAACGGACGTCATGGAACACTCGTCAACGGCACGGGGTGGACGAGTGATCCGGCGCTGGATTTCGACGGCGCCGACGACCACGTCGATGTCGGCGCGTTCGATGTCGCCGGCAGCGCCCTGACCATCGCGGCCTGGATCCAGTCGAGAAACCTGGCCAACTGCTCCTCGTCCGACTGCCGCATCCTCTCCAAGGCCACCGGGACGGCGGAGGCCGACCACTGGTTCATGCTGAGCACCATCGCCGGTGGCTCCTCCGCAGTTCTCCGCTTCCGTCTCAAGACCGACGGGACGACAACCACGCTCATCAGCGGCGGTGGCCTCCCGGAGGACACCTGGGTCCACGCGGCGGCGGTCTACGACGGATCCACCATGGAGCTCTTTCTGAACGGTGTGTCCGTCGGGAGTACCCCCAAGTCCGGTGGCCTTTCCGCCGACCCCGGCGTCGGCGTCTGGATTGGCGGCAACCCTCCGCTCGCCTCCTCAAAGCCGTGGGACGGTCTCATCGACGAGGTGCGGATCTACGACAGGGCGCTGACCGCGGGCGAGATTCTCGCCCTGCCTCCGCCCGGTGGCTCCACCGAGATCTTCCGCGACGGCTTCGAGAGCGGCGACATGAGGAACTGGTCGTCGAGCGGGCCCTGATCTGACGAACCTGTGTTTGCGCGGCGGGATCGCCGGAACGCCGGCGCTATTCGGGCAGCCGGAACCGTGAGTCGTCGAGGTCGGGGTCGAGCTCGATCTTTTCAACGACGATGGTGATGGTCTCGGGCCGATCCTTGACGTGGGTCTCGATGAGGTGCGGGAAGAAGAGCCCCCCCACTTCCCGAAAGTCCGAATAGGTCTCCTCCATCTGCATGGATCGCCCTCGAATCATCTCGGTCTTGTCTGAGCGGACAACCTGGTGTGACGCGACATCCACGTAGTCGTAGCGGATCCCGCCATCGGCGAGGGTCACCTTGAGCTTGTCGGTCTCTCCGCCTTGAAGGGTCTCGCGCCCGACGAGCTCAACCGTGTGTCCCTTCGCTCGCCAGTTGACGAGCGGACCTTCAATGTCGCGTTCGTCGATGCCCGCTTCCGAATGGTTCTCCGGCGTGATGGGCTCCGGCTCGAAAACGCCCTCCATGGGCGCGACGTGCCAACCGACCTTGCCGTCGTGCGCGAAGACGGCGGTCGTGCCCTGGGAGGAGAACTCGAGGCGATAGAACCCGGGCCGTTTGATCTCCTGGACCACCCGTGCGATCCGGCCGCCGCTCGCGGTCGCCATCCCGGTCGCTCGGATCGACTGCAGGGCCTGGATCGCCTCCAAACCCCCGCGGGCGGTGAGATTCGCGGTGACAATCTCGTCGACCGGAGAAGGCGGGGGAGACGAACACGCCACGAAGAGCGCGCCGAGGAGTGGGAGTGCTTTCAGGTTACGTTTCATGGGTGCCTCCCGTTTCATCATCGCCCCCGCGTGGCCGGATTCTGCGGCCACTGTTGCGGCTGTCGGTTTGGGTTGTGCCAGTTCGCCGGCCCTGCACCCCAGCCCCAGTAGACCGTGTTGGGGTTGTAGTAGGAGTTGTTGTTCGCATCCAGCTGACTGCGTTCCTCTTCCTGACGTTTCTTGTCCGCCTGCTCTTGGGCCTCGATTTGCTGGACCTTGGCCGCGTTCGCCTGGCGATCAGCCTCCGCCTGCGCTTGCTGAGCCTGACGGCCCGCGACGATCGATTGCTGCTCCGCCGGGGTCATCCACTTGCCCTCGAACTGCACGTACCCCTGGGCGCGGTAGTTCTCCTCTTCGGTGATCCACTTGCCATTGATCTGGACCATGCCGAGAGCCTTGTTCGCTTCTTCATCGTCAGGTAGGACCGCGACCACCTCGCGATAGGCTTCTCTCGCCTGGCTCGAGAGCGAGTAGCCCTTGGCCCAGCGAGCCAGCTCCCGCCACGCCTCGGCGTCACCCGCGGGGATCTTCGCAGCCCGCTCTCGATACTCCTGAAGCGGCGAATTGTTCTTGTCGATCTTGACGACCGACGACATCTTCGCCGAAATGGTCCCGCCACCGATATCGACCGTCACCGAGTCGTCGGTCTGCTCGATGATCTGGCCGGTGATCTGGCCACCTCCCCGTAGGTAGATATCGTCCGCGAGGGCGGGAACCGCCGCCAGAGCGATGATCACGATAGCTCGCTTCACTCCTGCCTCCAACTTGCCGGTGAACATGGGTGGAGTGTATCACCGCGTCGGGGCGGAACCGGTCGGCACCGACTCATCGGCGGGTGTTTCATCACCGAAGCGATCCGCCCGAGTTTGTCCCTGATCCGGGGGTGCCACCGAGAGCTGCCGGCACGTCGAACATCAACAGCACCGTTCGGTTAAACGAACTGGAGTATCTCCAGCGAGTGCCGGCCGGCGTGCTCCCCGTGGTGCTCGATGTCCTCGGCGCTGATGACGAAAGTCGCATGCTCACCGGCGATACGGGAGAAGTAGACACGGTGGCGAACGTCCTTTGCGACCATGTCCATGCAGCACAGCGTTGGAGAGATGTCGGACACCAGGCTCTTTTGGCAGAGCGGACAGGAGAAGTCCCAGCTCGAACCCGCCTCGATTTCGTAACCCGGGGGAAGCGAAATCTGATAGTTCCCCGGGGCGGGATGGAATCCGATGATGATTCGGTCATCGTCGTGGGTTCCGATGAGCATGATGGAGTTCTCGCGGTTGAGGATGCCGCTGCAGTGAGGGCAAGAATAGCTCCAGCGCATGGTGCACCTCCGGATTGGGATTTACCCGTGTCCTGATTTCAATATGTGGCCTCGAACACAAAATGTCACCCCGCACCGGCGCCGCAGGTGTCTTTCGAGATCCCGTCTGTCGAATCGAGGTTCTCGTTCGAGTGTTGACCCGGCCGGTTTCGGAACCTACCTTGACATCAGAAGAACCAATCTCAACGTCTGTGTACCTTGAGGAGGCTCGCCATGGCTGCGATTTTCCGTGGGCGCCGTTTTCCTCTGGGGAGAGTGCTGTGCCTCACGGCTGTGCTCGTTTTCCCCTCGATGACCGTGGCCCAAACCGGCCACGACTGCAACGATGCCTTCAGCGCCGGCATCATCGCCAACTGCGGATTCGAGGACCCCATTCCCTTCAACTCGTGGATCGTGACCAACCCGCCCGGGCCGCTGATGCCGTGGACGGTCATGCCGGCGGGTCCTCCGCCCTTGGATCCGCGGTTCTTCGCCATCACTCCATCCGAGGGATTGGTGGCCGGGTGCCACGGTTTTGACGGCCAGGTCGGGCGTTTCCGGATGGCGCAGGATCTCAACCTTTTCGGGATTGGTGTCTCGGCGATCGAGTTCGACTACCGCGCCGCCTGGGATCTGACCTGGGGTGCGACGCTTCCGCGGGTGTTCGAGGTCAACATCGAGCCCTTCGGCGGGGGGACACCGATGCAATCGACGGTGGTGTTCACCGCGCCGGCCGGATCGACGGTGCTCGATACGGGCACTCGGACCGCCGTCGTCGATGTCAGCAGCTTTGGTGGAGGCATCCTGCGTCTGAGTCTCGACGCCGTCATTCCCGAGGTCAACACCGGACCCGCGTTCTTCCAGCTCGACAACGTCCAAGTCCACCCGCCGTTTCCCATCGCCGGCGGAGACCTCGTGGGGACCACCGGTCAGGCGCTCAACCAGCTCATCGAAATCGACGAGACCAGTGCCGCGGCGGTCCTTAGGTACCCGCTCGGTCAGTTCAACCTGGTCACCGAAATCGAGTTTCGTTCCGACGGGATCCTTTTCGGCGCCACCGGAAACAACAGCGCCAACATCATCACCATCAATCCGCAGACCGGTCAGGAATCGCTGGTGGGGAACTTCGGCTCCGGTCTGGTGATGGGGCTCGAGTTCGTCGGTGGAGTGCTCTACGGCAGCTTCGAGACCTTGCCGACGGCGACGGCTTCCGACCTCGTCATCGTGGATCAGAGCACCGGCGCGCTGACCACCGTCGGTTCCACCGGCTTCCAGCTTGTGGAAGGTCTTGCCTACGACCCGCAAGCAGGGATCCTGTACGGAGTCACATCCGGCGCAAACGGTGGCGACTTGATCACCGTTGACCTGGTCACCGGTGCCGGAAGCCTGGTGGGTGCAACCGGATTCACCGACGTTGCCGCCCTCGAGTTCCATCGGGGCACTCTCTACGGGGGCATCGATATGAGATCCGGCAATCCGGACGGAGGCAAGCTCATCACCATCGACACCACTACCGGTGTCGGCACGAGCGTCGGTCAGACCCGTTGGGCCGCGATCAACGGTCTCGCTTTTGTCCCGACTCTTTTCGCTGACGGATTCGAGACCGGCGATACGGCCGCCTGGTCGGCGACGACTCCGTGACGTTTGACCCTCTTTCTGCGAGGATTGGGGTGGTGCCGGTGATGGGAAATCGTTCAGGCACGGTCTGCGACCACCCTCAGCCGCCCGAGGGAGACTGGGGAGCGATGGCGATGAAAGTGGGATCGCCGGTGGCGTTGTCCACCACCGAGAGGTAGGCGCCGATCCGGCCGTTGCCCGAGGTCACGGTGACTCGCACCATCCCGTTGGAGAGTGAGCCGGCCCCGGGCACCGTGTTTGCCACCTGATTGATCTGAATGTTTTCGTAAGGTCGGAGCTCGTAGTCCCGGTGACCCAGCTCGGTCATCGCCGAGTCCATGATGCTGACCCTGACTGTGGCGCTTTCGCCCCAGACCTCGCACAGACCGAGGTTGGTGCGGAAAACGGCCCCCTCTTCGACCCCGCCCATGGTGGCCGAGTCGGTTCCGGTCGCGCTGAGAGTCTGGGCGGGCTGGATCGGGGGGATGCCCTGACCGTAGGACCCGCTGTCGCCACCGGGAGTCGATGTCCGGCTGGTGACGGCGAGTTGGAAGCCGCGAAACTCGAGGGCGCCGGCGCCGGTGGTTGAAAACAGCTCGGTGACGATGTCGGGCCAGGATCGTTGCGAGGATGCGGGGAGGTTGACGGTCTCAATGCTGTACGTCGACAGGCCATCGACGCCGCGCGGCGTGTACACGACCTCGATTTCCCGGTCGGTGCCGGCGAGATTGACCACGCTCACAGAGCTCGACCAGTAGGTGCCGTGGGCGCCGGGAGTCCCGGCGACCGCAGGGATGACAACTGCGTCGGTGCGATGGGTGCCGCGAGTCGACGAGTCGTCGCGGGTCAACTCCAGAAACCACGCCACACCGTCGCTGTATCGGAACGATGGAGTAGCGCAGAGCGGCTTGCCGCTTGCCCCGGTGCACCTGACTGTGAGGCTGTGAAAGTCCTCTTCGGCCGTGCCCCACTCGATCTGGACCGACGGGTCGCCGGAATCGATGTAGATGTGGTCGACGACGGCCCTGGGACAGTTCAGGAGGGCGGCGTGGAAACTATAGTCGGTCGCACGCGGGACGGGCTCGATGGCGAAGGTGATGGGATAGGGTACCGCGTGATTGGCGGTGCATTCGTACCTCAATCCGTCGAGCTGAGGGATGGAGTCTACCGGGCTGACGACGTGGTAGAAGTAACGGATGTCCAGATTCTGATCGATACTGCCTGCGGGATCGATGAGCTCGGCATCACCGCCCCCGAAGAGATCTCCGGGGTAGCCCAGCCAGGGGGTCGGGTCCGTGCGGAAGAGTTGCACCTGGATGTTGTACTCGGTCGCCGCAAGCCCCTCGATGCGGTAGGTGGATGACGCCAGATCTACGGTGCCGTTGATCTGGGCGCCGCCGCCCGAGGGAAAGGCGGTCGCCGACCCCTGTTGGATGTCGGGGAAGACGCTCGCCACCAGCTCGTCGTCGTACAGGAGTGATCCCGAGACCTCAGCGCCTTCAGCGACAATGGGCAGGAGGAGAAACGCGACAACGATCGTCAGCCGGGCATATCTCGTCATTTTCGCCTCCTCAGGTTGTGCACACCTGATTGTACCTCCGACCGATCGCTGCCCTCGCGACGAAATCTCGTGAATACTCCGGGTTAGCGCCACCGTTCGGTCCGGATCGAGAACTCCGAGAAGTCATGGGTCGTGATCGCAGCACCGGAGTGTTCCAGGTTCGCGCTTGGTGTGCATCTTCCAACTGTGACGAAACGACCACGAGGATCCTCATCATCCGAAACAACCCAAGCCGATCGTTTGCGTATCAAGTAAGGGAGAGAGCGGAACGGGCTGATGCGAGGATCGTGGATCACTCGGTGAGATCAATCAGCCCAAGTGGGAACAAAAAGACCGTCTGAAGAAATGGGCTGAACATTGTCGAGGCGAGCCATCCTCGTTGTGGCACTTGGTGCCGTTCTTTCGACCGGAGGCCTCTCCGTCGGATGGGCGCAGCCCCAAATCACGCCCGATGAGCTGCTGTCTGGCAAGATTTTGGGTGCCGCGGATGATCATTCCACATCGATCGAGAGCGGCGCGGTGCTTGCGATAAGTGACGAGATGCGCGAGTTCCTGAAGGAAAACGTGAATCCAGGGGGCACCGACATCTTCAAGCTGCAGCAGCTGGTCGACGCGATCATGGGAACAAAGAACTTTCGATTGGAGTACGACGAGAACACGCGGACCGCGGCCGAGACCTTCCGGCTCCGAAAGGGAAACTGCCTGTCCTTCACGACGTTGTTTGTTTCGCTCGCTCGGGGGGCGGGTTTGAAAGCGGACTTTCAGGAGGTGGACATCCCACCGGATTGGTCCACCAGAAAGGATGTCTTCGTGCTCAACCGGCACGTCAACGTCAATGTCTACCTGGGCGCTTCCGGGACTCGTGCCGTCGACTTCGATGTCGGCGATTTCAAGAGCACTTACGAGGTCGACACGATCTCCGACAACCGTGCCATCGCGCATTTTTTCAACAACGTGGGTGTCGAGCGTATGCAGGCCGGGGACATCGTCGATGCATTCGCGTTCTTCAGACGGGCCATCCTCGAAACCAACGGAGATTTCTCCCCAGCGTGGACAAACCTCGGCCTTCTGTATCGCAAGGGCGGTCACGACGATTACGCTGAAGCGGCCTACCTCCAGGCGCTCAAGGCCGACCGCGTGGACGTCGTGGCCATGAGCAACCTGGTGCGTCTCCACGAAATGAGGGGCGATACCGAAAAAGCCCAGAAGTACAGGAAGAAGGTCGATCAGCACCGGATGCGCAACCCGCATCTCCGGTTCAGCCTCGCCCGCGAAGCCTTCGAAAATCGTGACTACGACACCGCGATCGAACACCTCAAACACGCCATCAGAAAGCAGAAGGATGAAGATGAATACTACTTCCTTCTCGGCATGTGCCACCTCATGAAAGGTGACGAGGAAAAGGCCCGTCGTTGGCTGGCCAAGGCCGAGAAGGAGGCCGCGACCGACGAGCAGAAAAGTAGGTATTCAACGAAGATCGAAGCGTTGATGGAACATCAGGATTGATGATCACGCACCGCGACCGTGTCCGGGACGGGTGCCACTTTCGAGCGTCCGTCAGTGCAGACACGACCCCGTGTCCCAGTTGAGATGCCTGCGCTGCACCCACTGGAAGAGCACTACGCCGATCACGATGCCGGCCGCAGTCACCAGAGCCGGAAGCGTGCCCTCGCCGAGTTGAACCAAGGGGACCGCCGGGCAGCCGCCGGAGAGGGCCCATCCGGCGCCGAAGAACACGCCGCCGAGGATCGTGCCCTTGTGAATCGGGCGGTGCACCTTGGGTCTTCGTCCGATCTTCGCCAGCAGGTGAAAGCCCATCGACCCGATGATGACCGCCCCGACGAACGTGAAGAGCATCCTCATGTCCTGGAAGGTGAACATGAGGTGGAGCTGGTCGTAGTCGCTGAAGCCGATCTGGGAGAGAGTGAAGCCGAGCCAAGTCCCGACAACCATCGTGCGAACGATCGTGCCGGCCATCAGATCAACCTCCCGAGGACCATGGAGACGACCACCGCGGCGCCCATGAAAGACGCGGTGGAGAGCAGGCTTCCGGGTTGGAGGTTGGAGGTGCCGGAGAGGCCGTGACCCATGGAACAGCCGCCTGCCATCTGGGTGCCGAAACCGACCAGCAGGCCCCCGAACGCGAGCGCGAGGAGAGCGCCGGGTCCGAATATCGCGTGAAATGTCGGGCTCATCGTGAGAGACAGGCTTGCTTCACCGCGCGCCACGGCGGCGATGAAGCCCCCTACGGCCAGTCCGACCAGGAAGGCAAGATAACCCCATGGGCCCGCCGTGCGGGGTGGTGCGGATTGTGACGGGGGCGTGGAAAGCTCGGGGTCGGCCGCGGCCATGGCCTCCAACTCCGCTTGGATCTCCTCGGGAATCTCACCGCCGAGCTCTGCCATGACCGCTTCGAGCATGGCCTCTTCGGCGGCCTGCGGATTGGCGGCCAATTCGGCCTCCGCACGAGCGGCCTCCCGCTCTTGGCGCCAGTTGACGACGCCTCCCCAGAAGCCGGAGACCGTGCACGTCCGACCGAGCAGCAGAGGGTAGCCGAAACACGTGGCGCCGAGGGCCAGGGCTCCCAGCCACCACGGCCACAAACCCTCAACAAACATCGTCGGCCCCCAGCCGCATCGATCTCAGGAGTTGACCGTTGGGAAGCAGATTCACGGGCACCGTCCGGCCATTTATGCCTGCCTCATAGCGGGCGCAGGTCTTGAACTTCTCCTCCTTGTCGCAGTACAGGAGGCGCCAGATGTTCGCCGAGCCTGAAACGACAAACCTCTCGAACAAAGGGCAATCAGATTGGCGAGTGCATCCAACCATTGAAGGTCTCCATTCTTGATGGGTGACATCCACCCGATCCGGTCTCGTGATCGGCACCTGTCCAGTCGCCAGGAGTTACGCAATCCCTGTGCCCGAAATGGGATAGTGACTTCTCCGATTGACGCGGCTTGGAAAACGATATTGGAACAGTTGTACCGATATGGGCCGAGAGCGCGGTATCAGATCAGCATGAGGGCGCCACCTTTCGCCGCACCCACCATCATCGGCGTTCAGTTCACGCGTTGAGCCGGGTTGCTGTGCGAGGTGACCGACAACACCCGGCCGTCGGCATCGACCACGAAACGCCACGCCTCGCCGAGCGACTCGTCGTCGCTTCGCACCCGGCGAAAGGTGTGCCCCTCGACGTGCTTCAGGGTTGGCAGATCGTCGAACGGGTCCCGTTGGTCGAGGTCGACAACCGCCAGGCCGTCCTTCCAGCGGACGATTGCAAACCGGCCCCAGACGGTGTCATAGGTGCCGACATAGCGGTTGAACTCCGGATCGCGTTCGGACGGCGGATCGGACGCCTCGCGCGCTTTGTCGAGAGCAGGGGCGATGATCTCGATGGCCCTGGCCGCGTAGAGGCTGACGTCGGCGCCGATGGCGTTCGAGAGCACGATCACCGCGAGCTGTTCGCTCGGCACAATCCTGAAAGTCGTGTAGAAGCCCGGGCAGCCGCCGCCGTGGCCCGCCACGGTTCGCTCGCCGACCTTGAAGACGGCGAAACCCAGTCCCCACGTGGTCTCCCAGTCCGGGTCCACCCAGTGAACCCGCTGCATCTCGCGCAGGGTCGAGGCGCGAAGGACGCCCTCGCCACCCGCGAGCAGACGCAGCTGCCAAGATGCAAAGCGCGCCAGATCTTCGGCGCTGGACACCATCCCGGCGGCCGGCGCGATGCCCTCGACCTCGAATAGCGAGAGCCGCTCGCGCTCGGGGCTGCCGCGGCGCTGCGAATACCCGGCGGCCATGCGGCCGGTCTCGTGGGCAGCGGCTACCGAGGTGTAGGTGTCCTGCATCCCGATGGGGTCGAGGATCCGGTTTCTGGTGTAGTTCTCCCATGTGGTTCCGCTGACCGACGCCACAACCTCACCGGCCAACGACAGCCCGAGGTTGGAATACTGGAAATACCGGCCCGAGGGGTAGAGCGTGCTCTGCTCCGGGAGGGTGCGGCGCAACTCTTCGCGGGTCGGGAAGTCGAAATCCGGGCCCGACCAGTAGGGCGAGTCCGACTCCCGAGGCAGACCTGCGGAGTGGGTGAGGACCCGCCGCAGCGTCACCGGCTCGTCATCGGGATGCGCGTCCTGGAGTTCGCCGACCCACGGCAGGTACTTCGTCAGGGGATCGTCGAGGTTCAGGGCCCCCGCGTCTCGCTGCTGCATCACGCCGATGGCGGTGAAAAGCTTGGAGATCGAGCAGATGGAGTACAGGGTGTTCGGGCCGGCCTCCCGTCCGCTGTCGGGGTCGGCCTCGCCGAAGGCGTCGAGATAGATCGTCTCCTGATCGTGCACCACGGCCACCGACATCCCCGGGACACCGTCGACGGCGGCCCGATTTTTCGCCCACACCGACCATGCGGCCACCGCATCAGCCACCTCGGGGTGGTCGGCGATCGCAGGTGCGGTCTCACCGGCGGTCACCGCCGGAGTGAACAACAAGGCGAGCAGGACAACGCAAAAACCTCGAAACGTCATGGCCTTCCTCCTGATGATCCATCGATCTCGGCCGGCCAACTATAACCGGAGATCGGCGCCGGTTTTCGTAATTGTTGCGGCATGTCGGTGCCAGGAGAAACAAAGTTAACAAAGCAGGCTCTCGTCAGAGTTTCTCGCACTTCTTCGGTGAAAGCTCGCCGCGTGCTTGAGCAGAAAGCGCCCTCTTGCTGAGCTGCTCATCCAGCCAGAGGAGTCTCTTCTCGTACGCGGGGTCCGTTTGCCGCTCGCGAGCTGCGTCCGAAACCCACCGGCTCACGGCCACAGTGTGCTTGTGGAGCAATGACGCGAGCTCCCCTGCACGCTGGCCCCATCGTTCGATTCCGACCGCAGCAACAAGCTTCCGAAGTGCCGCGGTTTCCCGGTCTCGGCGGCTGCTGGCAAGCCGCTCCGGTTCGACCTCCAGAATCCGGCAGGCTTCATCGAGGTATCGAGCCCCGTCCAGGACTGGTCGCTCGAGTCCGGTGCTCCGCCCAAGCTCATCGATGGTGACAGGCTCCGGTGCTTCGAGCCTGTGGTCCTTCTTCAGAAACTCGTCGATTCGACGAGGAGATGCATCGAACCCGTCTTCCTCCATCGCCGCCCGAACACGTGCCGAGTATAGTCGCCTGGCCGTCTTCAACTTTTCCCCGAAACCGATCAAAGCGTGGTCCACATCCACCAGTGGATCCTTCACCTTCCCCATCAACTCCCGATGCCCACAGAAGGCATAGTCCAATAGATCGTCCGTCACGCCCGCTCGAACGGGGTTCAGGTGGACGTACACCATCACTCGTTCAAAGGACTCCTGGTCGTCGATCACACGGGCTTGATACCGACTTTGCCAGAGCGGCCCAGTTCGTCCCCACCTCCGATTGAACCGCCGGCTGTAGGTTCCCTGCAGGTACTGCATTGTTCGGGACAATGGAATAGCAGATGTTCGGAGTGCGACATGATAGTGGTTGGAAAGCAACGCCCACGCGTAAACAGTCAACCCGTCGCGTTTCTTCACCCCCCGAAGAAGCTCAACAAACTCCATGGCCTCTTCCGGATCCGCGAACACGCTTTCGCCACGCGCGAAACGGTTGTACACGTGGTACAAACCGCCCTCGACAAACACCCTCAAACTGCGCGGCAACCTACCTCCCGCAACCCAAAACTATCACAGCTTTGTTAACTTTGTTTCTCCTGGCACCTATGTCCTATGATCCGATCGAGAAACCGGATGGGTGGCACCAACGTAACTCCACAATAGGCGGTGATTAGAGCGCGGGGGCGTCTGAGATACGAGCATCCCTGCGGTGGGTTTTTCCGGTTGACGACGAAGAGGAGTGCCCGTCATGACGTCGGATGTTTGTCGTTGTCGCTCGCTGATGATCATCGCTTTCTTCCTGCTGCCAGTTTTCTTCGCCGGGGAGTGGACTCAGCCAACGTCGGCTGAGGAGGCTCCCCCCCGCAAGGTGCTTGGACGTGTGATTCCGGATGGAGCTGATCCAGGCGGTTTGGAATTTGTTCAGCTCTTCGAACTCACGGGTTTCTCCGGACCTGTCTACAGCCTCGACTGGTCGCCGGACGGTACGGCGCTGGCATCGGCGGCCTACGGCATGATCATGATCTGGGATCCGATCACGGGCCAGGTCGAGGCCGTCGTGAGAGGCCATCAGAGCTTCGTCTGGGGTGTGGCATGGTCGCCCGATGGCCGGTTGTTGGCCACTGCGAGTTCCGACCGAACCGTCAAGCTCTGGCGACCCCCGGGCTACCAGGAGGTCGCATCGTTGGACACCGGCTCGGCGATGTGCGTCGCGTGGTCGCCGGACGGTCAGCGTCTCGCGGTTGGGACCAGGGTAGGAAGCGTTTCGATCTGGGACGTGCCGAGTCGGACCATCGACCGGCAGCTCTCCGGATCATCGCTGGTCATCAGCGCGGATTGGTCGGGGGACGGTCTCACCCTCGCGACCGGCGATCTGGCGGGCACCATCGCGCTGTGGGACCCGGATACAGGGCGACTGCTCGCACGGCTCGATCCGGTCGCGCACAGGAGCGACACCAACGGATTGACCTGGTCGCCGGATGACACGTTGCTGGCTACTGCGCACCAGGACGGCGGTGTGTGGCTCTGGGACGCTCATACACGAGAGCCGCTGCATACCCTGGTTGCTCACCGTGGTTGGGCGAGGGGTGTCGCGTTCTCTCCTGATGGTCGCCTGTTGGTGACAACGGGGGAGAACGATACCGCAGTCGTGTGGTCGACGGAGACATGGGAGCCGGTGGCCGACCTGCGAATTCCCCCTCTGGCGATGTGGAGCGCGTCGTGGGCGCCGGACGGGAGCCGATTCGCGGTCGGAAGCGGTCGGTACGATTCACTGCACAGCGGTTCGGTCTATGTCTGGGAGGTGCTCGAAGGGTCCTAGCCCGACCTTCTCACCAATTTCCTACTGCGTCCGACGATGCACAGCACCCAGCTGTGATTTCTCATCTCCGGGTGCTCAACGTACTGCAGAGTACGCCTCCGCGCCCGAAGATGAGAAATCCCAGCTGTGCAGAGCGCCTCGACGCCCTCGTGACGAAAATTGGTGAGAAGGTCGGGCTAGGAGGCTGCACCGCATAGAATTGGCGGCGCCTTTCGGGCGGCAT
>JARFRM010000108.1 GCA_029287235.1 Thermoanaerobaculales bacterium
CAGCGCCCAGCTGTGATTTCTCATCTCCGGGTGCTCAACGTACTGCAGAGTACGCCTCCGCGCCCGAAGATGAGAAATCCCAGCTGTGCACAGCGCCTCGACGCCCTCGTGACGAAAATTGGTGAGAAGGTCGGGCTAGCGTCCTTGCGGTTCGATTCCGCTTGCTCGGTCGATCACGTCCCGCCACACCCGCTCGATGCGATCGAAGACCGCTCCCCATGTGAAGGCGTCGAGGGCCTCGGGGATGGTCTCGGTCGGGTCTCCCAGCGGTGGTGCGTCAAGGGCTCGAGAAAGCGCTGTCGTGAGACGATCGACAAAGGCCGGGAGCTCGGCCGGCACCGGGGTGTCGACCCCGGACATTGCGGGAAGCTCGACGAGCTCGAGGGCGGCGCCGATGCGCGGCGCGAGCTCTTCGACGACACCGGGAAGATCGGTGGCCACGAGCCGGCAGCCGCAGGCCAGGGCCTCGACGAGCACCAGGGGCAGTCCCTCGTAGAACGACGGTAGAACACAGACGGTGGAACGACGCATGAGAGCGGCGAGATCGGTCTGCGCGACCTGTCCGTGGAGTGCGACCTGCGGCCCCATGGCCCCCATCCGTTCCCTCAGCCTCTCGGCCTCCATGCCCGAACCGTCGCCGGCGATGTGTAACCGCAGATCGGGGTGACGCACGGCCAGTCGCTCGAATGCGTCGAGGAGCCACGGCAGACCCTTGGCAGCGCTGTACTTGCCGATGTAGAGAAGGGCCGGTTCAGGTTTCGGATCCCGCCCTTGAGTGTGGAAGAGATCGTTACGGTAGCCCGCTCCGACCACGTGAATTCGCTCGCCGGGGACATCGAGGGCCCGGGCGAGATCAACCGCATGTCGCCGGTGGAGAACAACGAATGCGTCGTTGCGGCCGCAGCCGAGGTGGACCTCGCCGGCGAGACTGGGAACCAGCTCCATCTGCCTCAGACCGGTGGCGTGGCAGTGGTTCACCACCGGAATCTCCGGGGCGATGTCCTTGAGCAACGAAGATGCGATCCAGACGTGGTGTGAGTGGATCACATCCGGACCGAAGTCCTCGATGATGGGCCCGAGGTGTCGGTGCCAGCCCTTTCGATAGAGTTCGATTTCATGTGCCGACATCGAGCTGAAGACCGAGCTCGGATACGGCATGACGTCACTCATGCCGGGTACGGGGAACGGCAGCCGATCTGATCCGAAGAGCAGCGGGTGGATGCGATCGGAGCTGAGGCCACCCACATCCGGCGGAGGAGCCGTCGACGGAACGCCCACCACCACCCGCTGTTCCCAGCCCGCAGCGGCGCCGTGTCGCACCACGGCGTCAAGGGTGATGCCGCTGCCGGTGAGGGAAGGTCGTTGGGAGAGGATGTGCAGCACTCGCATGAAGGCGTTATCGTAGCGTGGAATCTCCGTATCATTCTCTTCGGTTGTGCAGGTGGGAGGAATCGTCCATGGAAAGTACCCGCGACGAGTTGCTCGGTTTCTGGTTTGGAGACAAGGACGACGACGCCGAGGTGGGCGAGAGCCAGTCCGGTCTGTGGTGGGGTCAGAGCGCCGAGACCGATGATGACTTGAGCGGCCGCTTCGGTCAGGCGGCGTCGGCGGCGGCGGCGGGCACCCTGGATCACTGGACCGGATCGCCCCGCGGCCGGTTGGCGCTGATCCTGCTTCTCGATCAACTGCCGCGGGTCATCCACCGGGGTACGCCGGGCGCCTTCGCCCAGGATGACAAGGCGCGGAGTGTTGCGAGCAGAGGCCTCGCCTCCGGCGCCGATCGGCTGCTGCGACCCATCGAACGGGTCTTCTTCTACCTGCCGTTTGAACACTCGGAAGACCGAGCGGATCAGCGGCGGAGCGTTGAGCTGTTCGGAGACATGGCCGCCGAGGTGCCTGACGACTGGAAGAAATCCTTCGACTTCTATCTCGACTTCGCCATCCGCCACCGGGAAATCGTCGATCGATTCGGTCGCTTTCCACACCGCAACGCCATTCTGGGGCGTCAGTCGACCCCGGAGGAACTGGAGTTTCTCAAGGAACCGGGGTCGGGTTTCTGAGGCAACTCATGCATCCTTCAGCTCCGGCCTTCTGGGACGTCGGACGTCCCAGCGTCGCACGATCAGCGTTGTCGCGCGGGTGATGGCTTTGACTTCGTAGGAAAAGCCGGTGTTCGGTAGAGCGTCGTGCATGGTCACCGACACTGTCTCGGTGATGGTCACGGTCGCGGCAACTGACTCTGAGCCGTGTGACCTGCGACCTGAATCCTGCGGCGTGCGACCGTCTATACTTCCCCCATGACCGAAGCAACAGCGAACGACACTCCCTGCACCCTCTGCGACGGCACAGGTTGGATCCTCGTCGAGGAGGACGGGATCGAGATCGCGCGGCGTTGCGAGTGCGCCGAAGAGCGCCTCCGCGAGCGTATGGTTGTCCGGGCCGAGATCCCTGATCGATATCGTCACTGCACTCTTGACGACTTCGAGCTGTGGAATCCGGAGGACCCGACGCTGGGCAAGGCTCTGCGTCTGGTGCAGGAATTTGTCGATCTTTTCCCCAATGTCGACAAGGGACTGGTTCTGATGGGGCCGGTGGGTACCGGCAAGACTCATCTCGCGGTGGCGGCGATGCAACAGATCCTCCGGGAGAAACGACCGCCGGTGCATGGTCGGTTTGCTGACTTCACCTCGCTTGTCCTCGAGATTCAGATGACCTTCGACGGATCCGGGAGCAGCCGGGAGATTCTCCAGCCCCTCGTGGACTGTGATCTCCTCGTGCTCGATGAGCTCGGCGCCGGCAAGACCACTCCATGGGTGATGGACCTTCTCTACTATCTGGTCAACACCCGCTATCTCGAAAATCGACTGACGATATTCACCACCAACTACTCGGACTTCCCCAAGAAGGCGGGTGAGGAGAGCCTCACCGATCGCGTGTCGCAGCGGATTCGATCCAGGCTGTGGGAGATGTGCGGGCGGATCGAGCTTCGTGGGCGCGACTATCGCGCCGAACGCCTGGCCTCGCGCGAAGGGGGCCTGAACCGGTGAAGAACCTCCTGTTGATGATCATGCTCGCCGCCGCGGCGGGCTGTGCGACGAGTGCCACGGCGCCGCCGTCATCTCCTCCGCTGAAACCGACCGTGACCCCGGGCCCCGCCGACACCCCGGTTGAGGCGACGCCGACCCCGATCCCGACTCCGGTGCCGACCGGCCCTGTTCCCCGGGTGCCGGATCCGGTCGATGTCGAAGCCTCCATCCGTGTTCTCCTCAAGAAGACCGCGGGTGAAACCACCCTCCCGCAGCCCGGACGGGCCTACCGCGCCGAGGTCGGTGACGAGGCCGTCTGGTTGTGGGGCCCGCTCACGATCACTCCATCGGGCGAGACGGCGTGGCAGGTGGGAGCGTGGTCGAGTCCCGAGGCCGCCGCTTCGGTGGTTGTCGATCTCCAGCAGCGTCTGGGAGACGAGGTCGTTGTGTGGCAGGAGCCGGCCGGCGGAGGCCTTGTCCGGGTCCGGATGCGGTGGCTCGACGGCGAGCCCGGCGACGCTGTTGCCCGACTGGTCGCGGCGGGATTTGCCGAGGCCTATCGGGTTCCCGGTGCGGGCGCCGTCGTCGTTTCCGGTGAGGGGGGGTCGGTCAGGAGTTCGTCGGAAATCCTGCTCACCCCGGCCGGTGACTGGCCGACCGCCGTTGGTGGCCGGCGTTACCGGGGATGGTTCCGGATCAGAAGCGCGGGTGGTGAGCTGCTGCTCATCAACGAGCTCCCCATGGAGGACTATCTCCGCGGTGTCGTCCCGGTGGAGATGGGCCCGTACCAGTTCCCCGAGCTCGAGGCCCTCAAGGCGCAGGCGGTGGCCGCCCGGACCTACGCCGTGGCCCACCTCGGTGATCACGACGAAGAGGGGTGGGATATCTGCGCCACACCCGCGTGTCAGGCCTATCACGGTGCGGGGGCTGAGCACCCGTTGTCGGACCGTGCCATCCGAGAGACGGCCGGGCTCATCGCCGTGTATGACAGTCGACCCATCGACGCGATGTACACCTCGACCTGCGGCGGTCACACCGAGGATGCCGCCGTGCTTTTCTCGGGACGCGCGAGTCCCTACCTCACCGGTGTCGCATGCACCTGGGACCGCCCTCTGCTCCTCCCGGGTGCGGGTGTCGCTGAGGTGATTGGTGATAAGAGGGCCTTTCGTCGATGGTTGGCGATGCGTGCGCTCGATGTGGATGACGGTGAGTCTTCTCCCATCGATGTCCTGCCGATAGTGGCGGAGCTCTGCGGCGGAGAAGTGCGGCCGCTGCCCGCCGAACCCGATCTGGCCGGGTGGATCGAGGCACTTTACGCCGCGGGCGGGCTCGACGAGTCGAGTCCGTTGGTCGGCGGCGAAGGCGCCGGCCGGTTGGTTCGGCTCGCGGATCTCTTCGAGATTCCCCTGCCGCCGACGACACCCGGTCGGTGGATGGACGGCTGGCACCTCGAGGCGGTGTCGGCGGTGCTCCAGATCCAGGAGCTGATACGCGCGGATCGTGGTGAGCTGGTGCACCACCCGGATGGCGTCGCCATCTATCCTCGGCGTGCCGACGCGTCGGAGGTGCTGCCTCAGCCCATGCCGCTGGTCCGGCGGTGGGGCTCGAGCCACGGCGGCGCGACGGCGCTCCGCGCGCTTCCCGGCACGGCGCTCGAGCGGTACCGGCTGGGCGATCGGATTCTCGCCCTGGTGGTGGTTCAGTCCGATGGCGGCGGTGATGCCGATCGCCGGTCGGCCTGGCGAAGTTGGAGGCGCGAGCGGAGCTGGGACGAGCTGGCGGCGAGCGTCGGCGAGCCGGATCTCGAGCGTCTGGAGATCATCCGCCGCGGGCGTTCCGGTCGAGTCGTGACCCTCGCGATCATCGACCGGAGCGGAAACCGCCGGCTGGTGAAGGGCTTTGATGTTCGCCGGGCGCTCGATCTGCCGGAGACCCTGTTCGAGATGCAAGTGAGGACGCTCCCCAATGGTGAACGAATGGCGCATTTCCTCGGACGCGGGTGGGGGCACGGGGTTGGTCTGTGCCAGAACGGGTCCTATGGTCTGGCGAGGGCCGGGATGACCTTCGACGCCATTCTTCGGCACTATTACACCGGCATCGAGATTGCCGGGTGGGATCCGCAGTAAGCTCTGACGGCGTAGAATGTGCCCGTCCGTCGACGGAGAAGACGTGGAGGTGGCCGTGATTTTCGAACTCACTGAAGATCAACTGTCGATTCGAGACATGGTTCGTGACCTGGCGCGCAACGAGATCGCCCCCAACGCGGTGGTGTGGGATCGTGAGCAGCGCTTCCCGCGCGAGCTCTTTTCACAGCTCGGCGAGCTCGGGTTGCTCGGTGTCTTGGTACCGGAAGAGTTCGGCGGCGCCGGCCTCGGCTATGTCGAGTATGTGCTGATTCTCGAGGAAATCGGCGCCGCCGACGGTGGGGTCGGTCTCGGGGTGGCGGCGCACAACTCGCTGTGCACCAACCATCTCTTGCTCTTCGGTTCCGACAGGCTGAAGTCGGTCTATCTGCCCAAACTCGCCTCGGGTGAGTGGATCGGCGCCTGGGGCCTGACCGAGGCCGAAGCGGGTTCCGATGCCGGTGGAACCCGCACAACGGCGGTGTGGGAAGGCGACCAATGGGTCCTCGATGGTTCGAAGAACTTCATCACCCACGCCACCGTCGGTTCGGCTGCGGTCGTGATGGCGCGGACATCCAAGGAGGGTGGCCACCACGGAATCTCGGCCTTCCTCGTCCCCTTCGACCGTCCCGGCGTCAGCCCGGGGAAAAAGGAGGACAAGCTCGGGATGCGTTGCTCCGACACCTCTTCGCTCGTGCTCGAGGCCTGTCGGGTGCCGGCCGACCACCTGCTCGGCAATGAGGGCGACGGTTTCATCCAGGCGATGAAGGTTCTCGACGGCGGCCGGATCTCCATCGCCGCTCTGTCGCTCGGGATCGCCCGCGGCGCCCTCGATTCCACCGTCGAGTACGCCGGGGTCCGGCATCAGTTCGGCAAGCCCCTCTCCTCGTTCCAGATCACCCGCGCCAAGCTCGCCGACATGGCGACCGGGGTCGACGCCTCGCGGTTGCTGACCATGCGGGCGGCGATCCTCAAGGATCGCGGTGAGACCGTGACCCTCGAGTCGTCCATGGCCAAGGTCTACGCGTCCGAGACGGCGGTGAGAGTGGGCGAGGAGGCGGTTCAGATCCATGGCGGCTATGGCTACACCACCGATTACCCCGTGGAGCGTGCCTGGCGGGATTCCAAGCTCTGCACCATCGGCGAGGGGACCTCGGAGATCCAGCGGATGGTCATTGCCCGTGAGATTCTGAAGACCGTGTGAGGAGGCCTGACGATGAGCAAACCCACCCTCGATCACATCGGAATCGCCGTCGAGTCGTTGGCGAAGGGGGTCGAGTTCTACGAGGCCCTCGGTCTCGATCTCGAGGGTGTCGAGGAGGTCGTCGAACAGGGAGTCAAGGTCGGATTCCTGCCGGTTGGGGATGCACGGCTCGAACTCCTCGAGCCCACCGGGCCGTCCTCACCGATCGCCAAGCACCTGGAACGCCGCGGGCCGGGTCTGCACCACGTCTGCCTCCGGGTTGACGACATCCGGGGAGCCATGGCTGCGCTTGCAGAACGGGGCCACCGGCTTCTGTCGGACGAACCTCGGAGAGGCGCCCACGGCTGTCTGGTGTGTTTTGTCCACCCCAAGTCCACCGGCGGGGTGCTGCTCGAGCTGACGCAGCCAGCGGACGCGATCCATGATGAGTGATGATTTCGCTGTCCCGTCCGTCGACGAAGGTTCGTTGGTCGTGCTCCACTGCGCCAACCCGAAGGAGAAGCACTGGGGCCTGCTGATCAAGATGGACGAACTCGGCGTCGTGGTCCGGGGGCTCGATCTCGAGTCGGTGGAGGACTGGTTGGCGCAGGAGCGCGGCGGAAGCGAAGCTCTGATCTCTCCATCGACCTTCTTCATACCCACCCATCGGTTGGTCCGGATCGATCTCGACGAGAGCGGTCCGGTGGTGGCCGGCTATGGTGATCGGTTCTCGCGGGATTGCGATCGGGATGTCAGGTTGGCGCTGCTGGGAGATGGTGACATCGAAGATGCGAACTGAGATGTTGCGTCAATTGGTTGTCGCGGCCCTCGTCCTGGCCTGTCTCGCCGTCGGTCCCTGGTGGACACGGCAGGTGTCGGCCCAGTACAAGGGGCAGGTCGACGTCGACGCGGTTGTGGTTCCCGTGACGGTGCGTGACGCCAAAGGTCGGGTGGTGAAGGGCGTGGCGCCGAACAAGTTCCAGCTCTACGTCGACGGCTACCTGGTGCCCATCAAGGACCTCCACCTCGAGAACGACCTGCCCATCAGCCTCGGTTTCATCCTCGACACCTCGGGTTCCATGGCGGGGCGCAAGCTCGACGGCAGCCGGAATCTGATCATGGCCTTTCTCGGTGAACGGCGGCAGGAAGATCAACTCGCACTGTGGACCTTCGGTAATGACCGGGTCCTCGAACGATTTCCCTTCGGGATGGGTTGGTACCTCCTTCCAAGGATGCTCGAGACCATCAAACCGTGGAGCACGACCGCGCTTTATGACATGGTGCGCCGGGTGCCGGAGGCGATGGAGAAGGCCGATCACCACCGGCGCGCGGCCATTCTCCTCACCGATGGTGTCGACAACGCATCAGAGATCTCCGCGGCCGAGGCGACCGAGATCGCTCGGGGTCTCGAGACACCCATCTATGTGCTCGGGGTCGAACCACCGCCCGAGCCCGGTTCCATCGGACTTTCCTACGAAGAGATTCTCACCCTCATCGCCGATGGGTCCGGAGGGCTCTACCGACGGATCCCGCGGGCCGAGGACATGCCCGAGGTGGCGCGGACGCTCCTCGACGAACTCTCCTCTCGCTACATTCTCACCTTCACCACATCGGGTGTCGGACAACGGAAGTGGCGGCCCCTCGAAGTCAGCGTGGAAGGACACCAGACGGTGACGAGGACCGGTTATGTTGGTACTTTGCCGTGAGAGGTCAGGAGGTTAGAAGGTCAGGAAGTAAGAAAGTGAGAAGGTGAGTGAGGAAGGGGCGAACCCGGTTTCCAGCACCGGACCTTCTGTTCTCCCAAACCCTTCCCTCCCGCCCTCCCAACTCCTGACCTTCTCACCTTCTAACCTCTAACCTGCTATCGAGATCACAATCCTGCGGGGACAAGCTGTATTACAATAATCGTGTTGGACTTGAGAACGAATTCTAAGATCGCCCCGAATGGGGAATCGTGGAGGTCAAGATGCGCAGAGTGTTTCTGGTGATGGCAGCGTGCTGCGTCCTGGTGAGCCCCGCTTTTGCGGGTGGCGGAGTCGATCTGTATGGAGCCTACGGAGAGGTGGTCGACGGCGACGCAGAGCTCGGCCTCGGTCTCCGTCTCAGCATCGGTGGCGTCCACTGGATGGTTGACATCGGAGTCACCGGTTTCCTGGAGGCGGAAGACGTCAATATCGGCCCCACAAGCGAAGATTCCGTGACGTATCGCGCGTACGATCTCGGTCTTCGTTACCAGTTCTACCAGGGCCACAAGGTCCGTCCCTATGTCGGCGCTGGTATGAGCTTTGCGCAGGTCAACGCGATCGACACCAGAGTCGACAGCGGAGTGGGTTTGTATGGCCTGGGCGGGATCCGTTTCGGCAAGCCGCAAGGGATCAACTTCATGGCCGAGCTGATCTATCGCTGGACCAAGGTTCAGGCCAGATATGATCTCACCAACGAAAAAGAGGTCAGCGTCGGCGGGCTCGCCCTCCAGGCGGGAATCTCGTTCGCATTCTGAGTTCGTCCCGGCATGGCCCGGGGCGCCGACGCGTCTGATTCACTCTCGGGCGACGGGGTATGCCGGGTTCAACGCGCGGTATCTGATTCTGCGGTCCGGTGAGCCGACCGGCCATGCGGCTATTTCCCTTTTTTTGCCGTCGCTTTCGCTTCAACGCGAAAACGGCGGCCCAGAAGGATCAGAATGACCGGTCGACGAAGGAGTCCCGATGCCCCTGAACGATATCCGAAATCGTGCGGCTGCCGCCCTGGCTGCCGCCGTCGAGGCCGAGTTCGACCATGCGCCCGACGAGGTGGTGCTCGAGGTCGCCCCCCGGCGAGACCTCGGTGACCTCGCCTGGCCCGGCGCACTGCCCCTGGCCAAGGTTCTCAAACGCGCGCCACGGCAGATCGCCGAAGCCGTCGCGGCGCGCGTCGAATGGCCTGCGGAAATCGTCAGGGTCGAGATTGCGGGCCCCGGTTTTCTCAATCTGTGGCTCGACCGCAACATGGTCCTCTCGGGCTTGCTTCTCAACGAGCGGAGCCACGATGAGGACAACGCGGAGAAGACCGTTGTCGAGCACACCAACATCAACCCGAACAAGGCCGCGCACATCGGCCATCTGCGGAATGCTGTCCTCGGTGATGTCCTGGTCAGGTGTCTCCGTCATCTCGAGAACGAGGTTGAAACCCAGAACTACATCGACGACACCGGTGTTCAGGTGGCCGATGTCGTTGTCGGTCTGCTCTATCTTCCGGAAGCGGTCATTGCCGAGTGCCTGGGCGTGGAGACGGTGCGGAGGGATGAGCTCATCGATCGGGCTCTCGCCCTCGATCCGGGTGGGGTTCCCGCGGCCTCGACCTCCGATTTCGACGATTTCTGCTGGGCTCTCTACCCGCTGGTGACGGCCCGCTATGCCGAGGACGAAGCGTTCAAGGCGCACCGGGCCGAGATACTTCACGCCGTCGAATCGGGAGAAGGTGGTCTCGAGCTCGATCAGGCCCTGCAGCTGCTCCGTGGCGCGGTCATCGCCGGGGAGGCCGTTCCGCCGCGGGCAATCGAGCGGCTGGCCGAAGCGGTGGCCGACGCCAATATGCGTTGCCATCTCGCCACGATGGCGAGGCTCGGGGTCGGCTACGATGTCCTACCGCACGAATCCGACATTCTCCATCTCGGGTTCTGGCAGCGCGCCTTCGAATTGCTCGAGGCGTCGGGTGCGATCAGGCTCGAGTCCGAGGGAAAGAACGCCGGTTGCTGGGTGATGTCCCTCGCCGACAGCCCCGAGTTCGCCGATATGGACGACCCTGACAAGATCCTCTTACGCTCAAACGGTACAGTCACCTACACCGGCAAGGACATCGCGTACCAGCTGTGGAAGTTCGGCCTCCTCATCGACTCCGATGGGTCGCGGCACGATTTCGGCTACCGACAGTACGCCGATTGGAGCCAGGAAGCCGCGGCGGCGCCGGTCAGCTATGGCGACGGCGCTCATCGGTTGGCATCGACCTCCTCCGATCCTTCCGAGCGGCTGGAGGGGAGCACTTTCGGCGCTGCTTCCCGGGTCTACAACGTGATCGATGTTCGCCAATCCTATCCTCAGAAAGTCGTCAAGGAAGCTGTCCGGGTGCTCGGCCACCCGCAGGCGGCCGATGCCTCGATTCACTTCGCTTACGAGATGGTGGCATTGACCCCGGCGGCGGTGCGGGTGATCGAGGAGCGCAGCGGCACGTCGTTCGGTCTCAGTGATGAGGAGTTGGACAAGGCCTACATCGAGATGTCCGGTCGGCGGGGGATCGGTGTCCGTGCCGACGAGTTCCTCGATGTCCTCGTCGACGCCGCCGAGGACGCCATCGTCGATCGACTCCAGGGCGGTGGGGCGCCCGTCGATGTGGCCGACAGGGCGAGCGCCATCGCCGTCGGTGCACTGCGCTACCTGATGGCGAGACAGTCTCGCAACCGCGTCCTCGCCTTTGACTTCGACGAGGCCCTCGCGTTCGAGGGCGATACCGGGCCCTACCTCCAGTACTCGGCGGTGCGGGCGAGCAAGATCTTCAGCAAGCTCATGGAACGGCGAGGCGAAGGCCGCTTCGGGGGCGACGAGCTGGACAAACTCGGCGACATCGAGATTCCCGACGATCTCTGGGGCCTGGTTTTCGAGTGCGCTCGACGGCGTGACGTGGTCGAGCAGAGTGTCGCCAATCTGGAGTTTTCGCTCCTCGCCCAACACGTTCACAATCTCGCCCAGATCTTCCACCGCCTGTACCACTCGAACCCGGTCGTCCCGGAGAAGGACGCGACTCTGCGGGCCCTTCGCCGAGCCGTTTTCACCCTCTTTGATGATGAGATGCACGTGCTGCTCGAGGAGCTTCTCGGGATTCCTATACCCGAGGAAATGTAGGGCTGCCGTAGGGTAAAACGCGAAGGCGCAAGGGGCGCCAAGGCGTCGCATCCATCGTTCGGAAAACCGCAAGGACGCGAAGGACGCGAGGACATCGGATAGCCATCGCAGTTGAGAGTGGACGAGGTGGGCCTTGGAAGGTGTCGAACTTCGTGGCGCCGCGCTTCCGACGGGTAGGTGTCTGAAGGGCAGGCTGGAAGCCCGCCCCCACAACCATTGCAGACCAGGTTATTGAGGCGGCTTTGTGGAGCAGGCTTCCAGCCTGCTTATCTGGGTGATCACGCCAGAGGACAGGCGAGGTCACGGCTTGGGGTGGAGGAGGCGCCATGTGAGGGCTCGGACCTGGTCGAAGAGGTCGAGAGCGGATTCGCCCCTGGATCGATTGATGGTGCCGGTTTCGATCAGGAGAAGAAGATGGATTGGCAGCGGCCGCGCCTCGCGCCGCGCATGCTCCCTGTATGATTGTCTGTGGATGGAGTTATGAAAGACGATCAGATCAGTAGCCTCTTCGGGCGTCTCACGAAGCAGATTCTCGGGCTCATCGCCACGACCGACGATCCGGTGGCGCACCGGGTGACTGCGGTTGCGCTCCTGCACCACAAGGTGCCCGGCGTCTCATGGACGGGTTTTTATTTTCTTCGAGGGGAAGAGTTGGTGGTCGAGGCCTATCAGGGTCCGGTCGCATGCCTGGTCCTCGAGCGCCACATGGGGGTCTGTTGGGCGGGGATCGACCGCAACGAAGCCCTCCTGGTGGATAACGTGGAGGCGTTTCCGGGCCACATCGCCTGCGACACGCGAAGCCGCTCCGAGGTCGTGGTGCCGGTCCGCGACGTCAACGGTCGAGCCATCGGCGTGCTCGACGTGGACTCGCATCATCCGGGTCACTTCACCGAGGCTCATCGTGAGGGGTATGAGTCCATCGTTCGTCTCCTCGAGGAGCGTTGGTGGAGATAAGGGACGACGCCAGTCTGAAATGCAGCGAGTGACTCGAATCGTTCGAGCGGCAGCCGCCTCCCTGGGGGCGCTGGCGGCCGTGACTTCGGTCCTCATCGTCTTCAACGTCGCCTCGTTCGGATCGGTGGAACTCCAGCGACTCCGAGAGCCGACCTTGGTGTTCTGGATCTGTGTTCTTGCCGTGCTTTTACTGCGACCCGATCGATCCGATGCTTGGGCCCGTTGGACCTCGATGGTCGAAGCGCGGTTCGCCTCACCTCCGGCCTTTGCCGCCATCGCCGGGTTCGGGGGGCTGCTCCTCGTGGCGAGTTCGCTGACCCACCACCTCGCCTTCAACACCTACTCCCACGATCTCGGGATCTATCAGGAAGCGCTGGCCGGGGCCTGGGAGTGGCCGCCTCTTTACTCGAGGTGGCTCGGATCGAGCTTTCTCGGCGAGCACTTCTCACCGGTCCTCTTCCTCATCGCTCCGCTCTATCGGGCGATGAGTTCGCCGCTCACGCTGGTTCTCCTGCATGCAGTGGTGCTCTGGGTCGGGGTCTTCCCCCTGGCCGCGGTAGGTCGTGAGCTCGGTCTGACCCGGGCGATCACCAATCTCGTGTGTCTCGTTTATCTCTTCTTCCCGACGGTGGCGCGAGCCGCCGCCTATCCCTTTCACCACGAGGTTTTCTACCCCGTCGTGCTGATCTCTCTCTATCTCGGTTTCCTGCAGAGAAAGCCGCTGCTGGTGGCTCTTATGGTCCTCGCGGCGGTGGCGGTCAAGGAAGATGCCGGGCTCTACCTCGTGGGAATGGGGGTCTTCTTCGGACTCCACCACCGGAGATGGCGGTGGGGGGCGCCGATCGCGGTGGCGGGGGCGGTCTCGACCGCGGTCGCGGTGGTCTGGATCATTCCCTTCTTCCAGACTGGATCCGCGGGCTATGGATTTCTCGGCCGCTGGCACGCCTGGATCACGCCGGTGGGTTTCATGGGTGCTGCCGGGGACGTTTTGGCGGCGATCTTCACGGAGGACTTCATCACCGTCATCGCGGCCACGGTGCTCCTGCCTTTTCGCGGCAGGTGGACCTGGACCGTCGTGGCGATTCCGGTCCTGCTCAACCTCACGAGCTCGACCGCCAATCAGGCTCAGCTCGGTCTCTACTACGGCGTGCCGGTCGCGGCGACCGCCGCGGTGGCGTCCATGGCCGCCCTGGGGTGCCGCCCGACCTCGCGGGCCGGCGGTCTCAAGCTGGCTGCGGTCGCGCTGGTGATCAACGTGGCCGCGTTCACCTACCCGTCGATCCCACCGTACAGAGGCGAGGTTCTTGCCGAGCTGCGCCGGATCGACCGGGAGGCGACCGTGGCCGCGAGCGCCTCCTTCGACCCGTTGCTCCAGTACATCGAAAGGCGAGAGCTGATCCTTCCCGGAGAGAAGCCGAGCACGGATCTCGTGGTCGTGCGGACCGATCGCTTCACCTGGCCGCTCGACAGGGACCAGGCGTCGGAGCTCGTCTCTCGCCTCGAGGCAAGCCCCTGGTACGAAGAGCGGTTCCGCCGGGGTGGGTTTGTCATCTTCGAGCATCGGACGGACAGTGGGGAAGCGATTGACCGTATTTTTGGCTTGGCAAAGTAGGCGGCGAAGGGTAGGATGCGGGCGCTGTGCGGGAATTCACAAAGTACCGCCTGGAGGCTTTCATGGCAGGCAATCTTCGAGGTCGTCACTTCGTCAAGCTGCTCGACTTCACCTCGACCGAACTCCGTGATCTGCTCACGCTCTCGGCCAGCCTCAAGGCCAACAAGAAGGCCGGTTCACGTGGCCGAGCTCTTGCCGGCAAGAGTATCGCGCTGATCTTCGAGAAGCCCTCGACTCGAACCCGGTGCGCCTTCACCGTCGCCTGTGTCGATGAGGGCGCCCACCCGGAATACTTGGGCAAGGGCGATATCCAGCTCGGCAAGAAAGAGACCGTCGCCGACACGGCCAGGGTCCTCGGGAGGATGTTCGACGGTATCGAGTTCCGCGGCTTCTCGCATTCGACGGTGGAGATCCTGGCCGAGCACGCCGGAGTGCCGGTGTGGAACGGACTGACCGATACCTGGCACCCGACCCAGATCCTCGCCGATCTGCTCACCGTCCAGGAAGAGTTCGGCCGACTCGAAGGCCTCGCGTTGGCCTATGTGGGGGACGGCCGCAACAATATGGCCAACTCCCTCATGGTGGGCTGCGCCAAGTTCGGGATGGATGTGAGGATCGTGGCGCCGGAGTCCCTCCACCCGGAACAAGGACTTCTCGAGCAGGTCGAAGCCATCTGTGCCGAGACCGGCGGCGCGGTCACGGTGACCGCCGACGTGGCCGAGGGAGTGAATCGGGCTCACGCAATCTACGGAGATGTCTGGGCTTCCATGGGCGAGGAGGACAAGATCGCCGAAAGAGCAGCGTTGCTCAAGCCATACAAGATCACACCGGAGATGATGGCCGCAACCGGGCGGAGGGAGACGATCTTCCTCCACTGCCTGCCGGCGTTCCACAACCTCGAGACCGAGGTCGCCAGGAAATTCCCCGAGATCTGCGAGGTCTCGGATGAAGTCTTCGAAGGGCCCCGGTCGAGAGTCTTCGATGAGGCTGAGAACCGCCTCCACACCATCAAGGCCGTGATGGTTGCAACCCTGGGTCGCTGAGCTCAGCGGGGTCACACGAAAATGAGACGAATACTGATCCTCGGGGCGGGCCGCTCGGCCCCATATCTCATTCAACGTCTCTTGGAATCCGCCGCGGTCAACGACTGGCAGGTGACGGTCGCCGATCGTGATCTCGAGTACGCCGAATCCAGGGTCGCCGGTCATCCGAACGGTCGCGCCATCGCCCTTGATGCCTCGGACGAGCAGCAGATGGCGGGCTGGATCGGTACCGCAGATGTGGTCGCCAATGTCCTCGCTCCGGTCTTTCAGGGGAGGGTGGCGCGGCTCTGCGTCGAAGCCGGCGTTCACATGGTGTCGGTCTCCTATCTGCAGAACGAAACCAGAAACCTGGATTCGTGGGCACGCCAAAGGGGTGTTCTCCTGCTCGCCGAGATGGGTCTCGATCCCGGCATCGACCACATGATGGCCGCCGAAGCTGTACGGGCGACCAACAAAACCGGGGGTATGGTGCGGGCGTTCCGTTCGTTCGGCAGCGGCGTACCTGCCCCCGACTCGCTGTCGAATCCGCTGCAGTATCTGGTGACCTGGAATCCGTGGAACGTCGCCACCTCGGGTGGGGCAGGGGCCCAGTACCTGCTCGACGGCCGAATTCGGATCGTGCCCCAGAATCGGCTTTTTCATCACACCTGGCCGGTGGAGGTGGAAGGTGTCGGTCGTCTCGAGGGCTATCCGAACCGCGATTCGATCTCTTACCTCGAGCACTTCGGTCTCAACGGCGTCCACACCATGATTCGCGGAACCCTCCGCCATCCGGGTTTCTGCGAAACCTGGTCGAAAGTGGTGAATCTGGGGCTGACCAACGACACCATCCGCATCCAGAATCTCGGTGATCGGTCGCCGCGCGAGGTGGTGGAGATGTTCCTGCCCATCCCGGTTCCTCCGGACCGGGTGGAGGCTGCGGCCACGCTTTTTCTCGAGCTCAACCCCACCGGACGGCAGATGGACAATCTCCGTTTTCTCGGCCTCTTCGACGATGAACCGACGAGGTGTGCCGGTGACACGGCGGCCGCGATGTTGTCGCATCTGCTCGAGACCAGGTTGGCCCCGCTGCCCGAGTCGCGAGACATGGTGACCATCGTCCACGAAATGGAGGTCGAGTTTCCGGAGACCGACCGGGCCCCGGAACGGCAGATCTTCACCATGGTCGAGTATGGCGAGCCGTTGCGGATGTCGGCCATGGCCAAGACCGTGGGGTTGCCGGCTGCCGTCGCGGTGGAGATGTTGTTGACGGGTGAAATCGAGCTCAGGGGCTGCCTGCTGCCGAACCATCCCGATATCTGCAAATCGATCCTCGAGCACCTGCGAGTCGAGGGTCTCGAGTTCAAGGAGCGTATCGAGCCGTTGTGACATCGACGGCACTGTCCGTGAAAGGGGATCAGAATGAAGAAAGTTGTCGTCTTCGGGGCCGGCCTGGTGGTGCGCGCCCACGTTCGTTATCTGCTCGAACACGGGTTCGCGGTCACGGTCGCCAGCCGTACGGTGTCCAAGGCCGAGGACATCATCGATGGCCACCCCAACGGCAACCCCATGGCCTACGACGTCACCAAGGAGCCCGAAAGGCTCGCTGCGATCATCGCCGATCATGATCTTGCAGTGAGCCTGCTGCCGTGGCAGTACCATGCCCAGGTTGCAAGGGCCTGCCTCGACGAAGGCAAGCACATGGTCACCACCTCCTATGTCAAGGACGACATGATGGCCCTCGACGCCGAGGCGAAGGAAAAGGGAATCATCCTCTTCAACGAGCTCGGCGTCGATCCCGGCATCGACCACATGACCGCCATGAAAGTCATCCACCGGGTCCAGGCCGAGGGCGGTGAAATCACCACCTTCCAGTCGTACTGCGGTGGACTTCCGGCGCCCGAGGCCAACGACAATCCCTACGGCTACAAGTTCTCCTGGAGCCCACGAGGAGTTCTCCTGGCGGGACTCAACAACGCGCGCTACAAGCGATACGGCGAGGTGGTCGATGTTCCCGGCAAAGAGCTCTTCGATCACGTGTGGAAGGTCGATGCGGAACTCGAAGGTGTTCCCACCGAACTCGAGGGCTACCCGAATCGGGATTCCATGCCCTACACCAAGGTCTACGGAATCGACCCACGCGATGTCATGTTCCGCGGCACGCTGAGGAATCCGGGCTGGTGTTCGTCCATGAAACAGGTGGCGAGGCTCGGATGGCTGGGAACCGATGCCATGGATGGACTCGAGGGCAAGACCTACGCTGATCTCACGGCGCGTCTGGCAGGAACCGGCGACACCTCCGATCTCAAGAACAAGGTGGCAGCTCATCTCGGAATCGAGGCCGCAGGCCCGGAGATCGCCAACATGGAGTGGCTCGGTCTGCTTGGATCCGATCCGCTGCCCGGTCCCGATGCACCGGTCGACGTCCTGACCGCACGGATGCTCGAGAAGATGTCCTACAACGAGGGTGAACGCGACATGCTCGTGCTCCAACATACCTTCATGGCCGAGTTCTCGGATCGCCGCGAGCACATAACGTCGACGATGATCGACTTCGGGATCCCCGGGGGCGACTCATCCATGAACCGGACCGTGGGTCTGCCGGCGGCGGTGGGTGTGCGCTTCATCTTGGAGGGTCGTTTCACCCAACCCGGTGTCTGCGTTCCGGTGATGCCCGAATTCTACGAACCGGCGCTCGAGGAACTGGAACGTCTCGGGATCCAGTTCACTGAAGAGGTCAAGGTCGCCGATTCGTAGATCACGGGGATGTTTTACGACTTTTCACATGGGGCCTATCGGCCCCATTTTCAATGCCTTAGAAGAGATTTTCGACGACCGGCGCGGCGTATCGCATTTCCTCGTATTCCATTCAGGAACTCTTGTCGCTACAGTTGCGTAGTAATCGAAAACAAGGAGGCATGCCATGGGTGCTGAAACTGGAAAAAACAAGATCGGAATCATCCTCGCGGGTCTGGCAATCGCTCTCACCGGACTGACGGTTGCGGAGGCGGCGGACCTCGACATCAGAGCTCGGGCGGTGAGCGCGCTCAACATCGAGCGGGCGGCGGCCGATCAAATCGACATCCGAGTGGAGCGGTGGTCGACCGATGAAGAACGGGAGGCGCTTGTCGAGACGTGGGACACCGCGGGCAACCACGCCCTCGCCTCGGCCCTTGCGGACGAGGCCGAGACCGGCTGGACTCGATTCGATCCGAGAGGCGGGAGAGGCCCGGGAAGAGACCCTCGAAAGACGATTCTGCGCTACGCCAGAGAGATTGACAGCGGCGACACCAAGGAAATCATCCTGATCACCGACAAATACATCGGGTATGGATCCAACCCGCAGGGCGCCAACGGCGCCAAGCTCGCCCAGTATCCGCTGTCTTTCGTCCTGCTCAAGCTCCAGAAAGACGAAGCCGGTGACTGGAAGGGTATCGGGCGGATTTTCGTCGGGGCCAAGGTCAGGTTCGACAACACCCAAAAGAAGTTTGTCATCGATGAATTTCCCATGGATCCGGTGTACCTCAAAGACGTGAAGCTGAAGTAACCCGTACGAGGAGCTCTGAGAGAACATTGACCCGGCGCGTGCCGGCTCGGCACGCGCCGGATTACTTTTAACCTGCCGGGCTGTCACTGAGGTCCGATCTCGTTCTCGTTGTTGGAGCCTTCTTCATCGAAAGAGCTTTCGGCGTCATGGGTACCCACGGGGGAGGCATCGGCAACAGCGTGGCCATCCTCGTGTTCATCCTCAGTTGATTCCCCGCGTTTCCCATCGCATTCCAACGGGCGTCAAACCATCCTGTTTCCGGATTCCACTGCCTGCTATCCTCCCTCACCGTGAGTCACGCTCTCCGCCACCGAGAACTGATGGTGTCCGGCTCCATCGACCGGGCAATTCTCCATCTCGGGGCGCCGGCGGCGTTGGCGGCGCTGCTCCAGGCCGGTTTCCTGGTTGTGGACACCTTCTGGCTCGGTCGGGTCGGGGCGGTTGCCATTGCCGCCGCTTCAACCGCGGGGTTCGTCATGTGGCTGGCCCAGACCCTCGGCGAAGGCGCCGCCAACGGCTCCGGAGCAGTCCTGGCCAACGCCGTGGGCGCCGGTGACGACCTGGCGGTCAGACGGGCCGCTTCGGCGGGCCAGGCGCTTGCGGTGTGGGGCTCGGCGCTGGTCTCCTCGGTGGGACTGGCCAGTGCTCATGCCGTCTTCGTCTTCATGGCCACCGCCGGCGATGTCAGCCTGGCCGGTCATCGGTATCTTTGGGTGATCCTCCTCGGGATGCCGGCCTACTTTGTTTTCACCTGGCTGTCGGCGGCATTCCGGGCCACCGGGGATGCCCGGACACCGCTCAAGCTCCTCGCCATTGCGGCGGCGGTCAATCTACTGATCGATCCCGTGCTCATCTTCGGACTCGGTCCGGCGCCCGCGCTCGGGGTCACGGGAGCGGCTCTGGCGACGGTGGCCGCGTGGCTGGTTTCAGCCGCCTGGGGGTGGGCGCTTCTGGGCCGCATGGGTCTTCGTCCGATGGTTCGAGATCTGATGCGGCCGCCCCGCTCGGAGACCTGGAAAGCACTCAAAGTCGGGGTTCCTCTCGGTCTCGAGGGCGCCTTCTTCTCGGTGATCTACATCTTTCTCACCAAGGTCACCACCGACTTCGGAACGCCGGCGGTAGCCGCGCTTGGGATCGGCCATAAGCTTGAGTTACTCAACTACTTCGTCTGTGCGGGTATGGGTGCCGCAGCGACCACCCTGGTGGGGCAGAATCTCGGCGCCGGGAACCCGGCGAGAGCCGCTCGCGCGACGTGGCGCACGCTCTTTCTCACATGCCTCCCCGTGGGTGCGGTGACGATGGTCCTGGTGTCATACCCCGACCGGGCCGTGGCGGTGTTCAACGCCGACCCCGAGGTTGTTTCGGCGGGAACGACCTATGTCCTCCTCGCTGGCCTGAGCCAGCTCTTCATGGCCTTCGAGGTGGTCTGTCTCTCCGCCTTCGCCGGCGCCCAGTGGGCCGCCGTGCCGGCGGCGGTCGAGATGGGCTTTACCGCGGCAAGGGTCCCCGTGGCCATGGCCCTCATCGCCCTCGGTCTCGGGGTCGAGGGGGTGTGGATCGCCATCGCCGGGACCACCGTCATCAAGGGCTCGTTGCTCGGAATCATGTTCCTCGTCCGTCAAGGCCGTGGGTGAGGAGTATGGATTATTTAACGCAGAGACGCAGAGACGCAGAGACATCGCAGGGTTGAACCGCAAAGACGCGAAGCACGCAAAGACATCACAGTAACTATGAGTTCCATCGCAGCGGCGGCCACAGATCACACAGATAGATGCAGATGAGGTCGCAGCGGGGACGAGAGCGTGCGTCCACCGGAGGTGCCTGGCATCCCGGCTCGTACGAGGGTCCTTCCGGCTTGGTGAAGAGCTGCCGCGAGCCGGAGTGCCTGGCATCCTCGCGCGGTTGGGCGATGGGAGAACCATGCTCGGTACAGCGCCCCGGGCACTCTCGGGCAACTCCGATCCTGAGCATCAAGCTCTGCGTCGCGCTCATGGGAGAGTTCGCGTCACATGGTGAGCGAAGATCGCGTACAATGCTCCGGCATCAACGGAGGTATCACAATGATCGACAGAATTCGCGAACTCCTCGCTGACCAGGCGTCACTCCTCGACTATCAGTGCACCGGGATCCCCAAGGGTCAGATCCATCTGCCGGGATCCGACTTCATCGACCGGATCATGGCACAGACCGATCGCTCACCGCAGGTCCTGCGTTCGCTCCAGTCGCTCTACGACCACGGCCGCGCGGCGGGCACCGGCTATGTCTCGATCCTGCCGGTGGATCAGGGAATCGAACACTCGGGCGCTGCGTCCTTCGCGCCCAACCCCATCTACTTCGATCCCGAAAACATCGTCAAGCTCGCCATCGAGGGTGGCTGCAACGCGGTCGCCTCTACCCTCGGTGTGCTCGGATCCATGTCGCGGAAGTACGCTCACAAGATTCCTTTCCTGGTCAAGATCAACCACAATGAAATTCTGACCTATCCGAACTACTACGATCAGACCCTCTTCGCCTCGGTGGAGCAGGCCTGGAATCTTGGCGCTGCGGGGATCGGTGCGACCGTTTACTACGGCTCGGAAAACTGTCGGCGTCAGATCATGGAGATCTCCGACGCGTTTCAGCAGGCGCACGAGCTCGGGATGTTCACCGTCCTGTGGTGCTACCTCCGCAACTCGGCCTTCAAGCACGAGGGTACCGACTACCATGCCTCCGCTGACCTCACCGGACAGGCCAACCACCTCGGCGTCACCATCGAAGCCGACATCGTCAAGCAGAAACAGCCGACCAACAACGGCGGCTACACCGCGCTCGGTTTCGGCAAGACCCACCCCCTGGTCTACGACAAGCTCGTTCCGGACAACCCCATCGAGCTCACCCGCTGGCAGGTGGCCAACTGCTACATGGGACGCGTCGGCCTCATCAACTCGGGCGGGGCCTCCGGTTCCAACGATCTCGCCCAGGCGGTGACTACCGCGGTCATCAACAAGCGCGCCGGCGGCATGGGCCTCATTTCGGGCCGCAAGGCCTTCCAGAAGCCCATGGCCGATGGCGTCGAGCTCCTCAACGCCATCCAGGATGTGTTCACGTGTGACGATGTGACCATCGCCTAGCAATTCGTCGAACGAATTGCGGCGGCGCTCGGAGGCACTCGCACCAACCGGACCGGGAGGGCGCGAGAGACGAAGATGCGACGCGGGGCCCGGATGGGCCCCGTCTTCGTTCGTAAGTCGTGAGTCGTAAGTCGTAAGCTGGTACTGCCGCTGCCGCTGCCGCGGTTCCAGAACGAAAAAACCCCCGCCGTGAGGCGGGGATTGGTGTGTTGCGATGTCTTGGCGGGCGCCGCGACCGCCACCGCAATTCGTCCGACGAATTGCCGCTACATGATGGCAAAGAACGGCGAACGTTCGCCGGAACGGATCGCCGCACCCTTTGCCGCAACCGTGGGCAGAGCCCGGTAGGCAAAGTGGATCGCAGTCTGGACCTTGTTGTGGTAGAAGGCCGCCTCTTCGTGACCCTGTAGGAACGTCTTGTAGGCCTTCTTGTCGTCGGTGCCGACACCCTTCTCCTCGAGGATTGCATTGAGCTTGGTCTTGGCCAACATGGCCTGATCGAGCAAGAGATGGGCGCCGATGACGGTGCCGACCATGTCGAGGAGAGGCGGCGCGTTGAGCAGCACCATCTGGATGGCGTCGGGTCGCTTGGTGAGCTCTTTGGAGATGGTCTCGATCTGTTTGAGAGCCGCGGCGAGCATCCACGCCGGCTCCATCAGTTCCTTGTCCGATTTCGCCTGGTTGAAGGTCTTCTCGGCCGCGCCGAGGATCTCGCGGATGGGCTTACCGCCCTTCATGGGAAGCTTGCGGGCGACGAAGTCGAGAGCCTGGATCCCATTGGTGCCCTCGTAGATGCAGGCGATCTCAGTGTCGCGCATGTACTGCTCGGCCGGATACTCGCAGGTGTAGCCGTAGCCGCCGTGCACCTGGATGCACCAGTGGGTGACCTGGACCGCCCATTCGGAGCACCAGGCCTTACAGATGGGTGTCAGCAGCTCGACATAGGATTGGTACCTCTCGGCGTCTTCACCCTCGGAGAGATGCGCCATGTCGAGGTAGTAGGAGGTCTGAAGGAGGAGGGCCCGCATGGCTTCGACATAGGCCTGGGAGCTGAGGAGCATCCGACGGACATCCGGGTGCTCGATGATGGGAACCTGAGGCGCTTCGGGGTTCCGCATCTCCTTCCAGCTTCGCGATTGAAGCCGTTCCTTGGCGTAGGCCATCGCCTGCTGGTGGGCCGCGCCGGCGCCCGCAGCGCCCTGCAGACCAACCTCGATGCGGGCGGCGTTCATCATGTGGAACATCAGCTTCATGCCTTGGCCTTCCTCGCCGAGGAGGTAGCCTTCGCAATTGTCGTTCTGGCCGAAGACGAGGGTACAGGTGGGCGAACCGTGGATCCCCATCTTCTCTTCGATGTTGTTGCAGTAGACATCGTTGGACTCACCGAGGGACCCGTCAGGGTTGATCTTGACCTTGGGGACGATGAAGAGCGAGAGCCCCTTGGTGCCGACCGGCGCTTCGGGGGTCCGGGCGAGGACGAGGTGGATGATGTTGTCGGTGAGGTCGTGCTCACCGGCGGTGATGAAGATCTTCTCGCCGGTGATCTGGTAGCTGCCGTCGGCGTTCTTGACGGCTTTGGTCTTGGACGCGCCGACATCGGAACCGGCCTGCGCTTCGGTGAGACACATGGTTCCTGACCACACGCCGGCGAGAACATTCTCCACGTAGAGCTGTTTCTGCTCGTCGGTGCCGAAGCCGTCGATCATGTGACCGACGCCACGGGTGAGCATGAGGGTCAGCGAGAAGGCGACGTTGGCGCCGGAGAAGTACTCGTTGACCGCAGTTCCGAGAACCTCGGGAAGACCCATCCCGCCGAACTCGGGGTTGGCGAGCAACCCGATCCAACCCCCCTCGGTGACGGTTCCATAGGCGGTGTGGAAGCTTTCGGGCAGCGTGACTTTGCCGTCATTCCACTGCGCGCCGATCCGGTCACCGTCCTCGTTGCAGGTCGCCATCTCTCCCTGTGCGATCTTGAGGGCTTCATCGAGGACCATCTCGATGTTCTCCTGGTCCCAGTCTGCGAACTTCTCGGCCTCGAGGAGCTTTTCCGTGGGCAGCCACTCGAAGAGTTGGAATTTGACGTCACGTTGATCGACTTTGTAGTCCACGAGAGACCTCCTAAGGCAGCAAGAGAGAGTCCACAGGATTGTTGCGGACGGCATCCCAGATCAAATGAATGAGCACTCATTCATTCTCTCCGAAGTGCGGCGCGAAATCAAGGAGTTTTTTGCCGAGATGCGGCAATTCGTGATCTCACCTGACGGAAAGCCCGTCAGGTGAGGGAGAGGATTAAAAAAACCGCCGGCGGATGCCGGCGGTTGGTTGTTGATTGCAGGTGGCGTCTAGCGACGGCGGCGATCATCCCGCCGGGGCGGACGGCCGCCGCGCCGATTGTCACGGCCGCCGGGACGTCCGCCGCGGTCGCCCCGGGCGAGTGGGTCACGCTCGGGGACATCCTCGCCGCGGGCGCGGGCTTCGTCCTCGAGGATGACGCGGTGCGAGAGCTTGATGCGGTCGTTGCCGTCGATGTCGATGATCCGCACCCTGATGGTGTCGCCCTCGTTGAGGACGTCGCGGATGTCGGGAATGCGGGTCATGGAGGTCTCGGAGATGTGGAGCAAACCGTCCTGTCCGGGAAGGATCTCGACAAAGGCGCCGTAGGGCTCGATCCTCTTGGCCACGCCTTCGAACTCTTCGCCGATCTCGGGGACCTTGGTCAGGCCCTTGATGATCTCGATCGCCTTCTCGGCGGCGGTTTCATCGGCCGAAGCGATCTGCACGGTGCCGTCGTCCTCAACGTTGATCTTGCACCCCGTCTGCTCGACGATGGAGCGGATCATCTTGCCGCCGGGGCCGATGACATTGCGGATCTGTTCGACGTCGATCTTGATGGAGTAGATCCTCGGTGCGTAGGGCGAGACCTCTTCGCGACCGTCGGTGATGGCTTCGCCCATCTTCTCCAGGAGGAAGAGCCGGCCGCGCCGGGCCTGTTCCATGGCCTGCTCCATGATCTCTCGACTGAGACCGGTGACCTTGATGTCCATCTGCAGGGCGGTGATGCCCTCGGTGGTTCCGGTGACCTTGAAGTCCATGTCGCCGTAGTGGTCTTCCTGACCGGCGATGTCGGTGAGCACCGCAAAACGCTCGCCATCGGAGACGAGACCCATAGCAACGCCGGCGACGGCGCTCTTCAAAGGAACGCCGGCATCCATCATGGACATGGAGCCGCCGCAGACCGACGCCATGGACGACGAGCCGTTGGACTCGAGGATGTCGGAGACCACACGAAGGGTGTAGGGGAATGTCTCCTTGTCCGGAATCATCTGGACCAGTGCGCGCCGGGCGAGGGCGCCGTGGCCGATCTCTCGCCGACCGGGCCCGCGTAGGAAACGCGCTTCACCCACCGAGAACGGTGGAAAGTTGTAGTGCAGCATGAAGGAATTCCGCGAGTCACCCTCGAAGGCTTCGACGATTTGCGAATCCTGCTCGGTGCCCAGGGTGCAGGTCACGATGGCCTGGGTCTCGCCGCGGGTGAAGAGGGCGGATCCGTGAGTGCGTGGCAGCACACCGACCTCGCAGCTCACCGGTCTTATCTCGTCGAAGGCGCGGCCATCGAGGCGTTTGCCTTCATCGAGGATGGTGGCGCGGGTGATGTCCTTCACCATGGCGCCGAAGACGCTCTTGGCCCAGGGTGTGAGTTCCTCGGCGTCCTCTTCAGAGATCTCGTCAAGCGCCTTCTGGCGGACCGCCTTGATGGCGTCCTTCTGCTCGAACTTGCCGAGGGTTTTCATGGCCTCTCGGAGCTCGTCGGTCCATCTGGAACGCAGTGCGTCTTCGAACTCGTCCGTCCACGCCTTGGGTGCGGCCTCGAAGGGCGTTTTGACCACGCCGCGCTCGGCGACGATCTCGCGTTGCAGGGCGATGAGCTTTCTGATCTCCTGATGGGCGAGATCGAGGGCGTCGAGGATGATCGCTTCGGGCAGCACCGAGGCGCCGCACTCGACCATGGCGATGGCATCTTGGGTGCCCGCGACGACGAGATCCAGCTCACTCTCTTCGAGCTCCGCAAAGGTCGGGAAGAGGACGAACTCACCATCGATCCGGCCGACCCGGACTCCGGCAAGGGGGGTGTCGAACGGGATGTCCTTGGCGGCCATCAGCGCCATCGAGGCGCCGGTGATTCCAAGCACGTCGGAAGCGTGCTGAGGATCGGCCGACATCACCCATGCGATGATCTGGGTCTCGCGGCGCCAGCCGTCGGGGAAGAGCGGGCGGAGACCACGGTCGATGACCCGGCAGGTCAGGATCTCGCGCTCGGTCGGGCGGCCCTCGCGTTTGAAGAAGCCACCGGGGATCCGACCGCCGGCGTAGGCGTTCTCACGGTAGTCGACGGTCAACGGCATGAAGTCGACACCCCTGCGGGGATCGTCCTCGGCGCACGCGGTCACCAAGACCATGGTGTCTCCGAGGCGGACAACGACCGAACCGTCGGCCTGTTTCGCGATCTTACCGAGCTCGAACGTGAGCTCTTTTCCGCCGATGTCGACGGATTTCGTTGTGACGTTCATTAGGGTTTCCTATCTATCTCAGCCGCGCAGGCCCAGGCGCTCCACGAGCTGTCTGTATCGGGTGATGTCTTTGCCCTTCAGATACTCGAGAAGACGGCGGCGACGGCCGACGAGCTTGAGCAACCCTCTCCTGGAGTGGTAGTCCTTCTTGAAGGACTTGAAGTGCTCGGTGAGGAACTGGATCCGGCGAGTCAACAGTGCGATCTGCACTTCCGGCGAACCGGTGTCGTTGGGGTGGGTCCGGAACTCATCGATGATGGTCGGTTTCTGGGCGTCGAAGTGACTCATTGCATATCTCCACTATGTTCCTCCGGTGGCGAGGAGGCTCAGGTACGTTAGCAGGAAGTTCTTTCTCTGGCAATTCTTTGCGGCCTCATCAGCGTCTCCGTCCGTGGGAGCTGCTGTCCTCAGCGAGGACCATTGCCGGGTGAACGGTCAGCGTTCGGCCCCGCGCCAGGACCGATTTGACGGTGCCGATTCCTATGATGTCTCCCGTCGGAGACCGAATCACGACCTGTTCGTCGACCTCGATGGTCTCCGAGCCGGGGCGTAAGACAACCACCTCCTGACCGTGGGTGAAACGATCGACGGCGGCGGCGTTGAGAGCGAGATCCGGGAACGGAAGAGCGATCTTTCCCAGCGGGATCCAAGCATCGGAGTCGGTGATCTCCTCCGGGTCCTCGGCAGTCTCCAACGCCTTTTGAGGCAGCGCGTTGGCGAGGTTGTAGGGGCCGATCGCCAGTCGACACAGGTGGTGGAGATAGCCCCCGCACTCGAGCGCGCCGCCGATGTCGTGGGCGAGGGATCGGACATAGAAACCCGTCGATGCCTCGACGGTGAGATCGATCTCGGCCTCCCGCTCGGATTTCAGAGAGAGCTGGTGGACGGTGACCGACTTGGGCTCGATCTTGATTTTCTGGCCGCTCCGGGCGAGTTCGTAGAGCTTTTTCCCATCGACTTTCTTTGCCGAGTACGGCGGTGGCACCTGATCGAAGGTGCCGCTGAAACGCTGTTCGAGCCCGGTCAGGAGTTCGTGGTCGCAGACCGGCGCTTCCCCGCGCGGATCGGCCTCTTCGCCTTCTCGGTCGTAGGTGGTCGTGGCGAAGCCGAGGCGCACGACCCCGTGATAGGTTTTGGGCCAACCGAGCAGGTATTGCTGAAGTCGGGTGGCGTGGCCGATGCAGAGGAGCAACAGACCCTCCGCCATGGGATCGAGGGTGCCGGTGTGGCCGATTCGACGTTCCTTGAGCGCTCGGCGTGCCTTGTCGACCACGTCGTGCGATGTCGGTCCGGTTTCCTTGATGACCGGCAGCAGACCGGAGACGCGCGGCGGGTGCCGGCGACGGCTCATCCCTGACCTCCCAGCAGCTCGGTGAGACTGGTTTCAACCTGCCTTCGAGCCGTCTCGAGATCGGTCTTGAATGTGCAGCCCGCGGCGTTGGTGTGTCCGCCCCCGCCGAAGGAGGCCGCGACGCTGCAAACATCGACGCGTCCGCGCGAGCGGAAGCTCACCTTGACGAGACCGGGCTCCCACTGTTTGCAGAAGACCACGGCCTCGACACCGCCGATGGCGCGAGGAATGTTGATGATCTCGTCGGTGTCGGTGCTGTCGGCGCCGGCGCGTGCAAACGCCTCTTCGTCGACGGCGAGACTGGCGAACCGGCCGTCACAGCCGAATCGCAGGTTCTTCAGCGCCTCACCGAGGAGCCGGACCGAGGCTTCGGTCCGGCCGTCGTGAACCCACTCCGAGATGGTCGGCGGATCGGCCCCACGCTCGACCATCTCGGCCGCAGCGCGGAATGCCCGCGGCCGTGCATTGGAGTAACAGAAGTCACCGGTGTCGGTGGCGAGGGCGACATAGGTGTTCGTGGCGGCTTCGACGGAGGGCTCCACGCCGGCCGCTTTGAACATGGCCCAGACCATCTCCCCGACCGCGGGAGCCTCCTCGTCGAGGTAGTTGACCTCGCCATAGGCCGGATTGGCCCGGTGGTGATCGATATTGAGGATCGGGGCTTGATCGAGCCCGTTGAAGCCGGCGCGCTCGAGCTCGGGGCACTCGACGGTGATGACCAGGTCGTACCCTTCGGGAAAATCATCCGGGAGGGTCTCGGCCACCATCACGGTTCCCACCCCCGGCAGTTCGCTCAGGGTGACCGGGGCAGGATCACGGTTGACGATCACCGACTCGACCCCGAACGAGGAGGCGAGCTCGGCCAGGGCGAGCTCGGAACCGATGGCGTCTCCGTCGGGGTTGCGGTGGCAGGTCAGGAGGACGCGGCGCGCGCGGCGGAGCCGAACCACCGCGAGGGTTGGGTCGTTACTGGTCGGGGTCACTTGGCTTCTCCCTCGGAACCTTCGTCGTCTTCTCCCGACGGCAGGATTCCCTCTGTATGGAGTTTCTGAAAGACCCGTTCCATGTGGTCCCCATACTCGTAACTGGAGTCGCGGCAGAACTCGAGTGACGGGACCGCCCGCAGCCGCATCCGCCGGCCGAGCTCTCTCCGCATGAACGGGTTTGCCGCCGCGAATCCGTCACCGGCCTGCCGCTCGCGTTCGTCGTCGCCGATGACCGAGAAAAAGACTCGGGCGTGCGACCGGTCGGCAGAGAGGCGGACAACCGAAACCGTGACTTCCGAGAGGCGCGGGTCGTTGACATCGTGGAGGAGCAGCTCCGCAAGCACCGCGCGCATCTCGCCCTCGAGGCGGGCGTTGCGGTTGAAGTTTTGGTTGCTCATCGTCGTTGTCCTTTTGCTCGGTCTCGCGATCTCAGACCTGGATCACCTCGACCTCCCAGTCGAGGATGTTGCCGCTCCAGCTTCGGTCGATGGTGTCCGAGACCCGTTGCAGCCGTGCTTCGAGGTCCACCACATCGGTCGAGACCGCGCAGATCGCGAAGTCGGCCCGCTGATGGAGGTTCTGGTGGTCGGTCTCCAGAACCATCACCTGGTGACGGCTGCGCAGCCGCTCCACCAGACTACGAGTGTGACTTCGTTTCGCCTTGAGGCTTCGAGCCTCCGGTATGTGGAGACCCAGCCGTGCGACACCGACGTAGATGTTCCTCATGCTCTTATTGAATCTTCACGGTGCGGTATGCAGTGTGCACCCCGGTGCGTATCGTTGTTGAAGTCAGCGAGCTGTCGACGCCGCCCTCGGGGTGCCCGTCACAGCTCGGGAGTCACCTCCACCATTTGAAATGCTTCGATGACATCCCCGACCTTGATGTCCTGGTACCGCGCGAGCCCGATACCGCACTCGAATCCTTGGCGTACCTCGCTGGCGTCGTCCTTGAAGCGTCGCAGTGAGGCCAGCTCGCCCTCGTAGATCACGACGTGGTCGCGGAGCAGGCGCGCCTTGGCACTCCGGGTGATGACACCGTCGGTGACATGGCAACCGGCGATGGCGCCGATCTTCGGCACCTTGAAGACCTCGCGAACCTCGGCGTGGCCGAGCTCTTCTTCCGTGAAGACCGGATCGAGCAGACCGACCATCGCCAACCTGACGTCGTCCACGAGATCGTAGATGACCGTGTAGAGGCGGACATCGACCTGCTCGGACTCGGCGAGCTCACGCGCGGTCCGTTCGGGGCGAACGGCGAAACCGATGATGATGGCGTTGGACGCCGATGCGAGCATCACGTCGTTTGTCGTAATGGCGCCGATGGAACCGTGCAAGACGTTGATGACGACCTTTTCGGTGCCCAGGGTCTTGAGGGTCTCTCGAAGCACTTCGACCGAGCCCTGGACATCGGCCTTGACGACGATGTTGAGCTCTTTGGTCTCCGATTCGGCGATGGTCTCGAAGAGGTTTTCCAGGGTCGCCTTGCGGGTTCCCATGAGACCTTCTTCCTTGTCGCGCTGGCTCCGGAAAGAGGAGACCTCGATCGCCTTGGCCTCGTCCTCGGTCCCCTGGAGGATGTCGCCGGCCGCCGGCACATCCTCGAATCCCATCACCTCCACGGGCATCGAAGGGCCGGCGTTTTTGACCCGCTTGCCGCTGTCGTCGGTCAGGGCGCGGACGCGTCCCAACGTGGAACCGCAGAAGAAGTGGTCGCCGATGGCCAGGGTGCCCTGTTGGACCAGGACCGTGGCGACGATGCCTCGACCCTTCTCCTTGCGGGCTTCGAGAACGACGCCGCGAGCAGAACCCTGCTCGTTGGCCGTGAGTTCCTTCATTTCGGAGACCAGAAGGATCATGTCGAGTAGATCCGACATGCCTTGGCCCGTCTTGGCCGAGACCGAAACCGAGGGCACCTCGCCGCCCCACGATTCGACGAGGATTTCCTGTTCGGCGAGCTGTTGGAGCACCCGGTCGGGGTTGGCGTTGGCCTTGTCGATCTTGTTCACCGCCACGATCAGGGGTACGTTACCGGCCCGTGCGTGATTGATGGCTTCCCTGGTCTGGGGCATGACGCCGTCATCCGCGGCGACAACGAGGACCACGATGTCCGTAACCTGTGCCCCGCGAGCGCGCATCTGAGTGAAGGCCTCGTGACCGGGCGTGTCGATAAAGACCACGGTGCGACCATCGGAAGCCTCGATTCGAGAGGCTCCGATGTGCTGCGTGATGCCGCCGGCCTCGCCCTCGGCGACGCGGGTCGATCGGATGGCGTCGAGCAGAGAGGTCTTGCCGTGATCGACATGGCCCATGACGGTCACCACGGGCGGACGGGCGGTCTGGGGACCGAGATCCTCCTCGGACTCCTCACGTTCGAAGTCGATGAGCTCCTCGGCGGTGGCCACCATGGCGTCGATCTCGAGATCGGTGCAGATCTCCTCCGCCAGCTCGTGCGGCAGCGCCTGATTGGTGGTGACCATGACCCCTTTTTGGATCAACAGCCCGAGGAGGTCCTTGGCGGTGATGTTGAGCTTTTCGGCAAGCTCGCGCGCCGTGACCATCTCCGACAGGAGAATGGGGCCTTCCGGTTTCTGGCCGTCCTTGAATTGGAGCGTCCGGGTCGGCCTCGGCGGCGCCGGGCGACGATCCGCATCTCGGGGCTGGCGGCGGCGTCCCTTCTTGCCGAGTCGGCCGCCGGTGGGCCGGGGGGCGGGGCGGGGCGACGTGGTCCCTTCCTGCTGCCCCTTGAGTTTCTGGTCCTCGAACTTGTTGAGCAGCTCGCGGATCTCCTGCGCGTCGGCGGCCGACTTGGCCTTGCGACCGCCGCGTTTTTCGGCCTTGCGGGCAACCTCGGCGGCCTTCTGTGCTTTGAGGCGCTGGCGGATCTCATCCGGTGACAGCTCGCGCAGGGTCTTCTCCAGAGGCGTCTTGGCGCGCCCGGGACGAACCCTCATAGGGGCTTCTTCTTCCCCTTCGTCACGGCCCGCGATGAGCTCCTCTTCGGTGATTTTCACGTCGGCAACGGGCTTTTGGTCGATCTCCTCGGTCGAAACTGCACTCTCGTCATCGTCCGATTTCGACGTCTCATCCTCGAGAACCGCTTCGCCGGCCTCGGCGGCTTCCTGGATCTCGGTGGCGTCAGCGTACTCGACGGTCTCGGTGGCTTCTGCAGGTGTCTCGATCGCAGCCGCTTCGACTTCGGTGGTCTCCTCGGCTTTTAACTCCTCGACAGCCGCGGCCTCGGCTTCTTCATCTTCAAGGGCCTCGGCTTCGACACCGATCTCTTCATCGACGATCGGAGTGGCCTTGACCGCGGTTTCATCGCTCTCGTCGGCGGTTGCTGCTGGCCCCTTCGGGGCGCGGACCTCGAGGATCTCTTTGTCCGTCTTGACAACCTGACGACGGCGCCGCTTGACCATTCGGTCTCGTGCCGTCGTCGTGGTCGTGTGCTCTTCCGGCTTCTCGGCGCGGACGATGACCTCACGAGGCCTGCGTTGCAGAGTTTCGCCGGTGATGATCGAGCGCACGGTCGACAGATCGAGGGTGTCTTCCTCGGTCGCCACGCTGACGCCGATGGATCTGAGCTTGAAGATCAGCTCCTTGGCCGTGATGCCCATGGTGTGGGCCAGGTCTACGACTCGAAGTTGCTCCATCGTTACTCCTCCCCACCGATCGAATCTGCGATCTCGGCGAGGGCCTCATCCAGGGTCTCTTGGGCCATGTCCAGCATCTTCTGAGCCGTCACCGGACCGATGCCGGGGATCGAAGACAACTCATCCGGGGTCTTGCCCAGGATGTCCTGGACGGTGTGGATTCCGTGGCCTTCCAGACGCTCGCGCAGGCGTTCGGTCAACCCTTCCAACTCGTCGAGAGGGATGAGTTCGTCATAGACGATTTCTAGAGAGGCCTTTCCGACATCGGGGAGTTCATCCTCTTCGGTCACGCCCTCCATCTCGCGGAGCATGGTCGCGAGGGCCGAGGCGAGCTCGTCCTTGACCGCTTCCTCTGACTTGATTTCGATCCGGCAGTCGAGCAGTCGCGACGCCAAGCGAACGTTCTGTCCTCGTTTACCGATGGCGAGCGAGAGCTGTTCGGTCCCGACGATGACGTCAAGGATGGTTTCGCGGCCCTCTTGGACCACTGCCTCGCCGGCCTCGTCGAGGACCACGTCGCCGTTTTCATCGCGCAGCGTGATCTGTATCGGTTCCTCGCGAACCGCAACCCGGTTGATCTTCGCCGGCGCGAGCGCATTCTGGGCGAAGCTCACTACATCAGAGTTCCAGGGAATGATGTCGATCTTTTCGCCCTTGAGCTCGCGAGTGATGGCCTGGACGCGGGCGCCCTTGAGTCCGACGCAGGCGCCGACGGGATCCACATCGCGGTCCTTGGAGAAGACGGCCACCTTTGCCCGTTCCCCCGGTTCGCGAACACAGAGCTTGATGATGACGGTGCCGTCGTAGATCTCAGGAACCTCCATCTCGAGCAGCTTCTCGAGCAGCATGGGATCGGTGCGCGACATGACCACCTGGGGCCGGCTGGCGTCCATGGTGACCTCGACCACAACGGCCCGGATTCGATCGCCCTGGGTATAACGTTCATGGCGAACCTGGTGGTTGCGCGGGATGATGCCCTCGGTGTCGCCGAGCTCGATGATGATCGCGCCGCGGTCGATCCGCTTGACGATGCCGTTGATCATCTCGCCGACGCGCTCAGAGTAGTTTCGGTACACGACCGCCCGCTCGGCCTCGCGAACACGTTGAAAAAGGACCTGCCGCGCCGACTGGGCTGCGATTCTGCCGAGGGAGGACGTGTCCAGCGCCTCGAGCTTGATGATCTGGCCGATCTCGATGGCGGGGTCGAGCTCCCGGCCCTCCTCGAGGGTGATCTCGATCTCGGGATCCTCGACTTCCTCGACGACCATTCGAATTCGCCAGGATTCGTCCTCGCCGGTCTCGGGATCGATCTCGGTGTGGTCGCCGCGGTCTTTGTATTGCTTGCGCGCCGCCGAGGAAATCGCCTCGGCGATGGCATCGACCAGTTTCTCGGGCTCGATGTCCCGTTCCGCCGCGAGCTGTCCTACGAGGGTATTGATGTCCAGCTTCATTGCCGGTTCTTCCCTTCCTTCATGATCGCGTCCCAGTCAACCTCGAGCCGGGCCTCGAAGATCTGCCCGATGGGAAGATCGACGGGTCCCTTCTGGTCGTCATGCACCTGCAAAATTTCATCTTTGAGCCCGAGCAGTTCACCGGTCACGACCCTGTGTTCGCGGAAACCGGGCTGCATCTTGACCTTGGCCCGCTTTCCGGCGAACCGCGCGTAGTCCTCTGCTGTGTAGAGCTTCCGGTCGAGTCCGGGCGAGCTCACCTCGAGGGTGTAGGCGTGGCTGATCGGGTCGTCCACGTCGAGGAGAGCCGAGGCCTGACGCGACACCGCGGAGCACTGATCGAGGGTGACCCCGTCAGTGCTGTCGACGACCAGACGGAGCACGGCCTTCGGCCCGCTCCCCACCATCTCGGCGGCGAGCAGCTCGAGCCCCTCGTCCACCGCAATGGCAGCGATCTGATCGACGGTGTTTTGGTCCAGCTTCAATGACTCAACCTCTCTTTGCCGCATTAAAAAAGTGGGCCAATGGCCCACTTTCCAACGAAAGCAGCGGCGCAGTTCTACCATAGAAACCATGTAAAGGCAAGCCTCATTCCCCGTTTCCTGATCCTTCGAGGAAAGGTATAATTGTTGAAAATGTGGATCTTACGTGAGATCAGACAGCGTGGCGGCGTGGTCGGGTTCCACGATTTCATGGAGCTCGCCCTGTACCACTCCGAGCACGGATATTACGCCTCGAAAAAATACCCGTGGGGACGGGACGGAGATTATCTCACCGCCCCCACCGCGTCGGGTTGGTACGGGGCGACGTGGGCGGGATTTCTGACCGACCTCGCAGCTCGAGCGGGGGCCAGGTGCCGACTGTTCGACCTCGCCGCCGGTGACGGTTCATTTGTCGCTTCGGTCCTGGACGGGTTGGGCGAGAGAGCGGTGGATGTCTTGGCGGGGGTGACGGCCGTGGAGCGGTCGACGGCCCTGAGGGCGCGAGCCGGAGCTCGGCTCGCCGATGCCGCCGTGGGTGTGGAGATCACCGCAATCGTGGAGGCTCGAAGCGCAGATCCCGCGGTCATCCACGCCTCCGAGCTCTACGACGCGATGCCGGTCCATCGGGTCGAACAGACCCCCGAAGGGTTGATGGAGCTGGTGGTCGCGGTGGAGGCGGGTGGACTCGAATGGAGGCGGCGAGCAGCCGATCCCGAGCTCATTCGGTATTTCGACGAACACGGTGTCCAGTTGGCCGATGGGCAGATCGCCGAGGTCAACCCGGCGGCCGAGCAGTTCCACCGGGAGATGCTCGAGGAGGCGGGGGAGGGGATCGTACTGGTTCTCGACTACGGATACGACGCGGCGAGTCTCTACAATCCCCGCGGACGGCGCCACGGTTCGCTGGTGAGCTACCGGCGGCACCGGGTTGGACGCGACCTCCTCGATTCACCCGGAGAGCAGGATCTGACGGCGCACGTCAACTGGGACGATCTGAGGCGCGCGGCGGCGGACTGCCTCTGGGAGGAGATCGCGCTGATGCCGCTGGCGGAGTTTCTGGTCAGGGCCGGGATCGGAGAGCGCGTCGATGAGGCCGGCTACGGGATGGAAGCCGAGCTCGATGCGGACACCGTGACCGCACGACAGGAGATCAAACGCCTCCTCGATCCCGAAGGGATGGGCTCGGATCTCAAGGTGCTGATTCAGGGCCGGGGTGAACTTGGTCGGATCGCCAAAGAGATCCTCTGCGAACCGTTGTAGGCGTGCGGCGGGGTGCAGGGTCCGGCATTTTGCCCGTGTTTCGCTCCGGCACGCGTCGCGCACCACAAAATGCCGTACCGGGCTCCCTCGGGAGGCGCCTCTCTGCCCTCGCGACGAAACCTCATGAATACTTCGGGCTAATCCAAGTACCCCAACGCCTTCAACTGCTCCAGGACCTCGTCGCTCTCCGGCGGCAACCCGCCGCCGGTCTCGATGGCCTTGAGGGTTTCGGCCCGCCTGCGCGCTTCGGCACCTTCGGCTTCCAATCGATGCAGCTCGGAGCGGCAGAGCTCCGCGACCTCGGGATGTTCGCTCGCCACATTGGTGATCCCACGGGGGTCCGTCGTGCGGTGATAAAGCTTGAATACGCCGCTCTGAAGATCGCTGGTGCAGTGCCACTCCGATGAGCTCAGGCTCCGCAATCGAGCGAACCAGGCGTAGGAGATTCGAGGGGGCCCCAGCGTCGTATCGGTGCCACGGATGAGCGGCATCAGACTGGCCCCCTGAAAATCCCCCGGCACCTCGATACCGGCCAGGTCGACGATGGTCGGCGCGAGATCGAGGTTCCTCACCAATGACTCGATGCGAGTCCCGTCGGCCGAATCCACCGGTCCGCCGGCCATGACGAGGGGAATCCGCAGCTGCTCGAGCTCCACCGTCTTACCGTGACCGAGCCCGGCGTGATCCATGAGCTCCTCGCCGTGATCGGCGGTGATGACGATGATCGTGTTGTCGAAATCGCCGCGGTTCCCGAGCTCGGCGACCAGCGATCCCAGACCATCGTCGAGGAAGCGGATCTCGGCGTCGTAGAGGGCGGTCATGGTCTCGAGATCGGTTGTCGTGAAGCTCTCGACCGGTCTGCCGTTGACGTAGAGGTGGCGCCCGTGGCCGGGGGGAAAGAGCTCGCGGTAGGCCTCCGGGGGCCGGTAGGGGTTGTGCGGATCCATGAGGTGGAGATAGGCGAAGTAGGGCCGATCCGGCTCGCGATCTTCGTGCCAATCGAGAAAGGCCTCGGTCATGGAATCGATTCGGGCGTACGCCTGGTCGAAATCACGGTCGAGCAGTCGAGCGGTGGCGAATCCCTGGTCGAAGCCCGAGCTCGGGTGGTGGTGCGGGTTGTTGAACAGCGCGACGGTCTCGTAGCCGGCCGAAGCCAGAACTTCGGCCACGGTCAGATTGGCGGCGGCCAGTCGTGGCGTCCGGGCCCACTGGTCTCGTCTCTCGGGAGCGACCCCCGGGATCTCACCGTGCTCCACACCCCGCAGCAGAAACGGGAAGCGCCGCGAGGTGAAGAGGCTGGCGGTGGAGTTGAGAGTCTCCGGCGCCTGGGACAAAGCATCGTCAAAGATCACCCCGTTGTGACCGAGGGCGTCGATGAACGGCGTCGTCGGCTTTGGGTAACCGTAGAGGCCCACGTGATCGCGCCGCAGGGCGTCAATGAGAACCAGAATGATGCTGGGCGGTTCGTGTGGTCTCGCCGGTGGATGGTCGTCGGTACGTGGGCCGCAGCCGGCCGAGACCAGAGTCGCCAGGATCACGGCCATGATCCCTGTGACAACGACACGATCGCGATCGGTGCTCAGTCTTCGATCTCCTCGCGCAGCTCATCGAGGACCGCGTTGACCGCTGGCACCAGTTCCTTGATCGGTGTCGAACGACGCTCGCCGTCTCGGCGCAGGCTGAGCTCCACTTCGCCGTTGTCGAGACCGCGCTTGCCGACCACCACTCGGACCGGGAAACCGATGAGATCCATGTCGTTGAACTTGACCCCGGGGCGTTCCGGACGATCGTCGAAGAGAACGTCGATGCCGGCGTCAACGAGCTGACCGTAGAGCTCTTCGGCGGCCCCGACCACCTCCTCCTTGTCCGAGTTGAGCAGCACGAGGACCACTTCGTAGGGTGCCACCGGCAGCGGCCAGATGATGCCTTTGTCGTCGTGGTTCTGCTCGATGGCCGCGGCCATTGTTCGGCTGACGCCGAGGCCGTAGCAGCCCATGGTCATGAGTTGCTCTTCGCCGTCGGCGTCGAGGAAGGTGCAGCGCATGGCCTTGGAGTATTTTGTTCCGAGCTTGAAGACGTGACCGACCTCGATGCCGCGTTTCTCGATAAGGGTGCCTTCGCACCGCGGACAGGGATCGCCGGCCTGTGCGAGGCGGACGTCGACCACCTGATCGGGGGTGAAGTCGCGATTTGGCACCACCCCGACAACATGGGTGTGATCCTTGTTCGCACCGGTGGCGGCGACCTCCAGATCCATCACGGAGGGGTCGGCCAGGAGTCGGATGTTCTCCAGACCGACCGGGCCGGAGAATCCCTGTGGGCCGCCGGTGATATCGAGGATCTTCTGCTCGCCGGCGAGCTGGAGGTGGAGGCAGTCGAGGGCGTTTTTGAGCTTGATCTCGTTGACCCCGAGATCGCCTCTGATGAGGACGGCGACGAAGCCCTCGTCGGTCTCGAAGATCAGCGTCTTGACGAGGTGCGCGGGTGCGATTCCGAGAAAGTCCGAGACCTCCTCGATGGTTCGCTGATCCGGTGTGTCGACCTCGCGGGGAGCGTCGGTCGGGTCGAGGGGCCAGGGGGGCGCCGGCTCGAGGGCGCCGGTCTCCGCCTTTTCCACGTTGGCGCCGTAGTGACACTTGGGACACGAGAGGATCGCGTCCTCGCCGGTTTCGGCGAGCACCATGAACTCGTGCGACTCGGAGCCGCCGATGTTTCCGGTATCGGCCTCGACCTGGGTGTAGCGGAGACCGCAGCGGGAGAAGACCCTCCGGTAGGCCCGCTCCATGGCTCGATAGGCGAGATCGAGATCCTCGTCGTCGGCGTGGAAGGTGTAGGCGTCCTTCATGAGGAACTCGCGGCCCCGCATGAGTCCGAATCGGGGCCTGATCTCGTCGCGGAACTTGGTCTGGATCTGATACATGTTGACGGGCAATTGTTTGTACGAGGTGACGGTGCCGCGAACGATGTCGGTGATGACCTCCTCGTGGGTCGGGCCGAAGCAGAACTCGCGATCGTGCCGGTCCTTGATCCGCAGCAGCTCTGGGCCGTACTCTGACCAACGCCCCGAATCCCGCCACAGCTCCGCGGGTTGGACCGCGGGCATGGCCAGCTCCGCCGAGCCGGCGCCGGCCATCTCTTCTCGAACGATGGCCGATAGTTTGGCCAGTGAGCGCGTTGCCAGGGGAAGATAGCTGTAGATTCCAGCCGCCACCTTGGCGATCAAGCCGGCTCGCACCATCAGACGGTGGGAGATGACTTCGGCATCGGCGGGGTCCTGACGAAGGGTGTGAATGAAGGTCTGGCTCCAGCGCATACTTTGCTCCTCGTTGCTCTCGGTCCGGTCAGCGGCGCGCAAGGTCGCGCGCAAGGCTGGACAGACGTCGAACATGGGTTAACAGCTCGTGGTCGAGTCCGGTTTCAAAGTTAGGTTCGGTCGTCGTCGATGCATGTCCGGCGAGGTCGAGGGCGGCGGCGAAGACGTTGCCGACGGGTCGCAGGCCGATGGTCTCCCGCAGCTCGGTGGCACGCTCGAGATAGCTGTGCGCCTCGGTCAGGCGGCCTCGCCTCAACGCGATGGCCGCGAGGGCGGCGAGAGGATAGCTGCGGAGCTCCCGCGGGGTGGTCTCGAGCGCCTCGCGCGCCAGGGATCTCGCCCGGCCGAGATCGCCGTCGAGCTCGGACTCCACCAGGGCGAGCTCGTACGCCGCGATGCCGCGGCTGAAATCGTCGGCTCCCTCGCGGTAGATCGAGTCGGCGACTCGCCGCGTTGCCCGCGGTCGTCCTGCGGCGCGCAGTGATTCGAGCAAAGCTGTGGTGGCTGCGGCCGCAAAGGGAGAACCGGCCGGCTGGTCGTCCAGGACCCGCCGGGCAAGGGCGACGGCGCGTCGGGTCCGACCGAGAGTCGAGGCGAGGAGGGCCGCGGTGGCGTGCAGCGCAGGCTCTCCCGGGGCCTCGCGTCCCGCCGCCTCATAGAGATCGAGGGCGATCTCGCTCTCGCCGTCGGCCAGAGCGAGATCGGCGCGTTCCAGCAGCCGGACCGCTCCGCTGGAGAGGTCTCTCGGCGCCCGGTCGGCGAGGAGGCGGACGGTTTCGCGGTATCTCAGCCGTTGAGGATCCAGGCTCTCGAGGCGCTTGAAGGTCTCGAGGGCCAGCTTGGTCCACCCGCGCCGGAGATAGGCGGCGCCGAGGTAGTCGATGGCCTCTTCGAATGAGGGATCGAGTTCGACAGCCCGCTTGAGGGCGGAGATGGCCCGTCCGCTTTCGCCGAGCTGAAGGTGGCAGCTGCCGAGGAAATAGAGGGACTGCGGGAGTTCCTCCATGGCGATACTGGCCTCGAGGTGGTGGATGGCGCGCCGGTGGTTTCCCCGCCGGAGCTCGATGCCGCCGAGGGCAAAATCGGGCAGGAACGACTCGGGGACCATGGTTCGCGCCCGGTCGAGGGCATCCAGTGCCTGATCCCAGTGACCGAGGTCCGCCGCGGAGTTGCCGAGATAGACGAGGGTCTCGAAGTGAGGACCCCTCAGGTCGAGGACCTGCTCGAACGCGGACGCGGCAATCTCGGGCTCGCCGGTGGAAAACGCGGTTTCGCCGATGAAACTCCAAAGCTCGTCGTTGAGTGGGGCCATCTCACCGAGCTCCGAAAGGATGGCGTGCACTCCGTCGATATCACGGTCGAGGAGGGCAGGTTCGAGGGTGCGGAGCTTGCGGGAAAACTCCTCGGTGGCCTGACCGTCGTGTCTGGCGTGCGACAGGATCCGGGCCTCTCTCGAACGAAGTCGTCGTGCAAGATCCCGGGCGGTGAGCTCCCGATTCGCCGTTCGCTCCCAACCATCGGCGATCTCGGTCCGGGTGACGACGCCCTCCTCCACGAGCAGGCCTGCGACGTTCTCGACTCCGGCGTGTGCGATGGCCAGGCTGTGTTCGACACGACCGAAGCGATCGCCGAGGGTCGACACCGCCGACCCGATCTTACGCACCGCCTCCTCCAGGGAGGTGATCCGTTCGAGTAGATGTTCGTCGAGCTGTTCCTGGGCTTCGAGCAGGAGCTCATCATCGGCTTCCATGTCCGCCGGTGACAGGCCGGACACGACAAGGAGTTTCTGGCCGCAACTCCGACAGTTCTCGAGACCGTCGCGGTTGGCGGCGCCGCAGAGCTGACACAGCACCGTTTCAGCCCTTCGGATAGGTGAAGAAGCCGCGGCCCGATTTGCGGCCGAGACGGCCCGCATCCACCATCTGGATGAGCAGGGGGCAGGGTCGATACTTGGGGTCGCCGAGCTCGGTTTGGAGGGCGCGCATCACCGAGAGACAGTTGTCGAGGCCGATCAGATCCGCGAGGGCGAGCGGCCCCATGGGGTGATTCATTCCAAGGGTCATGATCTCGTCCACCGCCTGCGGCGTGGCGACGTTCTCGGCGACGGCGAAGACCGCCTCATTGATCATGGGCATGAGAAGCCGGTTGGAGACAAACCCCGGGTGATCGGCGCACTCGACGGGTGTCTTACCCATGGTGCGGGCGACTTCGTTGACGGTCTCGACAGTCTCGGGTGAGGTGTCGAGGCCGCGGATCACCTCGACCAGACGCATCATCGGCACCGGATTCATGAAATGCATGCCGATGACGCCGCCCGGTCGACCGGTGACCGCCCCGAGCCGGGTGATGGAGATCGAGGAGGTGTTTGAGGCCAGAATGGTCGTCTTTCGGCAGGTGACGTCCAGTTGGCGAAAGATCTCGGCTTTGATGTCCAGCTGTTCCTTGGCCGACTCCACAACCATCTCCGAGTCGACGTGGTCCTTGACGCGGTTGCTGGTGCGGATCCGACCGAGGACGGCGTCGCGATCGGCCGTGTCCACCGTTCCGCGGCGAATCTGGCGGTCGAGGTTGCTCGCGATCGACGCCCGCCCCCGGTCGAGGATCTCGGTGTCGATGTCGGTGAGGATGACGTCGAAACCGGAAAGCGCCGCGACGTGGGCGATACCGCAGCCCATCTGACCCGCCCCGACCACGCCGATGGTTCGAACTTCCATAACCCCTCCGTCTTCCGGCCTCGCACGATGGACTCGACCGGGTTCCGCTGTTCCTCCTTACGGCCGTTCTCGCGGCACCGCTGAAACGGCTCAGCCGCGCCGGTCACAAAGGTCAGAGGAGCGCGTCGAGCTTTGCCCTGATGTTGTTCTTGTCCGCGACGTTGCCGACGATCTTGTCGGCGATCTGGCCGTCCTTGACGAGAAAGAGGGTCGGTATGGCCTGAATCCCGTACTTCATCGCGGTGTCGCGATTGCTGTCAACGTCGAGCTTTCCGACCACAGCACGGCCGTCGTACTCCTCGGCGATGTCTTCGACGATGGGGGCCACGGCCCGGCACGGGCCGCACCACACAGCCCAAAAGTCGATGAGAACCGGCTTGTCGGACTTCAGCACCGTGTCCTCGAAGTTCGCATCGGTGATTTCCACTGCTTTTCCTGCCATCGAGTTCTGCCTCCTGTCGGCTGTCGGCGTGTGATCGCCGGGGCGGCCACATGGTACTACAGGATTCCGACGGGAGAGGTGACCCGAGGGGAAGCGGAGAAGTTAGAAGGTAAGAGAGTCAGCGCTCCCTTCGGTCGCTGGTGAGGATTCTGGTTACTCGTCTCTCGGCACTGGATGCTCGTTCATAGCATTGAAGCCATGGGATTTCTTCCAGATACGGCTCGGCAGACCGGTAGGGGAGTCCACCATCTTGTCGCAACGAGCAACGAGCAACGAGCAACGAGCAACGAGCAACGAGCAACGAGCAACGAGCAACGTCTAACTTCTCACCCTTCACCTCGATCGAGATCCTCGAGCATGACTTTGGCCACCTTGTCGCCATAGGCAATGGCGTAGTTCTGGCCTCGATCTTCGGGGAAGATCTGGGCCATTGAACACAGATAGAGACCGCGTACCGACGTGCGCATCGGCGGAATCTGTTCCCGGTAGCCGATGGTGACCACCGGTTGGGCGTAGTCGGCCCTGAAGTGGTGACTCGAGAGAATCCACGAGGCGTCGAACGCCGGGTTGACCCGTTTCAGGTGAGGAAGATAAGTCTCGATGATCTCTGATTTCGGAGCGCTGTAGAGCGGGTGGTCGGTGAAGAGATAGTTGGAAATGTAGAGCAGCCTCCGACCACCGTAGCGGTCGGCGGGAATGTAGTTGGTGTGTTCGATGAGACCGCCGAAGGGCATCTCCGGATCGGCGATATTGAGCCAGTAGAATGGGGTGAGCGAGTTTTCGAGCTCGAGGATGGTGCAGATGGCGCCGGTGGCTCTGAGCCGGGAGAGAGCGGTTCTCTCGTCGTCGGCCAGAAGCTGGCCGGCAACCGCCAAGTGATCCGGGATCGGTGCTGCGACCAGCACTTTGGAAGCGCGGTAGGTGTCACGCCGGGTGACGATGGAAAAAATCCCGCCGTCGGTCTCGACCCGGCGGACCTCTTCGGTGAGGTGGAAGGTGCCGCCGCCGGCCTCGATCTTCGCCACCAGGGTCTCTACCAGCCGAATGAAAGACCCCCGCATGTAGCCAAGGCGTTCGCCCATGCCCGAACGAGATCGAGAGCCTCCCCTGAGGGAGACCTTGCGCCACAGCCACACCATGGCGACGTTCTCGGCTTCATCGGCGAACTTCTGATAGAGAAGGGGCCCCCACACGGTCTTCCATGTGCGTTCTCCCTGGTAACGCCGAATCCAGTCGGAGGCGGTCACCGACTCGAAGGGTCGTGGGTCGCGCTGCCGTTGGAGCCAGAGGGTCGACAGACCGAAGCGGATCTTGTCGATCAATCGCAGGGGCCCGAAACGTAGGAGAGAGGCGGGGGTGCCGAACTCCCAGAGACGACCGTCGGCCCAGATCCCCATCTTGGACGGTAGCCACTCGATTTCGTCACCGAGGCCCATCTCCTCGGCAAAGGCAACATAGTCGGTGTCGGTTGTGAAGATGTGGTGATAGAACGCCTCCAGCGGCTCCCCCCCGATTTCGAGGGCCCTGGCGAGGCCTCCGGGTCGTGGATAGCGCTCGAAGATGCGGACCCGATATCCTTCCTGTGTGAGCCTGAGCGCGGCGGTGAGTCCGGCAAGACCGGCTCCGACAATGGCGATTTCATTCATGACTCAACGCTATCCGAGTACCGCGGTCCCGTCAAAACCGGCAGGCGCCTTCTATGCCTGCTACTTCGGTGTGCTCGGCGTGGTGCTCCCTTTTCTCGGACCTTTCTTGACCGAGCGCGGTCTCGACGCCGTGGCGGTCGGACTCGTCACGGCGGCTTTTTCCCTTGCCAAGCTCGGCTATGCGCCGTTTCTCGGGGGATGGGTTGACCGGGGGCGTTGGTTCCCGGGAATGCTGAGTCTCCACATGGCGGCCGCGATCGCGGCGGCGGCGGTGGTGGTTCGGGCGGTCGACCCTTGGGTCCTGGGGGCGGCTTTTCTGGTGATGGGACTGGGCTACGGCACGGTACTGCCACTTGTCGAGGCGGCGGTACTGGAACGACCGCCGGCACGGGGCTACGGGTTTGTTCGCTGGTGGGGCTCGGCGGGATTCATCGTGTTCGCCACGCTGGCGGCGTTCCTCCTCGGAGGCGGTCGGCTCGACTATTTTCCGATCGCCCTGCTGTTCTCTCTGGTCGCGCTCGGACTGGTCGCGGTTTCCCTCGAGGGCGAGGCCCGCCCCAGACACGGTGTCGGGTCCGGCGCGGGGGTGCAGGGCGCGGTGTGGGCCCTGCTCGCGATTCTGACTCTGCACCAGATCTCGCACGGACCGTACTACGGTTTCTTTTCGATCCACCTGGGAGAGTCCGGGCTCCCCACGGGCCTCATTGCCGGGCTGTGGTCGTTGGCGGTGCTCGCCGAGTTGGCGGTTTTCGTCAAGGGCTCGAGTCTTCAACGGCGGCTCGGGCTCCGTGGCCTGCTCGGCCTGGCTCTCGGACTGACGCCCCTGCGCTGGCTCCTGCTGGCCCTGCCGCCAACCCTCCCGATCCTCGTGATCGCCCAGCTCGGCCACGCCATCACCTTTGCGACGGTACACCTCGCCGGAGTCCAACTGGTCCAGCAACTGGTTCCCGAAGGCGCGCGCCGGAATGCGCAAGCGCTCTACTCCGGGCTGGTCTTCGGTCTCGGGATCGTGATCGGAACCGCCGCCGCCGGCCCGTTGTACGCCACTGCGGGTGGGTCCGGATCGTTCGTGGTCGCCGCCGGATTCGCGGCGGTTGTTGCCGTGGCGTGGTTCGTTGTATCTCGACGCATCCTCGACGGCAGCGAGTGCGGCCCCGTCCCGTAGGGGCGCGGCCGTGCCCGCCGCTAGCCCGAACCATACCTATCCCCTTCGTTAAGGTTATGGTATAAATAAACCATAACCTGAGACAAGGGAGACTCACAGATGGTGGACTTTGAGGCAATTTGGCGCGATTTTCCCCAAACACTTGCAGAATTCGAAGAGATCTTCCCCGAT
>JARFRM010000124.1 GCA_029287235.1 Thermoanaerobaculales bacterium
GCGTTCCACATCGGGGAAGAGGTGGGTGTTGGTCTTGCCGCGATTGAAGAGGGTCAACTCGTGGCCTCGGGCGAGGGCGTACTCCACCATGGGCGGGCCGATGAGCCCGGTCCCCCCGAGGACGAGGATCTTGAGCGGCGACGAGGCCTCGCCGGCGTCGGCTTTTCGGGTTCGAGCGGCAGCTGCAAGACCGGCGGCGCCGGCGGTGAGCACGGAAAGTTGGACGAACTCGCGTCGATTGGTGGTCATCTCCTGGACTCCTTACAGGCACCAGTGTGTGCCGGATGAGTATACGGGCGCTCGATCGACGGGTTTGAGCGGGTACGGGTAGGATGTGTAAGCAGTGAGCAGTGAGCAGTGAGGAGTGAGGAGTGAGGAGGCTAGAAGGTTAGAAGGTTAGAAGGTGAAAGAGTGAGAGAGTCAGAAGGTGAGGATACTAGTCCAATAACCTTCTAACCTTCTAAGCTTCTATCCTTCTAACCTTCTAACCTTCTAACCTTCTAACCTTCTAACCTTCTAACTTTCTAACTTCCTAACTTCCTAACCTGCTCGTCTGCGCGAAAGGGATTCCGAATGGCCAAACGACTCGAGGGCAAGGTGGCGTTCATCACCGGAGCTTCGGCGGGGATCGGCGCCGCCATGGCGAGGGAGTTCGCTCGCCGCGGCGCCGACCTCGTTCTCACCGCCCGGCGCTGGGATCGGCTCGAGGCGCTCGCCCTCGAGCTCCGCGCCCAGGGACGTCGCGCCATCGTGGCCCGGTGCGATGTCACAGCCGATGGCGAACTCGAAGCCGCGGTGGCCGCCGGTCTGGAGGCCCTCGGTCGGATCGACTTCGTCATCGCCAACGCCGGCTTCGGAGTCACCGGGTGGTTCCACCGGCGCGATCTCGACGACTACCGCCGGCAGTTCGAGACCAACGTCTTCGGCGTCCTCCGAACAGCCTTTGCCTCCCTGGATGCGCTCGAGGCTTCGGGCGGGTCTTTTGCGGTGATGGGGTCGGTCATGAGTCATGTCTCTCTCCCGGGGACCTCGCCCTACGCCATGAGTAAGTTCGCGGTTGGAGCCCTGGCGGCGGCGTTGCGCAACGAGTGGCGGCCGCGGGGGGTGTCGGTCACTTTACTCGCCCCGGGCTTCATCGACTCGGAGATCCGCCAGGTCGACAACGAGGGCCGACGCGACTCCGAAAAGGGCGACACGATTCCCCGATGGTTGAGAATGCGCACCGACACCGCGGCGCGCAAGATGGTGTCGGCGGTGGTGCGCAGGAAACGCGAAGCGGTGATCACCTTTCATGGCAAACTGGGAGCCTTCCTCGCCCGCCACACACCGGGCCTCCTCGACCTGCTCATTCGGGTCTTCGGCGTCAATCGCCGACGAGCATGAGACCCTCCTGAACCTCGCCGCCTCCATCCGGGGTTTTTGAATCGGCGTCGGCGTTTTCGATGTACTGATGCCGCAAACAGCTGAGCCGTCTCGAGATGGACAACGAAACCGGTCTCATGTCTGAACTGTCTTGGCGTGATGCGATTGCAAGAGTTAACACATCGTTGACGAATGGGAGGTTGACGGGGGCCGCTCATTTGATAGGCTCCACGCAAGTCTGGGACGGAAAAAATGGGTCAAGAGAGCAGGAACGCGCCCGCGCAGGATCGCCGAGGGGTCACCGGCACACCGCCGGAGGATGCCTCGGCCGTCACCGCCGAGCTGGAGATCGTGGTGAGAGATGACCGCCTCCGGGTGTTGACGGTCCTGGCGAGCAGGGCCGAGACGGATCTGATCCGATCCCAGCTGGCGAGGGCATCGAGTTCCATCGTCACGGATTCGGCCTATTCCCTGGCCGGTGCGGTCAAACGGGTAACGGCGGGTGGTGTCGATGTGGTTCTGCTCGGGCTCGATCTCCCCGACAGCACCGGGCTCTCATCGTTCCAACGAATGTATGACTGCGCTCCCGATGTCCCGATCGCGATCTTGGCCGACGGAAACGATGAGGATGTCGCGCTGAGGGCGATCGCCCAGGGCGCTCAGGGCTTCCTCGTCCGTTCGGAAATCGAGCCCGACCGCGTGCGGCGCTGCCTGGTGACATCGGTCGAGCGGCAGCGTGCGCTCTGCAAGATCTGTCGCGACGCCGAGCGCTACTCGCTGGCCATCGACGGGACCAGCGACGGGCTGTGGGATTGGGATCTCGATCGAGACACTCTGTTCTACTCGGCCCGGTGGAATGCTCTCATCGGCCTTCCCGAGCGCGACGTGGTCGCCGACCCACAACATTGGTTCGACCGGGTTCACCCGGACGACCTCTCGGGATTGAAGGACATGCTCATCGAGCATCTGAGCGGCAACGCCCGTCACTTCGTCCATGAATTTCGGGTCCGCGGAACCGGAGGCGATTATCTCTGGGTGTTGTCGAGGGGTCTCGCGGTTCGAAGCCTGAGCGGTGAGACTCGCCGGATTGCCGGATCGATGACCGACATCACCGAGCGCAAGCTCGCGGAAGAGCTGTTGGCATTCGGCGCCCTCCACGACGAGCTCACCGGGCTCGCGAATCGGGTCCTCTTCAAAGACCGTTTGGCGGTGGCCCTCAAGACGATGAAACGCCAGTTGGGATCTCCGTTCGGGGTGCTCTTCCTCGATCTCGATCGTTTCAAGAGGGTCAACGACACCTTTGGACATTCGGTGGGCGATCGTCTCCTGGTCGAGATATCCCAGCGGCTCGCACGATTCCTACGCCCCGGCGACACCCTTGCTCGGCTCGGTGGCGACGAGTTCGGAATCCTGGTGGCCAACGCCACCAGCGTGTCCGATGCGCTGCACGTGGCGGAACGGCTCCAGGACCGGCTCAAGGCCCCGTTCACCGTCGACGACCGCTCGCTCGAGGTTTCGGCGAGCATCGGCATCGCCCTGAGCGCCACGGGATACGACGATCCCGACGAGATCCTTCACGACGCGGATGTCGCCATGTACCGCGCCAAATCCGCCGGGAGGGGCCAGACCCAGGTCTTCGACCCGTTGATGCACCGCTCTGCGGTCGCCCTCCTGCGCTTGGAAGAAGAGCTTCGACACGCGGTCGACAACGACGAGTTCGTGATGTACTACCAGCCGGTGGTGTCTTTCGACGGCGGTCGGGTGGTCGGGTTCGAGGCGCTGTTCAGGTGGCGCCACCCCGATCGTGGTCTGCTCACGCCGGCCCAGTTCTTCGCGGTCGCCGAGGAGTCGGGACTGGCCGGCGTGATCGGCTGGTGGGCCATGGAGAACGCCTGCCGTCAGATGGTCGACTGGCGCGGGAGATTCCCCGAAAACCCGTCGCTCTGGGTGGCCATCAACATCTCGGATCGCCTCTTCATGCAGGCCGACATGGTGGGCCGCACCCGTGAGATCCTGACCGAGACCGGTCTCGAGCCATCGGCCCTCCGCCTCGAGTTCCGCGAGGAGGTTGTAGTTCGCCACGGTGAGCAGGCCCTTGCCAAGCTCCAGGATCTCCGCCGTTTGGGCGTCAGGCTCGCGGTGGACGACTTCGGCAGTGGTGTTTCGCACCTGAGCTTTCTCGAACGTTTCCGTTATGACACCCTCAAGATCGACCCGTCCTACATCAGCGCTCTGGGAACCGGGGCTCCGACCATGATCGAAACCATCCTCACCATGGCCAACGGCCTCGGAATCGGGGTCATCGCCGAGGGGGTGGAGACTGCGGATCAGGCCGACAGGCTGCGCCGGCTCCAATGCCACGAGGGCCAGGGCTACTGGTTCGCCCATCCGGTGGGCCCGACGGATGCCGAGCAGTTGCTGGTCACCACCCCGGAGTGGTGGGCGCTGGGCGGACAGGCGCACTAGGAGGCGCGCCGCAGAGATTCTGTTGCGGTGCAACAAATCTATGCGGTGCAGCCTCCTCGCCGACCGTGGGCCGGCTCGATGCTGGATCGAGCATCTTGCCCCATCGTTTGCCCAACCGTCTTGGCTGGGCTAACGTCTCTGAACATGACAGCCCCCCTCCCTTTTGTGACCATCTACACCGACGGCGGGTGCCGTCCGAACCCTGGACCGGGCGGATGGGGCGCCGTCGTTCTTCATCCGGACGGCAAACCGATCGAGATGAACGGGGCGGATCCTAAGGCAACCAACAACCGGATGGAGCTCCAGGCCGCCATCGAGGCTTTGAGATCGCTGGACGGACCCCACCGGGTCGAGCTCTTCACCGACTCCCAGTATGTCCGCAAGGGTGTCACCGAGTGGATGACCAAGTGGCGTGCGACGGGTTGGAAGACTGCCGGCAAGAAGGACGTGGCCAACCGTGATCTCTGGGAGGCGCTCAACGTCGAGATCGAGCGTCATCGGATCGAGTGGAAATGGGTTCGCGGCCACACCGGCGACAAGTGGAACGAACGCGCTGATCAGCTGGCCTCGGCGGCCATTCCCCGCGCGCCGCTGCCGGTGGACGATTTCGACGCGGTGCACCTCTTCACCGCGGTCGCCCACTCGGGGAAGAATGACGCGGGCGCCTGGGCCGCAATCTTGAGCTACCGCGGCGAGACCAAGGAGCTGTCGGGGAGGCGGCCCGGGGCCTCTGC
>JARFRM010000208.1 GCA_029287235.1 Thermoanaerobaculales bacterium
CTGGAAGGGCAACACCCTCGTAGGTGAAACGCGCGTCAACAAATCGCCGATGCGCGGAGTCGTTCATGGCCATGCCCAGTAGGTGCCAATCACCTTTGACCCGTCCCCTTTGCGTTGTCTCACCTACCATCATAGAACCACCGGCCAGATCTCCACAATGAGTGCCGCAGGTCCACAGTTGTGATTTCGCTACTGCTGTACTGGCGGATATTCCTGCCCATGGAGTCCAGTGCCAGCGCGGGGTTCCACAATGTTCCCTACGCTATTGCAACACCGTTGTCCAGGCCGAGGTGTCTCCGCTCTCGAATCCGTCGGCAAAAATAGGTAGCTCCCATGGGACTGTGCCGGCATCGTCGGCGCCGAGAGCGGAGACGTTGTAGGGAAGATTGACGGTTGACAGCAGGACGCCGGCGCGGTCGTGACGGTAGAGGGCACCAGGACCGTCTCCGCTGCCGAGGTAGACCTCGCCGTTTGAAGCCGCGGCGCCGAAGATGTAGTCGCCGGTGGCGGCGGCCCACGTGTTCGTGACGAGGCCGGTTCCAGGGTCGATCTCGTGAACATTCGCCGGCACTTCGATGGTGTTGGTGGCGATCAGGGCGTGAGGGCCGGTGATGCCGCAGATTCCGCCGACGATCGTGATTCCGGGGTTCAGGGCATCGATGTCCAGAGTACCGACGACGGTGTCACTCACCGGGTCGAAATGGTGGATATCTGCGAGCACGTGGTCCATGATCCACACTGAACCGGCGAATGCAGCGATTCCGTCATAGAAGCCCGACCCGGCGGTGACAGGGTCGGCGTCGCGCACGGCGCCGTTGTTCGGGTCGATCTCCCAGAGCGTCCCCGACCCGTCGTCGGCAAAGAAGAACAGGCTGTTGCCGTCAAAGGCGAGCCCGTCCGGGCCGCCTACGGGGGCCGAGGGAGCCAAGAAGCGGTTGAGCTCTGCGCCGGATTCCAGGTCGAGCTCGACGATGTCGCCCGAGGCGTCGTCTGGTATGGCGAATAGGCGGCGCGGTATGTTGTCTGGGTCGTCTCCTCCAAGTGCGGAAACGTTGTACGGTAGGGGAGTGACTGACAGAAGGGCGCCATTGCGATCGTAGCGATGGAGGCTACCGGCACCGGTGCCGGTGCCAATCCAGATCTCTCCGTTGATGGCCGCAACTCCCCAGATGAGGAGGGTGCCGGTAGCTGTTGGCCACGTGTTCGAAACCAGACCGGTTGACGGGTCGATCTCGAACACCGCGCCCGGTGACTGAGTGGCGATCAGGGCGTCGGGACCGGTCATTCCACAGATTCCGCCAACGATCGTAACCCCTGGATTGAGGACGTCGATGTCCAGGGTGCGGACGATGGTGTCGGTCACCGGGTCGAACTGGAGAATGTCGATGGCGCTGTAATCCAGGAGCCAGAGCGCACCGGCGACCGCTGCGATCCCGTCGAAGTCGCCGCTCCCGACGGTGACGATGTCGGCGTCGAGCACAGCACCGGTATCGGGGTCGATCTCCCACAGCGTCCTCGAACCGGAGGACGTGTAGTAGAACAGGCTCTTGCCGTTGAAGGCGAGGCCCTCCGGGCCTGGCAGCGAAGGCTCAGGCGCCGGAAAGCGATTGATCTCGGCGCCGGTCCACGGGTCGAGCTCGACAATGTCGCCCGTTGCGTCGATGGGTAACGCGAACAACCGGTCGGAGCCTCTACCGCGGATTTGCTTCAGATCGACATTCGCAGCCGCAGTGACGGTATTCGAACTCTCAATGGAGGCAGAGGAGATTTCCATTGGGCCCCGGTCGTATTGAGTCAAATTCGTGGGCTGGACAGTCGTTCCAATAGTTACCATTGAGAGAAGGATTACGTGCAGCATCGCCGACCTCCTTTGGTTGTCTTGGACCATTTCAGTGGAAGACACCCGCGACCGCCGTCCTGCCCGCGGCCGAAGACTCACGCCGTATACAACTGAGGGAGCCCAGGCCCCCCAACAGATCCGGATCTACCCAGCACCCATCTTAGTGGGAGTTCGCCCACGCATCAGCGCTCCCGATCTCGAAGCCATCGGCGAAAAGCCAGTCGCCGGCCAGCCAGAGCTCGAAACCGTGGGTCATGTTCTCGGCCAGGAAAAGCAACGTGCCGCCTCGATCAACGAGGGCTTGCGGCTCTGAAGAGAACGAACCCGGTGCGATATCGACCGCGAGCCGGGTCCCGGTCGTCGTGCCATCGCTTGTCCAGAGCTCGATCCCGTGGTCGCCTTCGGTGGCGGAGAACCACAGACGCCCGCCACTGACGGTCAGCCCCGTCGGGACCGATCCGCGAGATCCCGGCCGGATGTCCCGGACCATCCGGGTACCCTCCGGCGTACCATCCGTCCGCCACAGCTCGACCCCGTGCGATTCGTCTCTTGCGGTGAAGAAAACCAAACCCTCGTACACGACCATGTTTTCCGGATCGAGCGATCCGTAAACCCCGGCACCACCCGGAACGAACGATTGCTTCAGAATTTCGACGGTCCCTTGTGGTGTACCGTCGGTCTTCCAGAGACCCCACTCATTCCAGTCGGCCACAAAGAAGATCACCTCACCGGCGAGTTCCAGGAACCCACGGGGAAAGCTCCCATCGCCCCCCGGGGTGATATCTGCGAGCTTGAAAGTCCCGGCCGTGCTTCCGTCTGACACCCACGGTTCCGGACCGTCTCCAGACCGGCTCCCCGAGAAGAAGAGCCGCCCGACAGCGACCTTCGCCCACGACGCGACGATGGTTTCCACCAGGGTGGTCTCCGCGGCGGTGCCGTTGGTGACCCAGAGCTTGGTGGGCACGGTGGTGGACTCCCTCGCCGAAAAGAAAATCTGATCTCCCAGGACTGCGACAACGTTCGCATCGGATGAAAACCCGCCGTGTCCGATGACCACCACAGGCTCGGTACCGGCCACGGTCCCGTCGGTCCGCCAGATACCTCGGTCGGTGTCGGCGCCCCGGGCAACGAAATAAAGGTGGGGTCCCATCACCACCATATCGTCTGGGCTCGAGGAATCCGGACCGGGACGGATGTCGAGGAAGATCTCGGTCCCGTCGACTGTCCCGTCGGTCCGCCAGAGCTCGGAGCCTTCATCCGGGGTGGTGGCCCCGAAATAGGTCCAGCCATCAAAACCGGCGATCCGCCCGTGGTAGGTGAAGTGGACACCGTCCGCGTCGCCCGGGTTGATGTCGCCGAGCATCCTCACCCCGTGCCCCGGTTCGTGAACATAGAGTTCGTAGCCGTGTTCGCCATCGTCCGCGGCGATGAATATTCGGTGGCCGATGGCGACCGGTGGCTCCACCAACAGCGGTCTCGGCCGGTCGGTGGTCGCCACTCGTTTCAACCCGTTCGGCGAAGCCTGGTCGGTTCGCCACAGCTCTGCCGTCGAACTCCACGTACCATAGGTCGTGAAGTAGACGCCGTTGGAGCCCGCCGGTCCCAAGTTGAGAAGGCCGTATGGGCCGAGGTACTGAAAGTCGGAAACCTGCTTGGTCCCGGCTGCGGTCCCGTTGCTCAGCCACAGTTGCCCGAAGTCGCCATCGGTCATTGCCGAGAACCACAGACGGTTGTCGAACTCGACAAAGTCCCAGGGACGGCTATCGCCCGCCCCGGTCTGGATGTCGATGAGCATGCTGGTCCCACCCAACGTTCCGTCGCTCAGCCACGGCTCGTTGCCGTGCACGCCGTCGTCGGCGGAGAAGAACAGATGCCCGTCAAACTCGAAAAAACCTCTGGGGTTGGAGTCGCCAAGGGGGTTGATATCGGCGATGAAAGCCGTTCCCGAGGTGGTACCGTCGCTCCGCCACAGCTCACGGCCCACCGCGGGATGAAACGCTTGAAAGACGAGCTCATCGTCCAACACACCGAACGCATCCGGGGACGAGCTCGCGCTTCCCTGAGCGATGTCAGCGACCATCCGCGTGCCGGCCGGTGTTCCATCGCTGCACCACAGCTCGCCACCCACCCGGTCGTTTCCAGCCCTGAAGAACACGAGGTCGTTGGCGACGGTGAGGCCGTACGGCCTCGACCAGTCCTGGCCGGGTGCGATGTCGGCCAGCGGCTCGGTTCCTCCCGCTGTGCCGTTGGACACCCATGGTTCGAGTCCGTAGAGAGGGTCTTCCGCTGAGAACAGCAGCCTGCCGTCGAGCTCGGCCAGATACCACGGCCTCGAGCTGAGCGATCCCGGCCAGATATCCGAGACCATCTGCGTTCCGTCCGGCGTTCCGTCGGTGGACCAGAGCTCGATCCCAAAGCCCTCCGCGGGAGCCGTAAAGTAGACGCGATCACCCATCCTGGTCAGGTGGTTCACCGACCCCCCCCAACACGCCGGGCAGAGATCGGCGATCATCCAGGTCCCCTCATCCGTCCCGTCCGTTCGCCACAGTTGAACACCCCAATCGACGTCGTCCGCGGCCGAGAAAAGGAGCCCCCCATCGAGTTCGATAAAATCATGGGGCCGCGACCAGTTGCCCACGCCAGGGTTGATGTCCTTGATCCACCGGGTGCCCTCGGGCGTCCCGTCGGTGATCCAGGGTTCTCCCTGCCACACGAAGACCATTTCGTCCCCGAGCGCGACCATCTCGTCGACGTCCCCACCCGCTCCCGGCCGTGACCCAGGCGCGAGCTCTTGCAGCATCTGTGCAGATTGGGCCGCGCAGGGTGGCGCCCAACAGACCACGGTGAATCCGAGAAGAAAGGCAGACACGGTTTTCGATACGCGAATCGGGACCCGAGAATCAAACATTCCACACCTCGCTCGCCCCCAGGCTGCAACCGCGGGTCATTTCGAGATTCCTCTGGGGCTTGAACACAGTATACCCGGCTCATCGGTGCCGGATACGGAGTTACGCCTCACAACTCCGTATCTCCGTGCCTGGCATACATAGCACGTATGGGGGACGCACATGTGCCGTACCTTCTATGAGTAGGCCGGTGCTGTCAAGGACTTCAGTTCCTCCTGCGATGGCTCCTTTCGGTCATTGGCTGAAATGCGATGGTTGCGATGGATGATCGGCCCGTCTCGCTTCTATCCGCACTCTGGTGACCGGTGATGGTGTCGGTCGGTGCATGGTGGGGTCCGACTAGGGTGGACGCTCCTATCTGGCACACGGACTGCCGGCGCTCGGTGTTGGACCGAGAGCTCTTCCAAGGCACTACCGGAGTCGCCCGTATCTCGTCGTAGGGATCATCCAAGGTCATTCATCGGTTCTCGATCCTCCAATGGTCAGGCTGCTTGAGTAGCATCTTTGTTTGGAAAAGCTTGATAGATCTCGCCAGTGACCCAGAGGTGGTGCATCAATACAGAGAGTTTCCGGGCGAGTGCGACGACGGCCTTGCCTTTTCCTTTGCGTTCGGCAATCGCGAGAGCCCACCTCTTGAGCTCCGAATCAGCCTTGGTGAGAAGACATGCGTGCGCCGCCTGGACGAGGAGTCGCCGCATCTCAGGGTCGCCTTCTTTTGTGATCCGCCCGAAGTGTGACACCGAGGCGGATTCCCTCATGGATGGTCGGAGTCCAAAAAATGAGGCGACGTCACGACTCCTTCTGAATCGATTTGGGTCATCGATGGTGAGCACGAAGTACGTCGCGACGACCGGGCCGACACCGGGAATCCCCCGAAGATGCTCGACCTCGGGCAGGTCCTTAACCATCTCCTCCAGGTGCTCATTGCGGCGAGTGATCTCGCCAGTGAGAAGATCGAGCTGCTCGAGCAGCGGCTCGATGACAGCCCTGAGGTCCGCGGGCAGCTCAATCTTGTCGACCCGATCGACAAAGGTGTGCGGCGCCTTGCCGGATACCTTGTAGCCAAAGCTGCGCAACAGCCCTCGGATGGTGTTGATCCACTTCGTCCTGGCCTCCACCATGGCGCTTCGTACCTTGAGGTTTGCCCGCAGCAGCTGCGCTTCTTCGCTACGGTGTTGGATCGGTCGGAGAAATTCGGGGTCAAGTCGGACGAGGCGAGCGAGCACTTCGGCATCGACACGGTCGTTCTTCAACTTGCTCTCTGCAATCAGCCGCACTCGACGAGGACTGCACACCACGACCTCGTGGCCGAGAGATTCAAGCAGGCGAGACACCCAGGGGGACGATCCTCCAGCTTCCATCACCACGCGCATCCGATCTCGGGTGAAGAAACGCTCGAGCGCCTTGCGCGATGTCCGGACCCTCGAGGTCTCCATCACCTCGCCGTCCTCGTCCAGGATGCAGATTTGACTTTGCTCAGCGTGTAGGTCGATGCCACAATACTCCATGCCGGTCTCCTTATCTTGGGCCTCGAGCCCGCAATAGATTTGGCGAGCATTGTGCTACGCCGTTTTAGGAGACCGGCCTACTCATCCCATCTGGCACGTATGGGGGACGCATGCGCATGGTTACCCGGCCCTACGAGCCGGGATCAGCCCGGGTGTGAGCGCTCTCCTCACCGCTGGGATGTTGGTTCAGGAAGTAGGTGTCGGCCCGGCCGAGGTTGACTCCACCCGGACGCGGCTACCCGACCCAGTACCAATTGGAGAACAGGGCGGTGAACAGACCGAGGCCGAGGATGAAGAACACCGTGATGGCCCGGTCCACCCACTTTCGCTCTCCCCACCGGGCGAGGAGGATGAAGACGGGGAAGAGGACCCACATGTAGCGCCGCTGGCTCATCAGGAGCCCCGAGCTGAGGGGGATCAAGGCGCCCAGGGTGACCAGCGCTCCTTCGCCCCACCTGCGCTGCCGGAGGAGGACGAAGCCCAGGGCCACGAAGAACAGCACCGTGATCAGATCGATCCAGTTGTCCAACGGCAGGGACCCGGCGGCAAGCGCCGTCGCCCAGCCTTGATCCGGCGATTCGAAGAGATCGCCCACGGTGGCCAGCGGTGAACGAGCCACGCGGCCCCAGGCCGACGATGCGTGCGCGAACGCCAGCGGATTCTCGAAGACCCGCCACAGGTAGAACATGAAGGCGCCGGTGGCGACGACAGGGGCGGGTGCAGCGAGAAGACCGGCCAAAGGTGGTCGGAATTCAGGGGCCCTGTTGCGGTACTGCGTCCACCACTCGAGGAGAAGCATGGGCGCGACAACGACCCCGATCAGCCGGCTGAAACCGGCGCAGAATCCGAACAAGGCCGCGAGGGGCCATGATCCTCTGCGGGCGAAGTACAGCGCCCCGATGGCCCCCAGCAGGAACAACGACTCGCTGTAGATGGCCGAACCGAAGAAGGATGCAGGAAAGATGAGCAGGTACCACACGGAGCGATCCGCCACCGCAGGGCTGAACTCCACCTCGACCAGCTTGTAGAGCAGAATCGATGCCCCAAGCAGGGCGAGGTTGGTGACCAGCAATCCGGCCACGAGAGAATCGCCGACCAGCGGCGTGAGAGCACGGATCAGCAGCGGAAGCAGGGGGAAGAACGCAACCGACGGCAGCCCGGGACCGCCATAGCGGTAGCCCTCGTCGGCGATCGAGAGGTAGAAACCGGTGTCCCACCGGCTGCCGAATACGTCGAGCAAAATGTTGTCGGGGCGGATGTGGTAGGGCGGAGGCACGGTGTTGTCGAGGATCAGGGGATCGGCGAGGTAGGCCACCGCGAGAATTCCAACACGGGTGAGAACAAAGGTCAGCAAAGGGACCTTGAACCAGTCGGCGGCAGCCAGCCGCACCAGCATGTCAGGAATCTTTTTCACCATCGAAGTGTAACCCCTCGTGGCGAGGTGTCCGATCGGAGCTGTTCGAGACACTGTCTCTATACAGGTCGGCCAATCGGGGCCGAGTACTTCGACCAGACGACCGGAATTTTAGCGATTCGACGAGACACAACCTCAAGGAGGTCGACAGTGAAACGCTTCAATCCTTCAGTAGTAGCCGTTGCCGTGATCTGCTCCGGCATCTCGATGGCGCCCTTCGTGTCACTCACCAGCGAAGATTTCGGCTGGCAGGCCTTCACCCAGGCGTACCGGACGGTGGCCATCCCGGCGGTGGCCCGCGTCGAGGGCAGCGGAGCGTTCTTCACCTCCCGCGTCGAGCTGTTCAACTCCAGCGGCGGGGACAAGGAGGTTGTCGTTACCTACACGCCGCGGGCTGACCTCGGCGGAGCCTCTCGAACCGCTGTGGTGCCCCTTCCCGGCGACACCTTGCTCGAGGTTGCCGACCCCCTCTCGGCCTGGTTCGGATTCAGCGGCAACGAAACCGCCGTCGGCAGTCTCCTGCTCGAGCTGAGGGATGAAGGCGAGCAGCTGAGCGCGGACGACATGCTCTTGGCACAGAGCGTGGTCTTCGCCCAAAACGACGATGGCAGCGAATTCGGCCAGTTCTTCCCGGCGCTTCGTGAGGCGGACGCCCTGGGTCCGGGAGAGGTGGGCTATCTGGCGAGCGCCGTCAATGCCCAGGTGTATCGCGTCAACGTGGGACTGATGGGTTTGATGAACGGCACCCAGGTCATCGTCACGCCGCAGGACCCGATCGGCACAGATCTGGCGGCGGGTAGAACCTTCAACCTGGACAACGGGGGCAACCGTCAGCTGAACAACATCTTCAACGTTTTCGGGCTGGCCCCGCGCGACAATATCGTGGTCGCGGTGGAGGTGAGATCCGGCGTGGCGTTGGCATACGCCAGCATCCTCGACGGCAACATCGTCTACGAAGGGACCAGCGACCCGACGACCATCCTCCCGGCGATCTTCGGCGCCCCGGAGGTGACCTTGCTCGAGGTCGGGCCGATCCAGGGGTTCAACGAGTTCAGCGGATCCGCCAGCGTCACCAACCACAGCTCGGGCGACGCGGTGGTCTTGGCAGAGTTCTTTGCCCGTGGTCAGCCGGGAGTCGCCGCCGACACCACCTTCACCATCCCGGGCGGCGGAACGATGGGTTTCGATGACATCGTCGGCGAGCTCTTCGCGATCCAAGGGGTCGGCGCCCTGCGCCTCACCACCCAGAACGGCACCCTGATCAGTGCGAGCGGCCGTGAGTTCGCTCTGTTCCGTGACGGTCAGGGTGAGGTCGCCGGAACAGCGGGCCAACTCATTCCCGGCATGCTGCCGAGCGAGCTTCTCGCGCCGGGCGCGACCTACCACCTGCTCGGTCTTCGCGAGGTGGAGAGTCTCAGCGGGCTCGAACGGAGCCACATCGCGGCCTTCAACCCGGGCTCGGCCACCGTCACCCTCAACGTGGAGGTCTATGACGGCGCCACGGGCAGATCCGAGGGGGATATCGATCTCACCGTCCGGGGTGGCGAGCTGATCCAGAGAAACAGCATCATCGCGGTCGTCAATCCCGGCCATAACGGCGATGTGAAACGGCTCGAGGTCGAGGCAACGGGACCCGT